>NZ_JBEPOS010000010.1:0-238481 GCF_040546885.1 Bradyrhizobium sp. S3.2.6 | reverse complement strand
CGCCTTGCGGATGATCGATACGCATGTCCGGTTGGACACAACGCATCACCGCAAGCCTTGGCGCACAGGCTCCGGGCGCCAGGACCACACGATTTCGCCGTACGCAGATCACACCGGTCGTGTGCGCGATGGTTTTGCTCACGGTTGCCCGCCCTGCAAAACCCTTCGCGCCGACGTGACCCTCGTCCACCGCTATCCGGCCCGCGTTCGTGACGATCGCGATACGCCCCTCTTCCTTGGGCCGGGTTGCGCGACACATACGCCGTTTCCGAATTTCGGTAAAGTGGCATATTTTTGACGGTGCGGATTGACCGAGGGTTTGGGTGTTTTGCCCGTCGGGCAACGCAAGCTCTCGTATCCCGAATGGAGCGCAACGTCATCCGGGGTTCTCGCCGGCGGATGCAGCGGTCCCGGATTTCGCCGCGCTCCATCCGGGCTGCGCATCATCGCAAAGAATCTTCGTCCAACCGAGTCAACCGCACTGCCCTTCCCGCACCCGAAGTTCCTCGCCCAACAAATCAGCACCAAATGGCCGCATGTGAGTCCGCAACCTTCGGCGTCGGGGCGACTTCTTGGGCAGCGACTTTTCTGTCGCGATCTCAACTGCCAACCCAAAGGAGTACACATGGCTCTTCTCGGAAACCTGCTCGGCACGGTCGACGGCCTGCTTGGAACAGCAACAGGTGCGCTGTCGGGCAGCGCCAATGCAGGTGGAAGTGCAACGGCCGGCGCCAGCGGCTCGGTCGATCTGTCTCACACGCTCGATGTGGGAGCGCTGATCGAAACCAACCCGAGCATCGACGTCTCCACGTCGGGCCTTGCAGGAACCGGTGGCATCGACGCCTCGATCTCCGCGCCGACCGCCGTCGGCCTTAGTGCGGATGTCGGCCATCTCGACGTTGGTGGTCTCCTCCACGGTCTGGTCTGAGCCCTAGTTCGCTGATGACGACAGGTGACGTGGGGCGATCCGCCCCACGTCACGCCATGCGTGAGCCCGCCAGCGTCCCGGCGCAGATTCGTTCGACACATTTCGACACATTAAGGACATCCAGATGGCGGCAGCCCTTTCGACGGTCGCAGACGAGGCGGCAGAGCCGCCGTATCGGCGCGGCGACGACGTCCGCGAAGCGCTGCTGAAACTCTGGCCGCATTTCCTGTGGGCCGGACTGTTCTCAAGCGCGATCAACCTGCTCTATCTGTCCTCGCCGCTCTATCTGATGCAGGTCTATAATCGCGTCCTGCTCAACGAAAACATTTCCACCCTCGTCCTTCTCACCCTCATCCTCGCCATCGCGCTCCTGACCATGGCCGCGCTCGACGCGGTGCGCGCCTGGATCCTGATCCGCTGCGGCATCCGGCTCGACATGGAGCTGTCGACGCGCGTGTTCGAGGCGCTGGTGGTGCGATCGGCTGAGCGCGGCGCTTCGCGCGGCGCGCAGCACCTGCGCGATCTCGATCAATTCCGCACCTTTGTCACCGGGCCCGGAATCTATTTCGCGTTCGACCTGCCCTGGATTCCGATCTATCTGCTGCTGCTGTTCTTCATCCACCCCCTGCTCGGCCTCGTCGCCACCATCGGCGCGTTGCTGCTGCTCGGACTTGCAGGCGTGAACGAAGTGCTGACCCGCTCGCCGATGAAGCAGGCCGAGTCCTCCGGCAACCAGTCCTACGTATTCACCGAAAACGTCCTGCGCCATGCCGACGTGATCCGCGCCATGGGCATGCAGCCTGCGGTCGAGCGCAACTGGCAGACCCAGCGCTCGGCGATGCTGGTGCAGCAGGCAATCGCCAGCGACAAGAACGCGGTGATGACGTCGTCGATCCGCTTCTTCCGCCTGCTACTGCAATCCCTGATGCTCGGCACCGGCGCGTGGCTCGCGATCGACCACGCCATCACGCCCGCAACGATTTTCGCCGCCAGCATCGTCATGGGCCGTGCGCTGGTTCCGGTCGAACAGGCGGTCGGTACCTGGAAGCAGTTCATCGGCGCACGCGATTCCTACACAGAGGTGCGCAATCTGCTGGCGACCGTCGACCTGACCGTGCCGCAGACCATCGTGCCGAAGCAGCGCAATACAGTCGAGGTGCGCGAGCTAGTCTGCGAATTGCCGTCGCGGCCCGAGCCGGTGCTGAAAGGCCTGTCCTTCGAGCTCGCCGGCGGCCAGGCGCTCGGCATCGTCGGGCCGAGCGGTTCGGGCAAGAGCACGTTGGCACGCCTGCTGGTCGGCGCCATGTCGCCCGCCGCCGGTCGCTTGCGCTTCGGCGGCCTCGACTACAATCACTGGGACCCCGTCGAATTCGGCCGTCATGTCGGGTACCTCCCGCAGGATGTCGGGCTGTTCGCCGGCACCGTGCGCGAGAACATCGCGCGCTTCGGCGATGCCTCGACCGACGAGATCATCGATGCCGCCATCCGCGCCGGCATCCACGACATGGTGCTCGATCTGCCCCGGCAATACGACACACGGCTCGGCGGCGGCGGCGTCGGCCTGTCGGGTGGACAACGCCAGCGGCTTGGTTTGGCGCGCGCTCTGCTCGGCCCCCCGCCGCTGCTCGTGCTTGACGAGCCCAACGCCAATCTCGACGCACCCGGCGAGGAGGCGCTGAAGGCCGCGTTGCTCAAGGCCAAGGCCGACGGCGCCGCCGTCATCGTCATCACCCACCGCACCACGATCCTCGACATCGTCGACGTCATGATGGTGATCCGCAACGGCATGCTCGACATGCTCGGCCCTCCCGGCGAGGTCTATCAGGCCTTGCAGCAGCAGGCCGCCGCACGGGCGGCCGCGTCATGAGCACCGCAACCTATGTCGCCGATCGCGAGCGCGCCTATTATGCGCGGCCGGGACGGCCCGCACTGGTCGGCGCCATCGTGGTCGGCGCGTTCGCGTCGGCCATGACGCTGTGGGGCACGCTCGCCCCGATCTCGGGGGCCGCGATCGCCAGCGGCAACCTCCAGGTCGAGGGCCGGCGCCAGAGCGTGCAGCATCCCTATGGCGGCGTCGTCCGCCAGCTTCTGGCGCGCGATGGCGCCCATGTCGAAAAAGGACAGCTTCTGCTGGTGCTCGACGACAGCGATCCGCGCGCCAAGCTCGAAGTGCTGATTGCCGATCGCGACGCCGCCCGCGCGGCGGAGGCGCGGCTGATGGCCGAGCGCGACGACCACGCCATGGATGTTGGGATCGATCCGAAGGACGCAAAGCCCGCTTTGCGCCAGGCGATCGCGAACGAGATCGCGATGATGGCCGCGCGAAAACATCAGTTCGAGGCGGAGACATCCGTGCTCAAGGGCAAGATCGCCGAGCTGAATGCGCAGATCGGCGGCACGCAGGCACAGCTCACCGGCACTGAAAAGCAGCGCGAGCTCCTGGCCGACGAGATGAACGGAGCGCAGCGTCTGTACGAACAGGGCTATACGCCGAAGACGCGGATCCTGGCGCTGCAGCGCGAGGACGCCAAGCTCCAGGCCGATATCGGCGCGCAGCGCGCCAATATTGCCGGCATGCAGCAGCAGATTTCGCAGAATGAGGCAGAGATCGCCAAGGCCGAGCGCGCCCGGATGAGCGAGATCACCGACCAGCTCCGCTCCACCGAGAACAAGCTCGCGGAGCTCGCCCCGAAGGTTGACGCTGCGACGGATGTCGTGACGCACACGCAGATCAGGGCGCCGGCGACCGGGTCAGTGGTGGGGCTCGACGTGTTCACCGAAGGCGGCGTGATCCAGCCCGGTGCAAAGCTCATGGACATCGTGCCGTCGGACAATCCGCTGATCGTCGATGCACAACTCAAGCTGTCCGACATCAACGACGTCACCGCCGGCCGCCGCGCCGAGATCCGGCTGACCGGCGTCAACTATGTTGAGCGTCCCCGCCTTTACGGCACCGTGCGAACGGTCTCGGCCGACCGCGTCACCAACGACAAAGCAGGCGGCCCCGGCTATTACGCGGTCGAGGTCTCGCTGGAGCCGGAGGACGTCAAGAAGTCGCGCATCGAATTGCAATCGGGCATGCCGGCCGAGGTGATCGTGCCGACGCGGCCGCGCACGCTATTTGAATATTTGCTCGGTCCGCTACGCGACGAGCTGACCCGCGCCTTCCGCGAACGCTGAGGAGGAGCCAATGGCTGCATCCGAGCAGAACAATCGCCGCGCCGAAAAGGCCGAGATCGCCCGCCACATCACGACGGAAGAGACGATTGCGTTCATGACCGCGCTGATCGCCTTCCTGAAGGATGCCGAGGCCGCCGGATATCATGGTGGCAACGATGCGCAGCCGCTGCCGTCCGACGTGCCAACCACGCCGGCGCATGCCTCTGATCCGGCGCATGCCGCTGATCCGGCTCCGGCCGAAGTAACGCCGGGCGATCACCAGCCAGTCTCAGGCGATCAGCATTCCGATCTGAGCGTGCCGCCGACGAATGAGACCTCGACGACGCTTCATATGGATGGGACCGGCGGCGGCGTCTCGCATGCCGACGGAAATACCGGCGTCGTTGCCATGACGGACAGCTCGGTCAGCGCGACCGCCCCGATTGACAGCCACGCTCCCGTCGCGTCCGATCATGCGGCAGTAGCCGTCGGCGGCCCCACTCACGCCGATGCCGCGACGTCCGCGTCGATCGATCCGCCACCATCGCTGCACGATTTCGGCAGCACGATCACGAACTTTGTCGACACCTCGCTATCCGCCGTCTCGCACACGCTCGACAGCCTGAGCAATACGGTGTCGCAGCTGACATCTACGGTCACCGGAACAATCGGACAGCTCACTGACAGCGTCACCGGCCTCGTCGGCGGCCTGCTGCATTCCGTCGGAGGTGACGGGCATGAGGCGTCCTCCCCCGATTTGTTCAGCGCGCTGGTCACGGATATCATCAGCACACCGCTGGCGTCGCCTCATGACAGCGCGGCGACGCACGTCGATATCGGCGGCCTCGACACCGCCGGCGCGGTGCCGATGGCAACGCTGCCGCCGGTGACGCTGCATCTTGGCTTTCTCGGCCAACCGACTGATAGCCACGATCTGCACGACGGCGCGTTCTCGGCGCTCGGCGTGCATCACTTCTAAGCGACCTTCAGCGACAGCGTGCCGCCCTTGAGCGGCAGCGTCATCGAGACGAAGCCGTTGCTGGGATCGCGGATGAAGGCGAGGTACCGACCGTTTCTCGATGATCGATCCCCGCGGCGATTGACGGCAGATTTATATCTGACTAAAGTCAGATAATGCTCGACCCCGTCTCCCGCGTCCGCCGCTTCAATCGTGCCGTGACCTCCGCTGTCGGCGCGCTGGATAATTCGTTCCTCGGGCGCAGCCGGCCGCTGGGCGCGGCGCGCGTGCTCAATGCGATCGGACAGGGACGCTCCGATGTCGGCGAGATCCGCGACTATCTCGGCCTCGATTCCGGGCTGATGAGCCGGCTGTTGCGCAGCCTGGAAGACGAAGGCCTGATCGAGACGCAAGCCCATGAGAACGATGCGCGCCGTCGCGTCGCCAGCCTGACCCGCGCCGGCAAGCGCGAATTCGCGGCCTATGAGGCGCTGTCGAATACGCAGGCCGAAAGCTTTCTCGCCCGGAATGCGCAAGCCGAGGCGCTGCTCGCGGCGATGGATCTGGTCGCCTCCGCGCTGACGCGCGATCGCATCGCGCTCGCCGAAATGGATCCGCGCAGCGACGAGGCGCGCTATTGCCTTGGGGAATATTACGCCGAGCTCGGCCGGCGCTTCAAGCAGGGATTTGACGTCTCGCTGTCGCGCGACCCTGATGCCAAGGACATGCGCCGGCCGCGCGGCAGCTTCATCGTCGCGATGTCGGACACGCTGCCGATCGGCTGCGTCGGCCTGAAGGGAACGGATCATGGCTATGCCGAGATCAAGCGGGTGTGGGTGGCACCCTCGGCGCGCGGATTGGGCCTTGGCAAGCGCCTGATGGATGCCGCCGAGGATGCCGCGCGCAGGCTCGCCATCGCGCTGCTGCGGCTCGACACCAACAGCGCGCTGCTGGAGGCCGGCCGGCTCTACCGCGCCACCGGTTGGCGCGAGATCCCGCGTTTCAACGATGACCCGTATCCGGATCTGTTCTTCGAAAAACGCCTGTGAGCGGCGCGTCGATTCCCCTGCTCCCGCGTTAGGCTGGAAGCCAAGGGAATATCGACATGACGCCAGCCGAACTCGCCAATATATATCGCAACTACATCGCTTGCCTGAATCGGCAGGATTGGCCCGCGCTCGGCCGGTTCGTGCACGACGAGGTCGCCCACAATGCGCGGCCGCTCGGGCTCGCGGGCTACCGCGCGATGCTGGAGCAGGATTTTCGCGAGATTCCGGATCTGCGCTTCAACATCGAGATGGTGATCTCCGAGCCGCCCAACGTCGCTGCCCGGCTCAAATTCGAGTGCGCGCCGGTCGGGACATTCCTTGGGCTGGCCGTCAACGGCAGGCGCGTCAGCTTCTGCGAAAACGTGTTCTACGAATTCCGCGACGGAAAGATCCACCAGGTGTGGTCGATCGTCGACAAGGCGGCGATTGAGGCGCAGCTCTGAGGCTGCGCCTCATTCTCGTCATGCGGCCACCGGTGCCGGCGCCGGCTCGGCTTGCGGCTTGGGGAACGGCCGGAACGTCATCGCCATCAGGAAGGCGCCGAGGCCCATCGCCCAGGAGCCGATATAGAGCCAGGCATAGCTGGAGAACGCATCATAGATCAGGCCGCCGGCGAGCGGGCCGGTCGCCATGCCGAGGCTGCCGGCCATCGCCGTGCCGCCGATCACGGTGCCCATCATCCTGAGCGGAAAGTTTTCGCGGACGATCACCGCATAGAGCGGCATGGTGCCGGCATAGATGAAGCCGAACACGGTCGCGACCGCGTAGAAGGTCGTGAGCTCATGGGCGAAGACATAGCCGAGCGCGCCGAAGGCTTGCGCGAGCAGGCCCGAGACCAGCACGCGCTTGGCGCCGAGCCGATCGCCCATCAGGCCGAAGGCGATGCGGCCGCCGAGACCGGCCAGCCCCTCGACGCTGTAGATCGTCACCGCCGAGATCAGCGGAATGCCGCAGCTCACGGCATAGCTGACGGTATGGATGATCGGGCCGGAATGGGTGGCGCAGCAGAAGAAATTGGTGGCGAGCAGGATCAGGAATTGCGGCGAGCGCAACGCTTCGCCCACCGTCATCTCGGATTGCGGGCCGCCTTGACCGGCTACCGCGACCGGCGGATGCGCGAGCGCTGGCGGACGGCGGACCAGGAGCGCGACCGGGATCATGATGGCAGCGACGACCAGCGCCACGATCTGCATCGCGGTGCGCCAGTCATGATGGGAAACCAGCCACGCCGCGAGCGGCGCCATCGTCATCGGCGCCACGCCCATGCCGGCCGACACCAGCGAGACCGCGAGGCCGCGATGGGTGTCGAACCAGCCGGTGACGGTCGCCATCATTGGCGCGAAGATGGCGGCGCAGGAGGCGCCGACCAGGAGGCCGAACACGAACTGGAACACGATCAGCGAGGTCGCATGGCTCGCAGCGAACAGGCTCAGCGCCAGCACGATCGATCCCGTCAGCACCACCGGCAGCGGCCCGAACCTATCGGTTACCGTGCCCCAAGCCATGCTGGTGAAGGCCATCGCGAGGAAGCCGATCGTCATCGCAGTGGAGATGCCGGTCACCGACCAGCCGGTGTCCCTGGCGATCGGCTGCAGGAACACCGGCAGCGAAAACATGCCGCCGATCGCGACGCAGCCGAGCAGGCCGCCGGCGGCGACGATCACCCAGCGATAAGAGGAAGCAGTCATCTTTGTCTCCCGTCAGGTCTGTCTGGGTGGAAGACGAATGGAACTGGCGAAAGCAGACAGGGCGGCGCGATTAAATTATGCCCCGCGAATGATGCGCGGCCAAAGCAAAATGCCGAAAACAACCCCATGCACAGTAGCGGGCCGTTGCGGGATCAATGACTTACCGGCGGCCGACGATGCAAACCCGCAATTTGACACGTCGGGCAAAACACCGGCAATATGTCATCATTCCGTGGAACTCGATCGCATCATCGCCGAGCGTCTGCTGCGCTTGGCTAGGCGTCGAACAATGCATTCACATCGCTCTCCGTGAGGGCCGACGCGATCCCGCCGTCACGGTCGAACAGGCCGTCGGCGAGCGCGCGCTTTCTGGATTTGAGCTCGTCCATCTTTTCCTCGATCGTCCCGGTGGCCACCAGCCTGTAGACGAAGACGGCCTTGTCCTGCCCGATCCGATAGGCCCGATCGATCGCCTGTTCCTCGACTGCGGGGTTCCACCAGGGATCGAAAATGATCACGGTATCGGCGGCGGTCAGGTTGAGGCCGACACCACCTGCCTTCAGGCTGACCAGGAAGATTTCGGCCGCGCCGTGCTGAAAGGATTCAATCGCCGTCTTTCGGTCCTTGGTTTGACCGGTGAGAAGGCTGTAGCGCAGGCCGCCTGCGTCGAGGCGCTTCCGGATCAGATCGAGCATGGAGGTGAATTGCGAGAAGATGATGATCTTGCGTCCCTCGCTCAGCAGCTCCCCCACCATGTCGATCAGGCGATCGAGCTTGGCCGACGGACGTTCGATGCCGTCGTCCAGTTTCAGCAACGCCGGATCGCAACAGGCCTGCCGCATCCGAAGCAGGGCTTCGAGCACCACGATGTGGCTCTTGGCAAGGCCGCGCTTTGCGATGGCCTCGCGAACCTTGCGCGACATCGCCAGCCTTATTGAATCGTAGAGATCGCGCTGCGGCCCTTCCAGCGTAATGGTTTCCACCATTTCGCTCTTGGCAGGCAGTTCGGTCGCCACCTCCGTCTTGGTACGTCGCAACAGGAACGGCTTGACGCGCTGCGCCAATGCCGCGGTCCGCGGCTTGTCGGCGCGCTTTTCGATCGGTGTGCGCCACTGGCGTGAAAAGGCCGCCTTGTCGCCGAGATAGCCGGGGTTGACGAAGCTCATGATCGACCAGAGTTCGCCGAGATGATTTTCCATCGGCGTGCCCGTGAGACAGAAGCGGTGTTGCGCCTTCGTCTCGCGCAGAAATCGCGTGGTGGCGGCATCCGGATTCTTGACCGTCTGCGCTTCGTCCAGCACGGCCATATGCCACTCCCGCGCCAGCAGAATTTCGCGGTCCCGCGCGATCAGCGGATAGGTGGTCAGGACCAGATCGTGCTCCGCGATATCGGGAAATTTATGCTTGCGGTCGGCCCCGTGCAGGACGAGGACCTTCAGCTCCGGCGCAAATTTCTGCGCTTCGGCGGACCAATTCGTCATCAGGCTGGTCGGCGCGACGACCAGCACGGGATTGGCGAGGTGACCTCGCGCTTTCTCCAGCGCGATCAGGGCCAGGATCTGGACGGTCTTGCCCAGACCCATGTCGTCGGCGAGGATCCCGCCCAACCCGCTCTCGCGGAGCAGATCGAGCCATGCCACACCCTGCGCCTGATAGGGGCGAAGCGTGGCGCGAAAGGTCGGCGGCAGTTCCGGCGCGGTCAACCCTCGCGCCTGGAGCAGGCCTGCGAGGCGGCGAAGACTGTCGGCTCCCCCGAAGGCGAAGCGCTCGTTCTCGACGCCGAGCAGCGGAACGATATCCGCGCGCGACAGTCTGATCCTCCTGGAGGCGTCCGCGAAAGCGCCGCTCATGTGCAGGCCATGCAGCGCCAGCACGAGCGGCAGGAAGCGATCCGCAGCCAGCGCGACGTGCCGGCCGTCGGCCAGAGGCAGCAGGAAACGCTCGCCCTTGTCCGCGAGTGCCGTCAGCAATGCGGGGCTGAAGCCGGGTGCCGAAACCAGCGCGGCCAGGAGCGGCGCGAGATCGCGCCGCTCGCCTTCGATCTCGATGCCGAGCGACAGCTCGAACCAGTCGATGCCACTGGACTCCAGCACCGCATCGAATTCACCTGACGACTCCGCCAGCCGGAACGGAAAATCGTCGTCGATCAGGATCTCGAACCCCTCCGCACGCAATTGCCCGGCGTGCAGCGCGAGAAAATCGAACCAGCCGCGCTGGTCGCGCAGCGTAAGGTCCATGGCATGACGATAATCGAGCATCGGAAGCGCCGATCTCGCTTCGGTGAGACCGGCGTCGGTGAGGCGCTTGCGTGCCTGCCTTTCCTTCGCCTGGCGGCGTGCGATCGCATAGACCTGCCCGCCTTGGAACAGCTCCAGCCGGCTTGCGCGCTGGCTCGGGTCGATGTCGAACCCACCGTAGCGGAAGCCGAGGCTGGCCACGCCAGCGGGACCGGACTGTTCGCTCTTGCTGCGATAGTAATAATAGCTTGCACCGAGATGCCCCAGCTTCAGCCTCAGCACGGGACGAGGTTCCTCGTCGATGAGCACCGCGGCCGCCGGCGGCACTGGCAGCAGGCCGTGGTGAAGCTCGGGCAGCCTCTGGCTCAGGCGGCGCGACACCTCTTCGAGTTGCGCGCGGGGAATGGCGGGTGCAGCCAGGAACTGGCAAGCGAGCCGAGGCGGCAAGCCGAGCTGTACGGGCCCAATCACACCGCTGGCTTCGTCGACATAGACCGGCGGTTCGGCATTCAGCGCGACCGCCCCCGATACGACGAGGTTCGGTGCAACGCCTCTGGTCGCCGGGCGCCATTCGATCCGGCCCTCGCGCACTTCGCCCCAGCTCAGCGGCGCCCGCCTGTGGTCAAGCCAGAATGCGCGGCCGGTCGCGACAATCCGGTGCAACAGCTCTTCCGGACACGGCCCTTGGGTGTAGGACTTGCGGATGCGGCCGTTCACCTCCGTCACGATGTCGACGTCGACGTCACGGAAGTATTTCGGCGCCCGTTCCGGCTTGAATTCGTACAGGCTGGGACTGGTGTAGTTGTCGGCAAAATCTCCGCCCTTGCGGAGCCGGACCGATCGCAGGGTTATGGCGAGGTAAGGCATCGGGTCGTCCGACGGCTGCAGGCAATACAGCAAGCGCTGGCTCTCGTCCGCGGCATGATCGCTGCTCCGCGACGCGCGGCCCACATTGTCGATCCAGTTGTTGACCTCGAGACCCAGGACCGGCGGAGCCGTCGGCGCTTGCGCCTTGGCAGGCTTGGCTGCCTGCGGGAGTGGCACCGGCGGCAGCGTCGGCGGCTGCTTGTCGCTCAGCGCTTCAAGCAGGGTCGCTGCGACATGCTTGCAGTTGAGGGCCATCGGACAACTGCAATCGCCGTCGATGTCGGTGAGCCTGCCGTTGTCGAACTCCAGCTGGATGTCAACGCGATAATTCGAGGACGCGCTGCCTAGCACCCGGGAACTGATGTGGGTCAGGTCGTCGCTGACGCCGACCGCCGAAACGCGACCCTGCGACTGATAGGCGTGCGCCTTCTCCATCGCCGAGCGGTTGAAATAACTATAGATTTCTTTTCGCTTGAGAACGTCCGAGAGCACTTGCAGCGATTCCACGACCCAGATTATCGGCAGGCAGCATAGCCGTTTCGACCAGAGCGTTATAGTGTTCGAACGCGCCGCCGATGCTGGCGCGCTGCCACGCCCGTTCCAGGAAAATAGCGGTTCGTGGTCCAGACGTCGATGCTCCAAGCCAACAAGATGTGCCTTCGCCTCGACTGCGAATGAACGGAATATGTCCATGCCAAAAATCGACATTGCCGCCCTGCCAGTCCGCAAGGGTTCGGGCTATCCCGCGCCCTTCAACGCTCCTTGCGCCGATCGCATCCGCAAGCGGCTCGGCAATGCCGGAGGCCTTTCCGATTTCGGCGTCAATCTGATGCGTCTGCCGCCTGGCAACTGGTCGAGCCAGCGGCACTGGCATTCGCACGAGGACGAATTCGTCTACGTGCTCGAAGGCGAGGTGGTGCTGATCGAGGACGACGGCGAAACCGTGCTGCGCGCAGGCGATTGCGCCGCCTTCCCGAAGGGCAGCGGCAACGGCCATCACATGATCAACCGGTCGGACGCGGTAGCCGTCTATCTCGAGATCGGCTCGCGCTCGCCCGACGACCTCACGACCTGCTCGGACATCGACATGATGAGCGCAAATTCGGACGGAAGGTTCGTGCACAAGGACGGCACGCCCTATCCGGACGCGTGACCGGAAGCGACGCAGCGCTACGTCACGGCGCGCCGGCGCCAGTCACTGACGGTGAGCCATACGGCCGAGACGAAGAAGTAGAGCGCGCCGACCCCGGCATAACCCGCGACATTCGCGATCGACGGGACCGCGGGCGTCAAGGCCTGTGCGATGAAGAAGCCGCCGGCGAGCGCCGACTGACCGCCGCTGAGCACCATGGCCCATTGCGCGCCAAAACTTTTCCAGCGCCGGATCGCGGTCCCCAACTGGAGCAAGCCGGACAGGATTGCCCAGGCGCCGAAGACGCCGAGCACCCAGTTCATGCCCGTTCGAAGTGCGACGATGACCGCAATGGTGGTCGCCAGGCTGACCACAACGTTCAGAACCTGCGTGCGGTTTTGCGTGAGCCCGCCGCTGCGCAAGGCGTCGACGAAATTGGCGGCCGCGTCCCATGCCGGATAGAGCACGAGCAAGGCGCCGGCGATTGGCGGGGACGACGGCGCGACGGCAAACGCGGCAGCGACCCAGGCGACGGAGAATGCCGCGCGGAGGAAGTAGTATTGCTTGAGCCATTGCTCGCGGTCGGCACGAACGAGATCCATTTGATGATGAGCCACTGCTTTCAGTCCTTTACCTACTAGTTGGTAGTTTCACGCGCAGCAAGATGCCTTCACCCGATGCCTGCGGGCGCGTAGACGTCTTGCCGATGTCTCTCAGTGTTTAGTGGACAGCCGATCCAGCAGCGGAGCGGTAATGACACCGAATATCTTGGGATCGCCATAGGCGCGCGCCGACAGCATCGCACCGTGCATGGTCGCCATGAATCCTTCAGCCTCGACCCGTGCCGTTCCGGACAGCTTGAGCTGCCCCTTCCGCTTGCCGCGCTCCATCACCGATGTCAGCCAGGACGCCAGGAAACGGAAATGCGAGCGGACTTCGAGCGCCACCTCCTCCGGCAGGATCGGAAGCTCGCTGGCCAGCAGCGCACAGACGCAGAAGGGCGCCGTCGCATCAGCGATGCACGCTTCCCAATACCCGACATAGTTTTTGAGCTGCTCGCGCGGATCAGGGATGTTGCGCTCGAGCGCCGCCAATCCCGCCGCGGCCTCTTCGCGATAGCGCGACACCAGGGTGCGAACCAGGTCGACCTTGCTGGCGAAATGGTGGTGGATGCTCGGCTTGCGGATGCCGACGACTTCGGCGACGTCGGCATAGCTGAAGCCATTGTAGCCGCCCGCGATGATCAGCCTGCGGGCACAAGCCAGAATGTCGTCGGCGGTCGAGGAAACGTTGGTCATGGAGAATGACTACCTTCCAGTTGGTAGAGCGTCAAGCGCGGGTGCTTCACTCCCCCGTGAGTGGTAGGAGCCTTGAATGACCATTCGCCCGATCGTCCGCTATCCCGACCGCCGGCTCGCCATGCCCGCCCGCCCCGTCACCGCCTTCGACGACGGCTTGCGCGAGCTTGCAGCCGACCTGCTGGAGACGATGCGCGCCGCGCCCGGCATCGGCATCACGGCGCCGCATATCGGCGTGCCCCTGCGCGTCGTTGTGCTCGAGCTCGACGCCAAAGCGGGCCCGCAGACCTACGTCAATCCCGAGATCGAATGGGCCTCGCCGGAGATGATCCTGCACAGGGAAGGCAGCGTCTCGATGCCCGGCGTCAATGACGAGGTGCAGCGCCACGCGCGCGTGCGGATCAGCTATCACGATCTCGACGGCAACACGCACAGCGAGGAGTCGGATGGCTTGCGCGCCGTCTGCCACCAGCACGAGATCGATCAGCTCGACGGCGTGTTCTGGATCCAGCGGTTGTCGCGGCTCAAGCGGGATCGGCTGGTGAAGAGGTTTGAGAAGATGGCGCGGTCGTAGGGCGAATTAGCGAAGCGTAATCCGCCATCCTTCGGCGCGAGGAAAAGCGGCGGATTACGCTTCGCCAATCCGCCCTACGCTCATGCAATTCCGATCCCCGCCAGGATCAAATCGATGCCGGCGAGAAACTGCGCGCGATCATCGTGATCACGGAGCTGCGTCGCCATCTGCCGTACGAACGGATATCGCGCAGGATCGAGCGCCTCCCACTGCGCCGCGACGGATGCAAGAAAGGCCGATCGATCCGTATCGGGGGCATGAACGCGGGCGTTCGCGGCATTCTGGCCGGCGACGCCGAGGATGTAGTGCACCAGCGCCGATGCGGAATCGAACTGCGCAGCCTTGGGCACGCCGAGCGCCTGCAGTCGTCCGCCGACGCTCTCGATGATCTCCAGCATCGCGGGCCGCCACGGTTCGCGAAACAGCTGCGCGCCGACCCAGGGATGGATATCGATCGCGTCGAACACGCCGAGTGCCACTGCGCGGATCGCCTCGCGCGGCCTCGTGCCGCCGACCAGCTCGGACATGACACGGGCGATGACCTCGTCGGTCGCGGCCGCAAGCAGCTCGCCCTTGTCGGCAACGTGCCAATAGATCGCCCCGCTGCCGGTTGCCAGATGCGCCGCCAGCGCGCGGACGGTCAGCGCGCCCTCGCCGCCGCCGTCGAGGATCTCGATTGCGGCCGCGATGATCCGCTCCCGCGAGAGCGCATCGGTGCGCCGTTCAATCCGGTGAGTCTTCTTCGCCATGTCGTCATCTTGACAGGACTGGAACGACGTTCCATTGACTTTGGTAAAGGACCCGATGGCGCCTCCGGTCACGATTGTCGGTGCAGGCCTCGGCGGCCTCACCCTCGCCCGCGTGCTTCACCTGCATGGCATTCCCGTCACCGTCTACGAGGCCGAGGTATCGGCGATGGCGCGGACGCAAGGCGGGATGCTCGACATCCACGACGACAGCGGGCAGCTCGCGCTGAAGGCGGCTGGCCTGTTCGAGCAATTCCGCGCACTCATCCACGAGGGCGGCCAGGCCTCGCGCGTGCTCGACCAGCACGGCAAGGTGCTGCTCGACGAGGCGGACAACGGCACGGGCGGGCGGCCCGAGGTGCGCCGGGGCGCGCTGAGGCGCATCCTTCTGGACTCCCTGCCCCCAGAGACAATCCGATGGGACAAGAAGCTTGTGAGCGTCGTTCCACGCGGCGGCGGGCGGCATGAGCTGACATTCGCCGACGGCCTTAGTGTGAGCACCGAACTCCTCGTCGGCGCTGACGGTGCGTGGTCGAAGGTGCGGCCGCTGCTGTCGGACGCGACGCCCAACTATGCCGGCACGTCCTTCATCGAAACTTATCTGCACGATGCGGACGCACGGCATCGTGCTGCGGCTGAGGCGGTCGGCGGCGGCGCGCTGTTCGCGCACGCTCCTGGCAAGGGCATCTTCGCGCACCGCGAGCCAGACAGCGCGCTTCATGCCTACATCGCGCTGAACCGTCCCGCCGAATGGTTTACCGCGATCGACTTCACCGATGTCGCCACTGCGACGGCGCGCATCGCAGCCGAATTCGCCGGCTGGGCGCCGGCGCTCACGGCACTGATCACCGACGCCGACACGCCGCCGGTGCTGCGCATGCTCCACACACTTCCCAACGACCATCGCTGGGCGCGCGGGCGTGGAGTGACGCTGCTCGGCGATGCCGCGCATTTGATGCCGCCGGCAGGCGACGGCGCGAACCTCGCGATGCTCGACGGCGCGGAACTGGGCAAGGCCATCGCTGCACACCCCGACGACATCGAAGCGGCGTTGGCGACTTACGAAGCCGCGCTGTTCCCACGCAGCCAGGCGGCCGCTATCGGCGCGCATGAAATCCTGGAGCTCTGCCTCGGCGAACGCGCGCCGTTTGGCCTGGTGGACTTCTTCACCGGGATGCGCGAGAGGATTTCGGAATGATCCATCCTCATGGTATTGCCAACATGCCCCCTGCTCCCGTCATAACTGCAACATGCGCTTGCGGAGCTGTTGAAGTCAGAGCGTTCGGTCATCCGATCGTCAGCGCCGTCTGCTATTGCGACGACTGCGAGAGGGGCGCAGGCAAGATCGAAGCGCTGCCGAATGCACCCGCGGTGCGCGATGGCGACGGCGGAACGGCCTATATGCTTTATCGCAAGGACCGGTTCGAATGCTCCAGGGGAGCCGAACGCCTGAACTCTTACAAGCTCAAGGAGACGTCGCCAACCAACAGGGTGGTCGCGACGTGCTGCAATTCGGCGATGTTCGTGAATTTCGATCGCGGCCCGCACTGGATCTCGGCCTACCGGGCGCGATTCCACGGCGACCTCCCGCCGCTGCAGGCGCGCATCTGCACGAAGTCCAGGCCGGATGGCGTCGTGCCGTCAGACGACGTGCCGAGCTACAAGAGCTATCCGCCAAGCTTCATCGTCAAGCTGCTCGCCTCGCGCATCGCAATGGCGCTGGGGAGATGAGAGCTAAGAACGTAGGGCGGATTAGCGAAGCGTAATCCGCCATCGATCAGCGCGACGTGATGAGATGGCGGATTACGCCTTGCGGCTAATCCGCCCTACGGCAGTGCATTACTTCAGCGGCAGGAAAACGTCCGCGATGGCCTCATGCTCCGGCACCTCCGGGAACAGGCTCAGCCGCTGGCAATAGATCGGGAAGTCGCGTGCTTCCTCGCCGCTGGCGGGAAGCCAGTCGCGATAGAGATAGAGCGCGGCGGGCTCCAGATTGTCGGTGAAGCCGACGACGCGCAGCACCGCGCAGCGTCCACCGGGAATCTCGCCGGCCTTGATCTCTCCGCCATTCGCCTCGATCGGTTGGTCGGTCCCGACGCAAAGGTCGATGCTGTATTCGTCCTGCTGCGCGGGACGCCCCTCGGAGTGCCAGACGTTGAAGGTCGGATTTGTCCTGTGGTGCAGGTAGGCCGCCTTGCGCCACGCGATGAACCGGCGGATCGTGTCACCAAGTGTCTCAGGGCTCCCCCGATGCTCCATGATCGCCACCCTGGTGGGCGGTAGATCGCGGATCGTCACGTCGTTAGTGGTGAAGTTCTTCTGCATGAGCTTGCTCCTGGCGTTGTCGAGAGGCCCGAAGGCCGCAAGCCACGGCTCCCAGTCCGGCGATTTCCGGAACGACGACGGCGATTGCCCGAACCGTTGCCGAAAGGCGCGGGCGAAAGCATCTGGTGCGTCGTAACCGGCATCCATCGCGATGCCGGTGACATCAAGGGCGTCATTGTAGGCCAGCTGATGCGACGCGCGCTTCAGGCGGGCCAGCTGGACATAGCGATGCACTGACAGCCCGAAGGTCGCCGTGAACTGCCGGTGGAAATGGAATTTCGAGAACGCCGCGACAGCGCTTAAGCTGGCCAGGTCCAGATCCGCGTCGAGATGCCGGTCGATATGATCCAGCACCCGCCGCATCCGGGCCTGATAGTTTCGCAGTGCCGGCGTCATCGTCACTCCTCAGTGGCGGCTTGAGTTAGGCCGGGATGGCCGTGATGCGCTCGACCGATCTTGCGGTTTGGGCCGCTCGGCGTCCTCGACGATCTCGCGGATCGGTCGTGACCAGAATCGCAGACCCGGCGGCCTTCAGGATCGCGCTCGAGCCGCGGCAACCAAAATGACCGCGTCGATGACGATCGTCGTCGAGGGCCGCCTCACCGCTTCGACTTGCGGGAATTGTTACGGGACTTGCCGGGCTTGCCCGTCAGGGCGTTCACGGCCGCGATCGACCAATCGACCGGATCGACATCGCCGAACGCCGCCAGCGCCGCGTCGTCCGCCCGCACATCGCGGCCCTTGGCCAGCGCTGTTGCCCGTGTCAACACGGCAGCAAGGCGATCCGGATCGGCCGACCTGAGGGGAATGAGCAGCCCCACGTCCGCTCGCCCGACTTCACAGATGTCGGCCCCCGGCAGCGCACCGATGGCCTCGCCGGATATCTTCTGGAGATCGCGGATGCTGATGTGGGTCATGGTGACTACATGCGCCTATATGTAAAGGGCTGCAAGATTTCACCGCTCTAGCAACGCCGCGGGGGTCAAGTGCACTGTGACCGTACCCCCGCGATCAATCTGGCGACGAGCGCTCCGGCCCGAACTCCCATTGCGAGGCGTAATTCATGACGGGGCGCTCGAACGTAGCGCCCTTGCCCACGAACGCCTTGCCGAGATCGAGCATCGGCTGGAATGTGTCGAGCTGCTTTGCATCCTCCAGGGTGCGCCACAGACTGACATTGACCAGCGAGCTCACCGCCTCATCTTCTCCCGCGTAGAAGTGGATGAGACCGCGCATCGCGCGGATGCCCGGTTCGAGCACGGCAAGCGAGTCCGCCATCATCTTCTTGATTTCGGCGAAGTGCTGCGGCTCGCAGCGGATCACGGACACACGGATGATCGGCATGTTTGCCTCCTTCTCGATCACGCCCAACCGGCGGGTCTCCAAAACCACTTCCGAAAATAATGGGTGGCCGCGTTCTCGTCCAGGTCGCCGAGCTGTAGCTGGAACGGACCAGCAATGGGCCTCGCACGGACGACCGTGCGAACCGCCCGTGCGGCAGCTTCTTGATCGTGAGCTTCTCGATCAGTACTTTGTAGGATGGGTAGAGCAAAGGGAAACCCATCAATCACGCTTCGTAGTCGCGATGGGTTTCGCTACGCTCTACCGATCCTACTCACCTGCGTGACGATCAGGACGGGGCAACCGGCTAAAGGGATCGAGCACAGGCACGCCGAGCGGCTCGAAATGCCTGACGTTGCGCGACAGGATTGTCAGCGCGTATTGGCGTGCAGTGGCAGCAATGATGATATCTGCAAATCCGGGCGCATGCCCCCGCCCGCGAGCCCGATCCGACAGCTCGCCTGCGAGCCGCGCGGTCTGCGTGTCGAATACCAGTATACGGTCACCATAGAGGTGCAGCACGGTGTCAAGCCACTGGTCCAAGTCCTTACTCCTGCGCGTGGCTTTCTCGCGGCGCAGCTTGGCTATTCCATCCTCGATCTCCGCAACCGTCACGACGGACAAGAACAAGGAGGCCGATTGCGCATCGATCCATTCGACCAGCGCCACGGGCGTCGGCCGGTTCGGCGAGACCGCAGATATGACGTTGGTATCGACGAGGTACAAATCTCAGAAATCGGTCTTGCGCAGCTTGGAACGATTGCGCGCCGGCAGATCGCCTGTTCTCACGGGGGCTGCCATGAGTAAGCGTCCGAAGCTCGGGACCTGCGACAGACGCTGCCACTCCTCGTAGCTCAAGACCACCGCCTGCTTCTTGCCGTGACGCGTGATCACGGCAGGCTTACCCTCGATAGCCTCGTCGACGACTGCGGAGAGATTGGCTTTCGCATCACGAAGCTGAATTTCACGCATGGCACACCCATATGACTACAGTAGTTATATACTGAAGTGGCTCAGATTTCAAGAACTCCGCCCCGCCCGTCAGAGGCGACATTCGAACGAAGCAAGGCGTGGATCGCCTATTGCTTGAAGCAATACTCGCGATGCCATTTCAGGAAATGCGGATGCGGGTGATCCGATACCCGCTGCGGCGCAATGGCGTGGCCGGTCCTGTTGACTATCGACCGCACGCCATCCAGATCGTTTGTCTGGCGCGAGATCAAAATTTTCAGATTGTCCGCCAGGCTGATGAGACCGCGGTCAAACATCCAATGCGCGGTGCCAGAAAGGGCGATACCGTTACTAACGATGTCTGGCCCATTCGCCTCAACCGGCCGGATGTGAGCGGCGGCGACTTCCGCACGTCCCATTCCATTGATGAGCTTTAGCCCGGTAATGGCGCAACGCTCATCATAAGCGCGGAGCACGACACGGCGAAAAACGCGATCGCGCAACACTCTAGACACTGTCAGGCTAATACGGTCGCGCTGCTGTTCAAGCCCGAACGGCATCTGCGGCTCATTGAGATCAAGCTGTCGGACGTCTTCATCTCGCCGTGGCAGCAGCGGCGCACTCTCCGCCAAACCAAGTTCGCATATTCTATTGAAATCGTCGGGAGAGATAGGGCGGACCGCCGACTGAGCGCGTCCCGAAATTCGACCCTGCTCATTCAGGACGCCACGCTCCACAGGACCCGTTGGCCCGTTGAAGGAGACCGGATTGGCAAAATCGAGATAGCTTCCAGGTTCAATCAAAGCGAGGTACATTCCTGAAGTACCGGGATCGGAAATGACCTGCTGAACCCGCGCGATCGCAAAGTAGCCGCGCGTCTCGGCAACCTTGCTCGGTTCATAATAGATGATCCAATCGCCGATGCAGGCTTCGACACGGCGGAGATATTGACTGGGAAACTGATATCGTTCAGCCGGGCTATCATCGTAGATCGAGTCCGATCGATGGATGAATACCCCAAATCCCATGATTTTTGCCGCGCCGCCTGTCCGGGAAGTAACGACCTAACTCTGTTGAACCTGGAGAGAAGCCCCTACTCCCACTCGATCGTCCCCGGCGGCTTGCTGGTCACATCATAGACCACCCGGTTCACGCCCTTGACCTCGTTGATGATGCGCGTGGCGGTCTCGCCCAAAAACTTCATGTCGAACTGGTAGAAGTCCGCGGTCATGCCGTCCGTGGAGGTGACGGCGCGCAGACCGACGACGTAGTCGTAGGTGCGGCCGTCGCCCATGACGCCGACGGTCTTGACGGGGAGCAGCACGGCGAAGGCCTGCCAGATGTCATCGTAGAGACCGTGCTTGCGGATCTGGTCGATGTAGACGGCGTCGGCCTTGCGCAGGATGTCGAGCTTGTCGCTTGTGATGTCGCCGGGGCAGCGGATGGCGAGGCCGGGGCCCGGGAACGGGTGGCGGCCGACGAAGATTTCGGAAAGACCAAGCTCGCGCCCTAACTTGCGCACCTCGTCCTTGAACAGCTCGCGCAGGGGCTCGACGAGCTTCATGTTCATGCGCTCGGGCAGACCGCCGACATTGTGGTGCGACTTGATCGTCACCGAGGGACCGCCGGTGAAGGAGACGCTCTCGATCACATCGGGATAGAGCGTGCCTTGTGCCAGGAAGTCCGCGCCGCCGATCTTCTTGGCCTCAGCCTCGAACACCTCGATGAAGAGGCGGCCGATGGTCTTGCGCTTGGTTTCGGGGTCGGTGACGCCTTCGAGCTCGCCCAAAAACTGCTTCGAGGCGTCCACGTGCACGAGCGGGATGTTGTAGTGGTGGCGGAACAAATCGACCACGGTCTTGGCTTCATCGAGGCGCAGCATGCCGTGGTCGACAAACACGCACGTCAGCTGGTCGCCGATGGCTTCGTGGATCAGCACGGCGGCCACGGCCGAATCGACGCCGCCGGAGAGGCCGCAGATCACCTTGCCCTTGCCGACCTGGGCGCGGATCTTTGCGATCTCCTCCTCGCGGAATGCGCGCATGGTCCAGTCGCCGGTGAGGCCGGCGATCTTGCGGACGAAATTGCGGATCAGCTTGGCGCCGTCGGGCGTGTGCACCACTTCGGGGTGGAACATCAGGCCGTAATATTTGCGCGTCTCGTCCTGGATGATCGCGAACGGCGCGTTCGGAGAGGTGCCGGCGACGGAGAAGCCCGGCGGCATTTTTGTGATGCGATCGCCATGGCTCATCCAGACCTGGTTCTTGCCGCCTGGTGACCAGACGTCCTCGAACAGCTTGCTCGGCGCCTTGACCTCGACATCGGCGCGGCCGAATTCGCGGTGATGGCCGCCCTCGACGGTGCCGCCGAGCTGCTCCGCCATGGTCATCTGGCCGTAGCAGATGCCCATCACCGGCACGCCGGAGGCGAAGATCGCTTGCGGCGCGCGGGGCGAGCCGGCCTCATGCACCGACTCCGGGCCGCCGGAGAGAATCACCGCTTTCGGCTTCATCTCCAAAAAGGCCTGCTCGGCCTTGTTGAACGGGACGATCTCGCAATAGACGCCGTCCTCGCGCACGCGACGCGCGATCAGCTGCGTCACCTGGCTGCCGAAGTCGACGATGAGAATCTTGTCGTGCGCCGAGGCCACGGAGGGCGTCGACGCGGAGCGGTCGTTCTGTGCTGCTGTCATGGCAAGCAGATACGCGACCGCGCCCCTCCTCGCAACCGCGTGGGGCTGGGCGCCCACATTCTTCTTTGGGCATGGACAAATGGATATAGGTAAGTATTATTGACCTAATTGCCCCCTCCACTAAACCGGGGCCAATCAGGGAGAAACGCCATGTCACAGCACCATCAGCCATCAACGCTAGCCGCGCTCGGCCGGACCTGGGTCGAGGCCTGGAACACGCGCGATCTCGAGCGCGTGCTCACGCTCTACGACGACGCGGCCGTGATGACGTCGGACCGGATCCCCGCGATGGGATTCGGCGCCAGCGGCACCGTGCGCGGCAAGGACGCGTTGCGCGCCTATTGGGGCAAGGCGCTCGGGCTGCTGCCGGACCTGCACTTTTCACTGATTGACGTGTTCGTCAGCCCTGACAGCGTGGTGGTGTTCTACGAGAACGAGCGGGGCAAGCGGATCTGCGAATACCTGCGGGTGAATGATGCGGGGCTGATCGTGCAGGGATCGGCGAACCATCTACCGGATTGACGTCGCTCCCTCCCCGTCATTGCGAGCGCAGCGAAGCAATCCAGAATCTCTCGGCGGCGACAGTCTGGATTGCTTCGTCGCAAGAGCTCCTCGCAATGACTGAGTTTATTGCTAAGAGCATGCCCCAAGCAACATTGCTCACCTACAGGATCCTCCCATGAAGCTCCCCACCTCGCCCTTCACCGTCACCGACTGGAGCAAGGTCGAGGCCACCACGCATCCCGGTGAAACCGGGCACGTGCTGTGGCGCACGCTCAACATCGGCGATCTCCGGGTGCGGATGGTGGAGTATTCGCCGGGCTATCTGGCCGATCATTGGTGCGACCGCGGCCACGTGCTCTACGTGCTCGCGGGCGAGCTCGACAGCGAGCTCCGCGACGGGCGCAAATTCAGGCTTACGCCGGGGATGAGCTACCAGGTCTCGGACTTTGGCGACGCCGCGCATCGCTCATCGACGGCTGTGGGCGCTACTCTTTTCATCGTGGACTGATGGAACCGAGCGGTGTGCAGCGCAAAATAGCAAAATGCGCAGCGCTCGCTGTGAGCGCGTGCCGCCTTGAAGTTGCCCCAAAAAATCGCTAGATTGTGATGATCGATCCTTGGCCGAACGACTGGGCCGCTCCGTCTCATTTCCAATGGACGAGCACGTTTCAGGTATTTCTCCAAAATCGACCAACCGGGATGATGGGCGCAGCAATGTGCATTTGTCCCCCTGAGTGCATCGTCAATTGAAAGGAAATGACTATGGCAATGGGCACCGTGAAGTGGTTCAACAACCAAAAGGGCTTTGGCTTCATCCAGCCGGATGACGGCCAGAAGGACGTCTTCGTTCACATCAGCGCCGTTGAACGCGCTGGTCTGAGCACCCTCAACGAGGGCCAGAAGGTTTCGTTCGACATCGTTGCGGATCGCCGCAGCGGCAAGTCCTCGGCCGACAACCTCCGCGCCGGCTAGTTGACCGCGCAATTCGCGATCTGACCACGGACGTACCGGCAGATCGTTGAGTTCAGAGACCCCGCGACCGGCCTCCGGTTCGCGGGGTTTTTGTTTGCCCATTCGTCATTCCGGGGCGCCCGCAGGGCGAGCCCGGAATCCATTGATCCGCAGAATGCGCCGCCCGATGGATTCCGGGCTCGCCCTTCGGGCGCCCCGGAATGACGGGGGATAGTTCAGCCTGCCTTCCTCAGCACCGACACGAAGAACCCATCGGTCCCCGTGCGGCGGGGGGTCATCAGCCAGCCTTCGTCCGATTGCAGCGCGGCTTGCGCAAACGCCTCGGCCTTGTCCCAGAGCACGCTCGCGGTCTGCTCCGGCGGCACCACCGCGAGCTCGGGATGGCGGCCGACGAAGGCCCTCACCTGCTCACCGTTCTCCTCAGCCAGCACCGAGCAGGTGATGTAGGCGATGCGGCCGCCCGCCTTCAGCAGCGGTACGGAGCGCTCCAGCACCTCGGCCTGGTCCTTGAGGCGAACCTCCAGCGCGCCCGGTCGCATGCGCCATTTGGCATCGGGGTTGCGGCGCCAGGTTCCGGTTCCCGTGCAGGGCGCGTCGATCACAACGAGATCGGCGGTGCCGCTGATATCGGCCAGCGGATCAGCCTCGCCCTTGGGCGTACGGACATCGGCATTGTGGACGCCGGCGCGCGACAGGCGCTCGTGGATGGGCACTAGCTGGCGTTTGTCGCTGTCGGTCGCGATCAGCCGGCCCTTGCCCTGCATCATCGCGGCGAGCGCCAGCGTCTTGCCGCCGGCACCGGCGCAGAGATCGATCACCTGCTCGCCCGGTTTTGCCGCGGTGAGAAGGGCCGCAAGCTGCGATCCTTCATCCTGCACTTCAACGCCGCCCTTGATGAAATCCTCTTCGGCCTGGATGCCGGGGTTGCGCGCATCGGCCGAAAGCTCGATGCGCAGGCCATTTGGCGACCATTGCGTCGGTTTCGCATGAAGATGAGCAAGCGCCTTCAGCACCTTGTCGCGATTGGATTTTAGCGTGTTGACGCGCAGATCGAGCGGCGCCCGGCTCGCCATCGCGACGGCCTCGGCCGCCCGGTCCTCGCCGAACACTTTGGCCAGATGGGAATCGAGCCAGTCCGGATAATCGCCGGCAATTGCCGCCGGCGCGTCTTTCAGGGAGCGATGGCTGAGCGCCGCCTGCTCGGCCTCGGTCAGCGGCTCAGGCGCGAACCGGCTGCCGTCGAACAGAGCCTCCATGGTTGCGGTGTCCATGTTGCGCTCGAGGCGGAGCATGCCGATCAACCGTGCGCGTGCGGTATCGGAATCCATCAGGAACGCGCTGGAGGCATAGCGGCGCAGCACGTCCCAGACCAGGCCGGCAATGGCGGCGCGGTCGCCGGAACCGGCAAAGCGGTGCGCGGTGCCCCACTCCTTCAGCGCCTTGGCCGCGGGCACGCGGTCGCGTTCGATGGTGTCGATCAGTTCGATGGCTGCGGACAGCCGGGCAGCGGGAGTCATTTGAATCTTTCAAATCAAATCCGACGGTCAACCGTCAGATCAGCAACAGGATTTTCAGTGCGAAGTAGATCCACATCGCCAGCAGCACCAGCACGCCGGCGAGCCAGAGCGACGAGCGCCGGCCGAGATCGTTCGAGCTGACGAACACGCCGGCATGGGCGAAGCGCGTCGCCACGAACACCCAGGACATCAGCACGATGAAGAGATCGGCATGGCGCAGCGGCAGCGCCAGCGCGATCAGGGCGTAGAACAGCACCGGCAGCTCAAACTGGTTGCGGTAGCAATTGGCGATTTGCGTGGCGCCCTTCGGCCAGTTCGGCTCGCCGAGCGCAATGTCGCGGATCTTGGTCTCGCCCGAGACCAGCGCATTCCGGCGCCCGAACACCATGCCGATCAGGAGCGCGAAGGTGAGACCGACCTGCACCAAGACAGGCAACAAGACCATTTGGACGGACATCGGAACTTTCCCGTAAGGCGGCGTGCCGCGGACCGTCATTAGCCGCGACTTCTGGCGCTGACAATCGACGAGTTGAACCGGCGTTCCCGATTCGGCGGCCAACTGCCGATCATTGCAGCGATCTTGGCCCCCTGGAGCCCGGCGAGACACGCCGCCGCTGACACGCCCCGTCGCGCCGCAGGACGCCTACACCATCCGCTATCGCGTGCTTTAAACTTTGTTCGGTCGCGGATTTTGCGCGCGCGTCATCGTTCCGACGTCTGCGCGGGCGAGACTTCGCCCATGTCCGTATTTCGCCTCACCCAGATTTCCGACACGCATCTCGGTCGGCGTTTTCCCGGCCTGATCGCGAACTTTCATCGCGTCAGTGAGCACATCGACGCCGACAGGCCTGATCTCGTCATCAACACCGGCGATGTCTCCTTCGACGGGCCCACTAGTCGCGACGACGTCACGTTTGCGAAGAGCCTGCACGACGCCCTCGCCGTCGACTGTCGCTATCTTCCAGGGAATCACGACATCGGCGACAATCCGACCGCACTCGGGCCCGCACCAAAGCCACCGATCGCGGAAGCGCACCGCCAGCAATTCCGCGACATCATCGGCGAGGACCATTGGTCGTTCGAGGCCGCCGGCTGGCGCTTCATGGGCCTCAACTCGCTGGTGATGAATTCAGGGCTCGCGTTCGAGGCCGAGCAGTTCGACTGGCTGTCCCGGGAAATCGCACGCGTGAATGGCAAGCCGGTCGCGCTGTTCCTGCACAAGCCGGTGTTTCTCCATTTGCCGGACGAGCCTGAAGCCCCAGAGACCTCGATCCGCTACGTGCCGCAGCCGGCGCGCGCGCGGTTGATCGAGATGTTTGCGCATGTCGATCTCCGCCTCATCGCGAGCGGTCACGTGCACCAGCGTCGCGACTTCACGTTCCGCCACACGCGGCACGTCTGGGCGCCGTCGGCCGGCTTCAAGATCAACGATTCACGCCAGGACCGGATCGCGATCAAGGAGACCGGCCTCGTCGAGTACCGCTTCGCGCCTGACAGCTTCGAAGTCCGCCACGTCCGCGCCGCAGGCCAGATCGATGTGGATATCGAAGAGCTGTTCGCCCAGATGGGCGGCGAGCACTAGCACCGCGTCTTACGCGACGCTCTTGAGATCCTGCTGGATCGCAGCGAGCAACGACTGCAGCGCTTGGCTGCTCACCGGCTGAGCGACCCGATCATTCACAGGCACAGACTTGACGGACTCGGCTGCCTTGAGCGGACGCTTGGGGAAGCGCGGCGGAGGCGTCGGCATCGCGGGTTGCGTGAACGCACCCTCATCGTCGGTGTGCACGAACTTGCCATGGATGACGTCGTCGCGACGGCCCATGACATACATGGCCGCCCAATAGCCGGCAGCCAAAAGGATTATGCAGAAAATACCGATCTCTAACATCGCAACACCCAAAATATGCGCGATGATTCAATGCCTTCGCCTTTCCGTCAATGAACCGCCGGTCACACAGGCGGCTTTTGCGGGCTGGTGTGGCCAATCGGTGACTCTTTTTTAACCAACCAGCCCCCTGAAGGGGGCTGGTTGTGCCAAATCAGGCCTTATTCGGCCCGACCCGGACCAGCTGCTTGCCGAAATTGGCGCCCTTCAAGAGCCCGATGAAGGCGGCGGGCGCGCTCTCCAGGCCCTCGGTGACGAACTCCTTGTACTTCACCTTGCCGTCACGGACCCAACCCGACATGTCGCGCAGGAAGTCGCCATGGCGCGAGGCGAAGTCGGAGACGATGAAGCCGCGGAAGGTGAGCCGCTTGGTCAGCGTCGCGCGCATCATCGACGCCGCCCATTTCGGCGGCTTGGCCTCGGTGTCGTTGTAATGCGCGATCAGGCCGCACACCGGCACGCGCGCGAATTGATTGAGCTGCGGGAAGACCGCCTCGAACACCGCGCCGCCGACATTCTCGAAATAGACGTCGATCCCCTTCGGGCAGGCGTCCTTCAGCTTCGCGGCGAGATCAGGATCGCGGTGATCGACGCAGGCATCGAAGCCGAGTTCCTTCACCACGTAGTCGCACTTGTCCTTGCCGCCAGCGATGCCGACCGCGCGTGCTCCCTTGATCTTCGCGATCTGCCCCACGGCCGAGCCGACCGCGCCGGAAGCGCCGGCGACGACGACGGTCTCGCCTTCTTGCGGCTTGCCGATGTCGAGCAGGCCCGTATACGCGGTCATGCCGGGCATGCCGAGCACACCGATCGAGGTCGAGATCGGACCGAGCCTGGGATCGACCTTGATGAGGCCCTTGCCGTTCGAGATCGCGTGCGTCTGCCAGCCCGAACGGATCCTCACGATGTCGCCTGCCGCGAAATCAGGATTGTTGGAGGCCGCGACCTCGCTCACCGCCTCGCCTTCCATCACACCACCGACCGGCACCGGCGCGGCATAGGACGGCCCCTCGCTCATCCGCCCGCGCATATAGGGATCGAGCGACAGCCAGATCGTGCGTAGCAGGACCTCGCCTGCGCCAAGCGTCGGGACGGCAAATTCCTCAAGGCGAAAATCGGATGATTTGGGTTCGCCGACGGGACGTGCGGCGAGAACGATGC
Organism: Bradyrhizobium sp. S3.2.6; assembly: GCF_040546885.1. Lineage (NCBI taxonomy): Bacteria > Pseudomonadati > Pseudomonadota > Alphaproteobacteria > Hyphomicrobiales > Nitrobacteraceae > Bradyrhizobium > Bradyrhizobium sp. S3.2.6. The sequence goes on along the minus strand of NZ_JBEPOS010000010.1, from coordinate 210,494 downwards.
GCTTGCCTTGCTGGGATGAGCTTTGGGACATGATGGCTTCCTCCACTTTTCTGTCATTGCGAGCGAAGCGAAGCAATCCAGCCGCGTCAACACAAAAGGACTGGATTGCTTCGTCGCAAGAGCTCCTCGCAATGACGAAGGAGAAAGCAGGGCAGCTAACCCCCGCCCGGATAATTCGGCGCCTCGCGCGTGATGGTCACGTCGTGGACGTGGCTTTCGCGCAGGCCCGCGCCGGTGATGCGCACGAAATTGGCCTTCTCGTGCAGCTCCTTCATGTCCTTTGCGCCGACATAGCCCATTGCAGCACGCAAGCCACCGGCGAGCTGGTGCATGACGTTGCCGACCGGGCCCTTGTAGGGCACCTGGCCCTCGATCCCTTCAGGGACGAGCTTGAGCGCATCCTTGATGTCCTGCTGGAAATAGCGGTCGGCCGACCCGCGCGCCATCGCGCCGACCGAGCCCATGCCGCGATAGGCCTTGTAGGAGCGGCCCTGCCACAAGAACACTTCGCCCGGCGTCTCGTCGGTGCCCGCGAGCAGCGAGCCGACCATCGCGATATCAGCACCGGCAGCGAGCGCCTTGGCGAGATCGCCGGAGAACTTGATGCCGCCATCGGCGATGACGGGGATGTCCGACTTCTTCGCTGCCTCGACCGCATCCATGATCGCGGTGAGCTGGGGCACGCCGACACCGGCGACGATGCGCGTGGTGCAGATCGAGCCCGGGCCGATGCCGACCTTGATGCAGTCCGCGCCGGCATCGATCAGCGCCTGTGCACCTTCGGCGGTTGCGATATTGCCGGCGACGACCTGCACGGAGTTGGACAGACGCTTGATGCGGTTGACGGCGTGCAGCACGTGGCGGGAATGGCCGTGCGCGGTGTCGACCACGACGAGGTCGACGCCGGCATCGATCAGCCGTTCGGTGCGCTCGAAGCCGGTGTCGCCGACGGTGGTGGCGGCGGCGACGCGGAGGCGGCCCTGCGCATCCTTGCAGGCGAGCGGATGGGCGACGGCCTTCTCGATGTCCTTGACCGTGATCAGGCCGACGCAGCGATACTGATCGTCGACGACAAGCAGCTTCTCGATGCGATGGTGATGGAGCATCCGCTTGGCTTCATCCTGGCTGACATTCTCGCGCACCGTGACGAGGTTCTCGTGCGTCATCAGCTCGGAGACTTTTTGCCGGCGGTCGGTGGCAAAACGCACGTCGCGGTTGGTGAGGATGCCGACCAGCTTGCCCGGCGTCGATTTGCCGGCACCGGTAACAACGGGAATGCCGGAGATGCCGTGATCGCTCATCAGCTTGAGCGCATCGTCGAGCGAGGCCTCGGGGCTGATGGTGAGCGGGTTCACCACCATACCCGACTCGTAGCGCTTGACCTGCCGCACCTGGGCGGCCTGGCCTTCGGGATCGAAATTGCGGTGGATGACGCCGAGGCCGCCGGCCTGCGCCATGGCGATCGCCATGCGGGCCTCGGTCACGGTGTCCATTGCGGAGGCCATGATCGGAATGTTGAGCGGAATGGCGCGGGTGACGCGGGAGCGGATGTCGACCTCGCCCGGCATGACGTCAGACAGACCCGGCTTCAACAGCACGTCGTCGAACGTAAAGGCTTCGCGGATGCCCTGAAGTTGCACCGTGGCCATCTGCCAACTCCTTCCTGCGGCCGTGCCGCAAATAAGTATGGATGAGCGCCGCCCTCGGCGTACCTTGCGGCATCGCCGGAGAATCGGAGCCCATCGGTGGGGTTGACGCGGGTCGATAGCACGGCCGCGCGACGAATCAAAGCAAATCGGACCGCTGGCCAGCCATGCACGGGCTTTTTAGGTAAATTCGGCGGGGGCAGCCGGGCGGTGGCCCCACCGTCATTCCGGGCTCGCACCATGGGGCGCCCTGGAACGGCGAAGGAACGGAGCGCAGGATTTAGGTGCTATGCGTTGATGCGCAATGGTCCCGGCCGAGTCGTGGTGATAAGCCGCAAGTCCGCCCTTCCTTCTGATTTCCATTACCAATCCGTCATGGTCGACAAGCAACGCATCATTCCGCTGATCGTGGCCACCGCTCTCTTCATGGAGAACATGGACTCCACGGTGATCGCCACCTCGCTGCCGGCGATCGCGGCCGACATCGGCTCCAGCCCGCTGACTCTGAAGCTCGCGATCACGTCCTACCTCCTGTCGCTCGCGGTGTTCATCCCGGCGAGCGGCTGGACCGCCGATCGATTCGGTGCGCGCATGGTGTTCGCGATCGCCGTCGGCGTGTTCATGGTCGGCTCGGTCGGCTGCGCGCTCTCGACCTCGGTCACCGACTTCGTGATCGCGCGCATCCTCCAGGGCATGGGCGGCGCGATGATGACGCCGGTCGGGCGCCTCGTGCTGCTGCGCTCCGTCGACAAGAGCGCGCTGGTCAATGCGATGGCCTGGGTGACCGTCCCTGCCCTGATCGGTCCCGTGATCGGCCCGCCGCTCGGCGGCTTCATCACCACCTACGCGTCGTGGCACTGGATCTTCCTGATCAACATTCCGATCGGGCTGCTCGGCATCTTCATGGCGCTGAAGTTCATCGATCCCATCAAGAGCGAGAACCGCGAGCCGTTCGATCTCTACGGCATGGTGCTGGCAGGCATCGGGCTTGCCGGCATCGCATTCGGTCTCTCCGTGGCCGGGCTCAACCTGCTGCCCTGGAGCATCGTTGCGGCCCTGATCGCGGGCGGCGCGATCTCGATGACGCTCTACGTCATCCATGCCCGGCGGACGGGATCGCCGGTGCTGGACTTTTCGCTTCTGAACCTGCCGACACTGCGCGCGGCCGTGCTCGGCGGTTTCCTGTTCCGGCTCGGCATCGGCGCCTTGCCCTTCCTGCTGCCGCTGTTGATGCAGATCGGCTTCGGCCTGTCGCCATTCCATTCCGGCCTCGTCACCTTCGGCTCCTCGCTCGGCGCGATGGGCATGAAGACGCTGGCCGCGCGGATCATCCGCACCTTCGGCTTCCGCAACCTGATGACGGTGAACGCCATCATCAGCGCATTTTTCCTCGCCGTCTGCGCGCTGTTCACGGTGACGACGCCGCTGCTGATCATCCTGGTGATCCTGGTGGTCGGCGGCTTCTTCCGCTCGCTCGAGTTCACCGCCATCAACACGGTGGCCTATGCCGACGTCGAGAGTGCGCAGATGAGCCGCGCCACGACGCTGGTCAGCGTCAACCAGCAGCTCGCGATCTCCGCCGGCGTCGCGGTCGGTGCCGCCTCGGTCGAGACCACGATGTGGCTCAGCCATGTCAGCGAGCTCAACGCCACCATGTTCTCGCCGGCCTTCGTCGTGGTGGCGCTGACCTCGGCGGCGTCGAGCTGGTTCTTCTGGCAGATGCCCGCCGACGCCGGCCACGAGATCTCCGGCCGCAAGGCGGTGGAGATCGCAAGCCGCAAGGGCGCAGCCAAGAGCGCGGCAACCGCCGCCGTCAAGGTGGCGACGGAAGACACGCAGGACATGCGGGATCAGCGGCTGGGGTAGTTGCTAATCTCGTCATTGCGAGCGAAGCGAAGCAATCCAGAATCTTTCCGCGGAAGGCTTCTGGATTGCTTCGTCGCTTCGCTCCTCGCAATGACGGAATTTGTGGTTACGCCTTCGCCCCACCGCGAAATCCTGTCGCGAGCACGTAGCGCTCCGAGGAATCCTGCCGGCTCGCGGCCGGCTTGACGTGACGCACTGTGGCAAAATCGCGCTTGAGCTGGGCGAGCAGATCGGCGTCGGCGCCGCTCTGGAACGTTTTTGCCAGAAACGAGCCGCCGGGCTTGAGCACGTCGCAGGCAAACGCCGCCGCGGTCTCGATCAGGCCGACGATGCGGAGTTGGTCGGTCTTGCGGTGACCGGTGGTGTTGGCGGCCATGTCGGACATCACGACGTCGGCGCCGCCGCCGAGCATGGCGTTGAGCTTCGCCGGCGCGTCGTCGTCCATGAAGTCGAGCTGCGCGAAGTCGACGCCGGCAATCTCGGGCATGTCCAGCAGATCGATCGCGACGACCTTGCCCTTGCCGTCGATCGAGCCGACGCGCTTGGCGGCGATCTGGCTCCAGCCGCCGGGGGCCGCGCCGAGATCGACCACGGCCATGCCTGATTTCAGCAGGCGATATTTGTCGTCGATCTCGAGCAGCTTGAACGCGGCGCGCGAGCGATAGCCCAAAGCCTTGGCCTTGACGACATAGGGATCGTTGAGCTGCCGCTCCAGCCAGAGTTTTGATGACAATTTGCGCTTGCCGCCGGTCTTGACCTGGACGTGCAAGCGGCCGGTGGTGTCTTTCGCCATCTCACCAGCTCCCGAGCGCGCCGTCCTCGCGCATCATCTCGACCAGCATGCCCTCGCGCAGGCCGCGGTCGGCGACGCGCAGGCGCGGCAGCGGGAAAGCGCGGCGGATCGCATCGAGGATGGCGCAGCCGGCCAGCACCAGATCGGCGCGCTCGATACTGATGCAGCTGTTGTTCGCGCGCTCCTCATAGCTCATGCCGAGCAGCTTGTTGATGGTCGCGGTGATATCGGTGTCCTTCATCCAGATGCTGTCGATGCGGCGGCGGTCGTAGCGCGCGAGATTGAGATGGATACCGGCGAGCGTGGTCACGGTGCCCGACGTGCCGAGCAGATGCATGTCGGCGAGATCGCGGCCATGCGCTTGCGCGAACGGCGCGACATGGTTGGCGACCTCCTGCTCCATCGCGGCGTAGATCTCCGGCGTAACGTCGCGGCCGCCGAACTGCTCGGCCAGCGTCACCACGCCCAGCGGGATCGACATCCAGGCCTTGATGCGCGGCTCCGGATTTTGCGGGTCGCGCTCGATCCGCACCAGCTCGGTCGAACCGCCGCCGATATCGAACAGGATGGCGCCGCGCCCCCTCGGATCAACCAGCGGCGAGCAGCCGAGCATGGCGAGTGAGGCTTCCGTCTCGCGGTCGATCACCTCGAGGTCGATGCCGGTCTCGGCTGCGACGCGGCTGCGAAAGCCCTCGGCATTCGAGGCCGCGCGGCAGGCTTCGGTCGCGATCAGCCGCAGCCGCTTGGCTTTGCGCAGGTTGATCTTGTCCCGGCAGATGCTGAGCGCGGCGATGGCGCGATCGATCGCGGCCTCGCTGATCGAGCCGGTCGCCGAGACGCCCTCGCCGAGCCGGATGATGCGCGAGAAGGAATCGACCACGCGAAAGCCGTCGTGGGTCGGACAGGCAATCAGGAGCCTGCAATTGTTGGTGCCGAGGTCCAGCGCCGCGTAGACGCCGGTTCCCGGCGCTTGTGCGGCGACGGCCGGTCCGGTGGCCAAGGCCACCGCCGCCATCGACCCCTCGAGCTCACCGTGCGGCACATGGCCGTCGCGGAGCCGCGTGTGGTCATTCATACAAACTGTCTTTCCGCGGCCAATGGGCCGATCTGGAATTGCTTTTTCGCCTGAAACATTAGCAGCGCGGCAGGCCTGCGCAACAACGCATCACATGGGACCATGTCCATTCGTGCGTTGTCGTGACCGGGGTCGTGGGTTATTTTTGGGGGTCCGGTCCCTCAAGCGCCCCCCAAAACGCGCAATTGCCGGCTTTTCAGGTCAATTCCATGCAAGAACACACCAAATCGTCTACGCTCGAAAACGCTATTGCACTGCAAAAATACGGTGTCGGGCAGCCTGTCCGCCGCAAGGAGGACGACACGCTGGTGCGCGGCAAGGGCCGCTACACCGACGATTTCAACCTGCCCGGCCAGGCCCATTGCGTGGTCGTCCGCTCGACCCACGCCCACGGCATTCTCCGCGGTATTGGCACCGACGCCGCCAGAGCGATGCCGGGCGTGCTGGGCGTGTGGACCGGCAAGGACCTCGACGCGGCCGGCTATGGCCCCTTCACCTGCGGCCTGCCGCTGAAGAGCCGTGACGGCTCGCCCCTGCTCCAGACCAACCGCCAGCCGCTGGCGACCGACAAGGTCCGCTTCGTCGGAGATCCCGTCGCCTTCGTGGTGGCCGATACGCTGGCCCAGGCGCGCGACGCGGCCGAGGCGGTCGAGCTCGATATCGAGCCGCTGCCGGCCGTGACCGATCCCGAGGAGGCCACCAAGCCCGGCGCGCCGCAACTCTACGACCACATCCCGAACAACGTCGCGCTCGACTATCATTATGGCGACACGGAAAAGGTGAACGCCGCTTTCGCAAGCGCCGCCCATGTCACCAAGGTCGACATCGAGAACACCCGCGTCGCCGTGGTCTCGATGGAACCGCGCGTCGGCCTTGCCTCCTACGACAGGAAGACCGAGCGCTACACCATCCAGATGCCGACGCAGGGCGTCGCCGGCAACCGCGCCAACCTCGCCAAGAACCTGAAGGTGCCGAACGAGAAGGTGCGCATCCTCACCGCCAACGTCGGCGGCTCCTTCGGCATGAAGAACGTCAACTATCCCGAATACATGTGCATCCTGTACGCGGCGAAGGCGCTGGGACGCCCGGTGAAGTGGCTCGACGAGCGCTCCACCAGCTTCCTGTCCGACAGCCATGGCCGCGCGCAAAAGATCCATGCCGAGCTCGCGCTCGACGCCGAGGGGCACTTCCTCGCGGCGAAGCTCTCGGGCTACGGCAATCTCGGCGCCTACATCACCGGGGTTTCACCGAGCCCGCTCTCGCTCAATACCGGCAAGAATTTTTCCAGCGTCTACCGCACGCCGCTGATGAGCATCGACATCAAGACGGTATTGACCAACACCACGCTGATGGGCGCCTATCGCGGCGCCGGCCGGCCCGAGGCCAACTATTACATGGAGCGGCTGATCGACCGCGCCGCCGACGAGATGGGCATCAACCGGCTGACGCTGCGCAAGCGCAACTTCATCAAGCAGAGCCAGATGCCGTTTCCGGCCTCCTCCGGCGTCACCTATGACAGCGGCGACTTCCAGGCGGTCTTCACCAAGGCGCTCGAAATCTCCGACCACGAGAATTTCGCCAGGCGCAAGAAGGAGAGCAAGAAATCCGGCAAGCTGCGCGGCATCGCCGTCGGCTCCTATCTCGAGGTGACGGCGCCGCCGAGCCCCGAGCTCGGCAAGATCGTGTTCGATCCCGATGGCAGCGTGCAGCTCATCACCGGCACACTCGACTACGGCCAGGGCCACGCCACGCCGTTTGCGCAGGTGCTGAGCGCGCAGCTCGGCGTTCCCTTCGAGAGCGTGAAGCTCGTGCAGGGCGACAGCGACATCGTGCACGCCGGCAGCGGCACCGGCGGCTCGCGCTCGATCACCGCGACCGGACAAGCCATCGTGGAGTCCTCGCGCCTCGTGATCGAAAAGGGCAAGCGCGCCGCCGCGCACATGCTGGAAGCGTCGGAGGCCGACATCGAGTTCGCCGATGGTGCTTTCACCATCGCCGGAACCGACCGCAGCATCGACATCATGGAGCTCGCCAAGAAGCTGCATGACGCCAAGGTGCCGGACGGCGTGCCTGACTCACTCGACGTCGATCACACCAGCGAGCCAGTGCCCTCGGCCTTCCCGAACGGCTGCCATGTCGCCGAGGTCGAGGTCGATCCTGACACCGGGGTGGTGCAGATCGTGCGTTACAGCGCGGTGAACGATTTCGGCACGGTGATCAATCCGATGCTGGTCGCGGGCCAGCTCCACGGCGGCGTCGTCCAGGGCATCGGCCAGGCGCTGATGGAGCACGTCCGCTATGACGAGAGCGGCCAGCCGATCACGGGCTCGCTGATGGACTATGCGCTGCCCCGTGCCGAGGATGTGCCGTACATGGAGGTGGGCGATCACCCGGTGCCGGCCACGAGCAATCCGCTCGGCACCAAGGGCTGCGGCGAAGCCGGTTGCGCCGGCAGCCTGTCGACCGTGGTGAACGCGGTGCTCGATGCGCTCTCCGACTACGGCATCAAGCACATCGACATGCCGCTGACGCCGGAGCGTGTCTGGCGCGCGATCCAGGACGCGAAGGGCAAGGCGTAACGGGCACTTCTGCCTCAACAACAATGCTGTCATCGCCCGACTTGATCGGGCGATCCAGCACGCCGAGGCAGTCGTGATTCACGGATGGGCCGCGGCGTACTGGATTCCCCGCCTTCGCGGGGAATGACAGAGAATATGTGGACGCGCTGTGTCCCTTCCCTACGCCGCCGCCTGCTCCCGCGGCTGGTAGATCGCGATGTGCAGACAGTGCGCCAACGGCGTCGTGCCATTGGCGACGACCAGCGCGTCGAGCTCGACGAAGCGGTGGCCCTTCTTCTCGTAATTCGCGGTCACCTTCGCCCGCGCAACGATCTCATCGCCGGCGCGTGCAGCCGACAAGATCTGCATGTGGCTGCCGACATGGATCCACGGACCGAGGGTCGTATTGTCCACCAGCACGCGGTTCATCACGCGCTGGATCAGTCCGGGATGGCCGAGCCCCTCGCGCGCAAAAATCGGATCCGTCTCCCTGACATCGGCGAGATAATCCGTCGCTGCCTGCCCGGCCCAGCGGCGCGGCGTCGTGCCGAGCCATTTGCCGACCTCGAAGATTCCTGGACTGACCGGCTGGCGCTCGACCACCGCGGGCACTTCGACATAGTCCCCCAACGACACAGTCGGCGCCGCCGCAGGCAGCGACGCCGTTCCGGTGGCGCAAAGCTCGGTGCGGCTGAAGACCTCGATCGTGAGCAGGCCGTTGTGCTCGGTCGCATCGACATCGGCGGTCTCGCCGTCATAGACCGGCTTGATGAAGCGCGCCTCGACCAGCCCGCGCGCGAGGAAATCGCGGCCCCAGCGCGCCACCGGCACATGCATCATGTAGGCGAAGACATCGACGCCCGGAACCAGGCCACCGGAAAAGCCGAAGCGGCGCGCCACCGTATCGTCATGCATCTTGTTTTCGGATTGCTTGGCGGTGTTGTAGGCCTCGACGCGGTAGGTTTCGAGCCGGTTCGGCATGGCGGGCTTTTCCCTATGTTTTTGTTCTTTCAGAGCCGATCGTAGGCCTCACGGAACCGGGGTCAATCCCCTCGCCTTTGCGGCGCGAATGGGGTACCACGCGGCGAATGACTGACACCCCCACCCGCATCTATGTCGACGCCGACGCCTGCCCGGTGAAGGACGAAATCTACCGCGTCGCGCTCCGCCACGGCGTGCCCGTGAGCGTAGTCGCCGGCAACTTTATCCGTGTGCCGAACGATCCCCTCATCGAGCGTATCGCCGCCGGCGCGGGCATGGACGCGGCCGACGACTGGATCGCCGAGAGGGCCAAGCCCGGCGACGTCGTCATCACCTCCGACATTCCGCTGGCGAGCCGCTGCGTGAAGGCGGGCGCCGACGTGATCGCGCCGAACGGCAAACCGTTCACGGAGGAATCGATCGGGATGACGCTGGCGGTGCGCAATCTCATGACGGATCTGCGCTCAGCCGGCGAAGTGACCGGCGGCCCGCGCTCGTTCGCGCCGCGCGACCGCTCAACATTCCTCTCGGCGCTCGACCAGACGCTGCGCCGGATCCAGCGCCGGCGCGCCGACCAGGCCGCAATGAGCCAGAATTCGAGTCAAGGCTAGTCATGGCGCCGCCGCTGATCCAACTCAAGGACATCAAGCTGACCTTCGGCGGCACGCCGCTTTTGAGCGGCGTCGAGCTCAATGTCGCGCCATCCGAGCGTGTCTGCCTGATCGGCCGCAACGGCTCCGGCAAGTCTACGTTGCTGAAGATCGCCGCCGGCCTGGTTGAGCCCGACGGCGGCACACGCTTCGTGCAGCCCGGCGCGACGGTTCGCTATTTGCAGCAGGAGCCTGATTTCGGCGACCACAAGACCACGCTCGCTTATGTCGAGGCGGGCCTCGCGCCCGGTGATGATCCATACCAGGCGCGCTACCTGGTCGAACAACTCGGATTGACCGGGAACGAGAGCCCGGCCAACGTCTCCGGTGGCGAGGCCCGCCGCGCGGCGCTCGCGCGGGTGCTGGCGCCCTCGCCCGACATCCTGCTGCTGGACGAGCCGACCAACCATCTCGATCTCGCCACCATCGAATGGCTGGAAAAGGAGCTCGACAGCCGCCGCAGCGCACTGGTGATCATCAGCCACGACCGCCGCTTCCTCAGCAATCTCTCGCGCGCGACGGCATGGCTCGACCGCGGCAGGATCAAGCAGATCGATCGCGGCTTTGCCTCGTTCGAGAGCTGGCGCGACGAGGTGCTGGCGGAAGAAGAGCGCGACCAGCACAAGCTCGACCGCAAGATCGTCGACGAGGAGCACTGGCTGCGCCACGGCGTCTCCGGGCGGCGCAAGCGCAACGTCAAGCGGCTCGGTAATCTGCATGCGCTGCGCGACCAGCGCCGCAACTATCGCGGCACCGCCGGCACCGCGAGTCTCGCCGCGTCGGAGGCGGAGCAATCCGGCAAGCTGGTGATCGAGGCCAAGGGCATCACCAAGGCTTTTGGCAACCGTATCATCGTGGACAATTTCTCCACCCGCATCCAGCGCGGCGACCGGCTCGGCATCATCGGTCCCAACGGCGCCGGCAAGACCACGCTGGTCAATCTCCTCACCGGCGGCGCACAGCCTGATTCCGGCACCGTGCGGCTTGGCGCCAATCTGGAAACGGCCACGCTCGACCAGCACCGCGAAAGCCTCGATCCCAAGTCGACACTGGCCGAGGCGCTGACCGGCGGCCGTGGCGACCAGATCATGGTCGGCGGCAAGCCGAAGCATGTGGTCGGCTACATGAAGGATTTCCTGTTCGCCCAGGAACAGCGCGGCACGCCGGTGGAGGTGCTCTCGGGCGGCGAGCGCGGCCGGCTGATGCTGGCGCGCGCGCTGGCGAAGCCGTCGAACCTGCTGGTGCTGGACGAGCCGACCAACGATCTCGATCTCGAAACGCTCGACGTGCTCGAAGACATGCTCGGCGACTACGATGGCACCGTGATCCTGATCAGCCATGACCGCGATTTCCTCGACCGCGTCGTAACCTCGGTGATCGCGCCCGAGGGCAACGGCAAGTGGACCGAATATGCCGGCGGCTATAGCGACATGCTCACGCAACGCGGCGCCGACCTCAAGCGCGAGACTGCGAAGCCGCAAGCGCCCGCGGAGAAGAAGGAAGAGCGGGCCGCGGCTCCCGCCGCCGCGTCAAAACGGCGGTTGAGCTTCAATGAGAAGCATGCGCTGGAAACGCTGCCGAAGAAGATGGAAAAATTGCAGGCCGATATCGCCAAGCTGCAACGCCTGCTCGACGATCCCAACCTCTATGTCAAGGATCGCAAAAAATTCGACGACACCTCCGCCGCGATCGCCAAGGCGCACGACGAATTGTCCGCCTCCGAAGAGCGCTGGCTTGAACTTGAAATGCTCCGCGAAGAAATCGAACAGGCATAACCCATGACAACTGCTCTTGCCGCAAAACTCGCCCGTGAATACGGTACGCCCTGCGCCGTCATCGACATGGACAAGGTCGAGCGCAACATCGCGCGGATCCAGAAGGCCTGCGACGACGCCGGCATCGCCAACCGTCCCCACATCAAGACGCACAAGAATCCGACCATTGCGAAGATGCAGGTCGCGGCCGGCGCCAAAGGCATCACCTGCCAGAAGATCGGCGAGGCCGAGATCATGGCCAATGCCGGCATCGACGACATCCTGATCAGCTACAATCTGCTGGGCGAGGAAAAGATGGCGCGCCTCGGCGCGCTGAATGCCAAAACCAACATGACGGTCGCCGCCGACAATTCGACCGTCGTTGCCGGCCTCCCCAAGGCTGCAGCAGCCTCGGGCCGTCCGCTCTCGGTCGTCGTCGAATGCGACACGGGCCGCAAGCGCGCGGGCGTCGAGACGCCGGCGGAGGCGATTGCGCTGGCGCGCGAGATCGCGGCGTCCAGGGGGCTGGAGTTTGCCGGCTTCATGCTCTACCCGACCGAGACCGGCTGGGGCGATGCGCAGAAATTCTTCGACGAGGCGCTGGCCGGCGTGCGCGCGCACGGGCTCGATGCCAAGATCGTCTCGACCGGCGGCACGCCGAACCTCAAGAACATCGGCAAGCTCAAGGGCGGCACCGAGCACCGCTTCGGCACCTACATCTACAACGACCGCATGCAGGTCGCCGCCGGCTCCGCCACCTGGGACGATTGCGCCCTGCACGTCTATTCGACGGTGGTGAGCCGCGCCGCACCCGAGCGCGGCATCCTCGACGCCGGCTCGAAGACGCTGACGACCGATACCGGCGGGCTCGACGGCCACGGCCTGATCCTGGAACACCCGGAAGCCAAGATCGCGCGCTTCGCCGAGGAGCACGGCTTCCTCGACCTCTCCCGCAGCAACACACGGCCGAACGTCGGCGACGTCGTCCGCATCGTGCCGAACCACGTCTGCGTCGTGGTCAACATGATGGACGAGGTCGTGATGGTCCGCGGCGAGGAGATCATCGGCACGCTGCCGGTGGCGGCGCGTGGGAAGCTGCGCTAGGCGTGAATTAGAGCTTGTAGCTCCCGATCCAGGCCGTCGCGGAACAGCTTGATTGGGCCGGTCAGACGACCGGCCGGCGGGCGATGCACCAGCCATGCGCGCACGGCGGGATTGAAGTCGCGCGCAGCGACCGGCTTGAGCTTGTCTCGAAACGCGCTGCGCTTCAGCGCAATCGGTGTGACCAGTCCGACGCCCAGACCGCGTGACACCAGCGACAGCCGAAGCTCGCTGTCCAGCGCCTCCACGGCGACGGTGAACGGCAAATGCTCGGCGTCGAAGCGGCGCTTGAGCGTGTCGCGAAATCCGCAGCCGTCCTGGTTGATCACCCATGAGAGCTGCGACAGACGCTCGAGGTCGACAGTGCGCGGGATCTTCATCTCGCGCGCGACGACGAACACCACCGGCTGCGAGCCGAGATCGTCGGCGACGAGATCGGCGGGCGGAACTGCCCCGTCGGGCAGGCAGATCGCAGCGGCATCGAGTTCATTGCGGCTGACCCTCTCGACCTGGTTGGGCGACCAGCCCGAGACGACGCGCACGCTCAGGGCCGGAAATTCGGCACGCACCGCATCGAGCGGCGCGCTGAGTCCGGCCTCGGAGAGAAACGGCGTGAGGCCGAGCCTGAACTCGCCGCGTACTACGCCATCATCAGCGACGCCGGCCTTGAGATCATCCAGCATCCTCAGCAGGCGCCGGCCCTGCTCATAGGCCTCATGACCTGCGGCCGTGGGCTTCAGCGGCTTCGACAGGCGGTCCAACAACTGCGCGCCCAGCATCTCCTCTAGATTCTGGATGCGCCGGGTCACGCCAGGCTGGGTGAGATTGAGGCGCATCGAGGCCGCAACGATCGATCCGGTCTCGACCACAGCAACGAACGCGACGAGGTCATGGGTGTTCATAACGAACTCGCATATTCTTTATAGGCTTAATTGAATTGTAGCATATTGCCAGCCCGCCTTAAAGAGGAACCCGCATCCAGCGCGCGAGGTCCCATGACCATCTCCGAAACCACCAAGCTCGCATCCCGAAACCAACTTGCCGAGCGACCGCTGATCTGGCTCGGCGCCATCACCACCGGCGTGGTCGTCACCAATTTGTTCGCGCCGCAGATTCTCGTAGGACTGATCGGCCGATCCCTGTCCATGACCACCTCGCAGGCAGGCCTCGTCAGCACGCTGACACTGCTCGGCTATGCGCTCGGATTGCTGTTGCTGGTGCCGCTGGTCGATCTGATCGAGAACCGGCGGCTGATCCTGCGCACGCTCGGCTGCGCGATCCTCGCAGCACTCGCAACCGCACTCGCGCCAACGCCCTCGCTGCTCCTGACCGCCACCTTCGTCCTCGGAGCGTCCTGCGCCGCGATCCAGATGATGGTCCCGCTCGTGGCCTCGATGGTGGCGCCCGAGCGCCGCGGCCAGGCCATCGGGGAGGTGATGAGCGGATTGATGATCGGCATCCTGTTGTCCCGGCCCGCGGCGAGCCTGATCGCCGATCTCTGGAGCTGGCGCGCCTATTATCTCGCCTCAGCCATCCTGATGACGTTCCTCGCCGGCGCGCTCGGCCGCTATCTGCCGACGCTGCAACCGGTGGCCCGCGTCGGCTACGGCGAATTGCTCCGCTCGTTCCCAAAATTGCTGCGGGAAGAGCCGGTGCTGCGCGTGCGGACCTGGACTGCCTCCCTGGTCATGGCGTCGTTCACCGCATTCTGGTCCGCGGTCGCGCTGCGCCTGCCGGAAGCACCGTTTGCGCTCGACGCCAAGGGCATAGCTGCTTTCGCACTGATCGGCGTCGCGGGCGCCGCGGCGACGCCGCTTGCAGGCCGCTGGGGCGACAAGGGCTGGGCACGTCCGCTGTTCTTCGCCGCACATCTGGGCATCATCGGCTCGCTCGCGCTCTGCGCCTGGGCCGGTACGATGGAGTCGCGCGTGGCGGCTCTGCTGGTGCTGAGCCTCGGGACGATCCTGCTCGACATTGGCATCACCGCCGACCAGACGCTCGGCCGCCGCGCCGTCAATCTGCTGCGGCCCGAGGCGCGTGGCCGCATCAACGGCCTGTTCGTTGCGCTGTTCTTCATCGGCGGCGGTATCGGCTCAGCGGCGGCCTCGCTGGCCTGGAGTTTTGGCGGCTGGACCGCGGTCTGCGTGGTGGCGGCGAGCTTTGGTGTGCTCGGTTTCCTCACGGATCTCGTGACAAGGACCGGAACGTCATGATCAGGAGGACGCAAGCCATCGCAACACGCCCCTGCCCGCCGCCGCACCGGTCGCAAACGACGCCTGCAGCAGATAGCCGCCGGTCGGCGCCTCCCAATCCAGCATCTCGCCGGCGGCGAACACGCCGGGCAGTTTGCTGAGCATGAAATGCTCGTCGAGCTGATCGAAGGCAATCCCACCCGCGGACGAGATGGCGCGATCGATCGCGGCAACGCCGGTGAGCTGAACCGGGATCGCGTTGACCAGATGCGCGAGCTCTGCCGGCGCAAACGCTGCCAGCGACCGGCCAGACGCAATGGCCGCTTCTTGCATCAACCCGATGCCGACCGGCGACAATTGTGCCGCCTTGCGCAAAAAGTTCGCGAGCGATTGCTTGCCGCGCGTGCCCGACAGCCGCGTGGTCAGCGCGGCGGCGTCAAGATCGGGCCGCAAGGCGATCATCAGTGTCGCCCGCCCGATCCCCAGCACCGCCTCGCGCAGCTCTGCCGACAGCGCGTAGATCGCGCCGCCCTCGATACCGCTGCGGGTGATCATGGCTTCGCCGCGAACCGTGTGCGCGCCGACCGTCAGCGCCACGCCCTTGAGCGGCTGGCCTTCGAACCGATCCCGAAACACGTCGGACCATGCGACCGTGAAACCGGAATTGGCCGGCCTGAGCTTCGAGACGGCAACGCCCCTGGCGGCGAGACAATCGACCCAAGCGCCATCCGAGCCCAGCCGCGGCCAGCTCGCGCCGCCGAGCGCGAGCACGGTTGCGCTCGGGGCGATGGCAAGCGCGCCATCGGCCGTTTGAAATTGGAGCCGGCCCGCCGCGTCCCAGCCCGTCCAGCGATGCCGAAACGCGAATTGCACGCCGGCTGCATCCAGCCGCCGCAGCCAGGCGCGCAGCAAGGGCGAGGCCTTGAACGTTTTTGGAAACACCCGCCCGCTGCTGCCGACGAAGGTCAGCTGCCCGAGTGCCGCGCTCCAGTCGCGCAGCGCATCGGGCGGAAACGCCTCGATTGCCGCGCGCAGATGCGGCATCGCTTCGCGGTAGCGGGCAAGGAAATTCGCCAGCGGCTCGCTGTGGGTGAGATTGAGCCCGCCACGGCCGGCCATCAGGAATTTGCGGCCCGCCGACGGCATGGCGTCGTAGACGGTGATGTGGGCGCCACCTTGCGCCAGCACCTCCGCGGCCATCAGCCCGGCGGGACCGGCACCGATGACGGCAACGTCAGTCAGAGCTTGATCCCCGCTCGTGCCGCGGCCTGCGCCACGTACTTCTGGGTCTGCTCGAACGCACCCGTCAGCGCTTTTGCCTTCGACATGTCGCTGATCTCGGCGAAATGCGCAGCGATCGCGTCGGGGGTCCAGTCGGACTCCGGCAGATTGATGCCCTCGCTCTCAACAATCTTGATCACGGCGAAGGAGCCGGCACCGGCGCCCATGATGGTACGGGTCGGCGCGTCCTCGCTCAGCATATACTCGACGGCGGGCGTGATCGCGTTCGGCTTCATGAGCTGCAGCGCCTGCGGCGGCAGCAGCTCTTCCGTCATGCGGGTGGCCGCGGTCGGCGAGATGATGTTGACGCGGATGTTGGTCTTGCGGCCCTCTTCCGCCAGCACGTTCATCAAGCCGACCATGCCGGACTTGGCCGCGCCGTAATTGGCCTGGCCGAAATTGCCATAGAGGCCGGAGGACGAGGTCGTCAGCACGATGCGGCCGTAATTGCGGTCGCGCATGCCGGCCCAGACCGCTTTGCAGCAATAGAAGGTGCCGACGAGATGCACGTCGAGCACCTTCTGGAAATCGGTCGCTTCCATCTTGCCGAACGACTTGTCGCGCAGGATGCCGGCATTGGCGCACATGATGTCGACGCTGCCCCACTCCTTGGTGGCGCGCTCGACCATGGCGGTGACCTGCTCGAAATTCGAGACGTCGGCGCCGTCGGCCATCGCGGTGCCGCCGGCCTTGCGGATCTCCTCGACGACGGTCTCGGCCGGCGAGAGGGAGCCGCCGCTGCCGTCACGCGCGCCGCCGAAATCATTGACGACGACTTTCGCGCCGCGGCTCGCCAGGCCCAGCGCATGCGCCTTGCCGAGACCATTGCCCGCGCCGGTGACGATGGCGACGCGTCCGTCGAACCTGATTGCCATGAGTGTGCTTCCCTGTGCTTTCTTCCCTTCTCCCCTTTTGGGAGAAGGTGGCGCGAAGCGCCGGATGAGGGGTTGTCTCGGCAGATGAGCGTGTGGAGAGATACCCCTCACCCGGCGTCATCTCGCTCCGCTCGATTTTGTCACCCTCTCCCACAAGGGGAGAGGGTGCACCGAGCGCGATTTAACAGACTTTTGAGCAGCGATGGGTTTCCGGGTCAAGCCCCGGCCGACTTACGCGAAATAGATCAATCCGAGCCAGTCGGCGACCAACGCGGGCTTATCCTCGCCTTCGATCTCCACCGTGACGTTGGTGCGCGACTGCAGTTCATTGGGCTTGCGCAGCTTGGCTTCCGCCAATACGAAACGGCCGCGGATGCGCTTGCCCGAACGCACCGGCGAGATGAAGCGCAGCTTGTCGAAGCCGTAATTGACACCCATCGTAGTGCCGGCGATCACCGGCATCACCTCGTAGGACATGATCGACAGCAGCGACATCGTCAGGAAACCGTGCGCGATGGTGGTGCCGAAGGCGGTTTCCTTCTTGGCACGCTCGGGATCGACGTGGATGAACTGGTGATCCTCGATCACATCGGCATAGGTGTCGATGCGGGGCTGATCGACCAGGTGCCACGAGGACACGCCGATCTCCGTGCCGACCATGGCCTGATAGGCCTCCAGCGTGATCGGCGGCTTCTTCCAGATTTCGTTCATTAGCAACTCCAACTGCTGTCATTCCGGGGCGATGCGACGGGACCGCGTAAGCGCGGCCCGGAGCATCGAGCCCGCAATCCATCACGCGACAGAGCCTGTTGCGAAATGGATTCCGGGCCCGCGCTTCGCGCGCCCGGAATGACGAGCGTAGACTGTTCACTTACGTTTCACTTCTTGTTTTCGGCAACTCCGGAAAATCCTCCTCGCGGAATTCCCGGCCGCGCAGCGGATCGTTGCGATCATCGTCGCGTTCGAGCCGTCGTAGCTGCACGCGGCGGATTTTGCCAGAGATTGTCTTCGGCAGCTCGCTGACGATTTCGAGGCGGCGGATGCGCTTGAATGGCGCAAGCCTCGTGTGCAGGTGCCTGAAGATGGAGAGTGCCGTCTCCGGCGTTCGCTCGGCGCCCGATGTCAGCAGCACGAAGGCCTTGGGGATCGCGAGCCGGATCGGATCGGGGCTGGGCACCACAGCGGCTTCGGCAACCAGCTCGTGCTCGAGCAGCACGCTCTCCAGCTCGAACGGGCTGATGCGATAGTCCGAAGATTTGAACACGTCGTCGGAGCGGCCGACGAAGGTGAGATAGCCATCCTCGTCTTCGAATACGACGTCGCCGCTGCGATAGAGCTCGCCTTCGGCACCCGAGAGCTTACCGTCGTCGCCCTGATAGCCCTGCATCAGGCCAGCCGGACGGTCAGTGCCGAGCAGCAGCGCCACCTCGCCTTCTCTCGCCGGATGGCCGTCGGCATCGCTGACCTGCACGCGAAAGCCCGGCAGCGGCCGGCCCATCGAGCCGACCTTGATCTTCTGCCCCGGCGAGTTGCCGGCGAGCGCCGCGGTCTCGGTCTGGCCGTAGCCGTCGCGGATGGTGAGGCCCCAGGCTGCCTGGACCTGGTCGATCACTTCCGGATTGAGCGGCTCCCCGGCGCCGCAGACTTCGCGCAAGCTCACCTTGAACGACGCCAGGTTCTCCTGGATGAACAGCCGCCACACCGTCGGCGGCGCGCACAGCGTGGTAACGCCGCAACGACCAATGGTGGCGAGCAGACCTTTGGCATCGAAGCGCGGCTGGTTGACCACGAACACGGTCGCACCCGCATTCCACGGCGCGAAGAAGCAACTCCAGGCATGCTTGGCCCAGCCGGGCGAGGAGATGTTGAGATGGATATCGCCGGGCTTCAGCCCGATCCAGTACATGGTCGAGAGATGCCCGACGGGATAGCTGCGCTGACTGTGCCGCACCAGCTTTGGTTTTGCAGTCGTGCCCGAGGTGAAATAGAGCAGCATCGGGTCGTTGGCCTTGGTCGGACCGTCAGCGGCAAAACTTTCCGGCGCTTTCGTTGCCTCATCATAGGCGAGCCAGCCGTCGGAGGCCGCGCCGACCACGATGCGCACGATGTTCTCGGCGTCGAGGCTTGTGAATTTCGCGACCTGGTCTTCGGCCGCCACCACCGCCTTGGCCTTGCCGCGATCGAGCCGGTCGCGCAGCTCATCCGCGGTAAGCAACGTGGTCGCGGGAATGACGACGACGCCGAGCTTCATCGCGGCGAGCATCGTCTCCCAGAGCGGGACTACATTGCCGAGGAGAAGCAGAAGATGATCGCCACGCTTCAGGCCCTGCGCGCGGAGAAAGTTGGCGACCTGATTGGAGCGCTTCGAGAGCGCCGCGAAAGACAGTTTGGTCTGCTTGTCCTGCGCGGCATCGACGATCCAGAGCGCGGGTCTGTCCTTGGCTTCCGCATCTTTCGCCAGCTCGTCGAACCAGTCGAGCGCCCAGTTGAAAGCAACCGGATCGGGCCAGCGGAAATCCCTGACTGCTGTCTCGTAATCCGTGCGGTTGTGCAGCAGAAACGCGCGCGCTTCCTGAAATGTCGTCATTAAGCTTTCCCGGTCAGCCCCCTAACGTGCTTGATAATTCCGGAAAAATCCACCCCGCCCTGCCCCGCCTTGTCGAAGGCCTGGTAAATCTCCTGCGCGTGCTGGCCGAGCGGCGTTGCGGCGCCCGCAGCCTTCGCAGCGTCCTGCGCCAGGGTCAGGTCCTTGACCATCAGCGCCGAGGCAAAGCCCGGCTTGTAGTCGTTGTTGGCGGGCGAGGTCGGCACCGGACCCGGCACCGGGCAATAGGTCGTGAGCGACCAGCACTGACCCGACGAGGTCGAGGCGACGTCGAACAGCGCCTGATGCGAGAGCCCGAGCTTCTCAGCCAACACAAAGGCCTCGCTGACCGCGATCATGGAAATGCCGAGGATCATGTTGTTGCAGATCTTTGCCGCCTGGCCGGCGCCGCTGCCGCCGCAATGCACGATCTTCTTGCCCATCTTCTCCAGCACCGGCTTTGCCGCCGCGAACGCGCCCTCCTCGCCGCCACACATGAAGGTGAGCGTGGCGCCCTTGGCACCGCCGGTGCCGCCGGAGACCGGCGCATCGACCGAGAGCACGCCATGCCTAGCCGCGAGCGCATGCGCCTGACGCGCGCTTTCGACGTCGATGGTGGAGCTGTCGATGATCAGCGCGCCCTTGGCCATGGCGGGCACCACCTCGTTCCAGACGCCGAGCACATGCTTGCCGGCCGGCAGCATGGTGACGACGACGTCAGCGCCCTTCACCGAACTCGCAGCGCTTTCGCCGATGCTGGCGCCGTCGGCCTTGGCCTGATTGCGCGAGGCCTCGGCGAGATCGAAGGCCACCACCTTGTGGCCGGCCTTGACCAGATTGGCGGCCATCGGGCCGCCCATGTTGCCGAGACCGATGAATGCGATCGTGGCCATCTTCGTTTCCTCCGCTTGTAACGTTGTCAGTTGAACTTCAGCTCGTCGGCGCCGATCTCCGCGAAATACCGCGCGAGCATTTGCGGCGTCACATCCTCGATCCGCGGCGGCGACCAGCTCGGATTGCGGTCCTTGTCGATCACGGCCGCGCGCACGCCTTCGCGGAAATCGTCGCTGCGGAAGACCTCCAGCGCGGCGCGATATTCGCGCACCAGGCACTGTTCCAGGCTCGACGCGCTGCGCGCCAGCCGCAAGAGTTTTAGGGTCACCACCATGCCGCGCGGCGATTTTTCGTTGAGCGTCTTGAGCGTCGCCAGCGCGAACTCGGAGCCGTCGCGCTTGAGCGCCGCGAAGATGTCTTCCATACGGTCGAAACCGAATAACGCGTCGATGATCGGTTCTTTTGCGGCCACCGGCCCTGAGGTTTCGCCGGTTGCAACTCCGTTGATGAGCTTGGTGACATCAGCCGCAGTCACGCCCTCACGAACCTTCGTCAGCGCCGCGCGCAGCTCAGGCCATTTCGCCGCAGGCACCACGGCATCCGCAAATTTTGCATGGA
This sequence comes from Bradyrhizobium sp. S3.2.6, assembly GCF_040546885.1. Taxonomy (NCBI): domain Bacteria; kingdom Pseudomonadati; phylum Pseudomonadota; class Alphaproteobacteria; order Hyphomicrobiales; family Nitrobacteraceae; genus Bradyrhizobium; species Bradyrhizobium sp. S3.2.6. The sequence continues at coordinate 189,686 of NZ_JBEPOS010000010.1, read as the reverse complement.
TCGCGTCGGGTCCGTTCATGGTCTGGCCGGTCAGGCCGAAATAAGTGCCGATCTCACCCGGCGAGCGCGACAGCAGCCAGGTGCCGCCGACATCCGGGAAGAAGCCGAGCCCGACCTCGGGCATCGCCAATTTGGTACGATCGGTGACGATTCGATGGCTGGCATGACCGGACAGGCCGACGCCGCCGCCCATCACGAGGCCGTCCATGAAGGCGACATACGGCTTCGGATATTTCGCGATCCGCGCATTCATGACGTATTCCTGGCGCCAGAACCGCGCGCCGAGGTCGCCGCCTTCGCGCGAGCTCTCCCAGAGGCCACGGATGTCGCCGCCGGCGCACAGGCCACGTTCGCCGGCGCCTTCCAGGATGATCACGGCGACCTCCGGATCGACCTCGAACTTGTCGAGCGCCGCATCGATACCTTCAGACATCTCCAGCGTCATGGCGTTGATCGCCTTGGGGCGGTTGAGCCGGATCACGCCCGCCGCGCCCTCGCGGCGAACGATCAGGTCGCCCTCTTCCACCGAACTCATCGCGCGCCCTCGATCAGTTTGCGCGCCACGATGAGCCGCATGATTTCGTTAGTGCCTTCGAGGATCTGGTGCACGCGCAGATCGCGCACGATCTTCTCGATACCGTATTCGCTCAAGTACCCGTAGCCGCCGTGAAGCTGGAGCGCGTGGTTGGCGACCTCGAAGCCGACATCGGTGCCGAAGCGTTTTGCCATCGCGCACAGCATGGTCGCGTCGGGGTCTTTGCGGTCGAGCGCGGCAGCAGCACGCCACAGGAAGGTGCGAGCCGCTTCCAGTTCGATCGCCATGTCAGCGAGCTTGAACTGCAGCGCCTGGAATTCGTCAAGGCGTTTGCCGAACGCCTTGCGCTCTTTCATGTAGCTGCGCGCCTTGTCGAGCGCGGTCTGCGCGCCGCCGAGCGAGCAAGCCGTGATATTGAGGCGGCCGCCATCGAGGCCGGCCATCGCGATCCTGAAGCCGACGCCCTCCTCGCCGAGCCGGTTGGCAACAGGAACGCGGGCGTTCTCGAAAATCACGGCGCGGGTCGGCTGCGCGTTCCAGCCCATTTTGCGCTCATTGGCGCCGAACGAGACGCCCGGCGTCTTGCCGTCGATAACGAGGGTCGAGATGCCGCCGGGGCCATCGCCACCGGTCCTGACCATCACGACCAGGAGATCGGTGCCGCCGGCGCCGGAGATGAACTGCTTCTGGCCGTTGAGCACATAGTGATCGCCGTCGCGCACCGCGCGGGTGCGCAACGCGGCCGCATCCGAGCCGGCGCCCGGCTCGGTCAGGCAGTAGCTCGCGATCAGCTCCATGGTGCAGAGCTTCGGCAGCCATGTGTGGCGCTGGGTGTCGTTGCCGTAGGCATCGATCATCCAGCTTGCCATGTTGTGGATAGAGATGAAGGCCGAGGTGGTCGGGCAGCCCGTCGCCAGCGCCTCGAAGATCAGCGCCGCGTCGAACCGCGTCATGGCGGAACCGCCGACATCCTCGCGGATATAGATGCCGCCCATGCCGAGGGTGGCCGCCTCGCGCATCACCTCGACGGGGAAATGCTTCTCCTCGTCCCAGCGCAGCGCGTGCGGCGCGATCTTTTCCGCCGCAAACGCCAACGCCATATCGCGAACCGCGACCTGATCCTCGTCCAGAGCGAACTGCATGCTGGGTTGCTCATTTTTCTCTCGTCATTGCGAGCGAAGCGAAGCAATCCAGACCGCCTCCGCGGAAAGATGCTGGATTGCTTCGTCGCACCAGCGCAAAATTGCTTCGCAATTTTGTCGCGGGCTCCTCGCAATGACGGCCGAGGAGATTACTTCATCAGCGGGATCGAGAACTCCGCACCTTCCTTGACGCCGGACGGCCAGCGCGAGGTCACCGTCTTGGTCTTGGTGTAGAAGCGGATCGAGTCCGGGCCGTGCTGGTTGAGATCGCCGAAGCCCGACTTCTTCCAGCCGCCGAAGGTGTAATAGGCGATCGGCACCGGGATCGGCACGTTGATGCCGACCATGCCGACATTGACCTTGGCCGCGAAGTCGCGCGCGGCGTCACCGTCGCGGGTGAAGATGGCGACGCCGTTGCCGTAGTCATGGTCGGACGGCAGCGCCAGCGCTTCCTTGTAGTCGTGCGCGCGCACGACCGAGAGCACGGGGCCAAAGATCTCTTCCTTGTAGATCCGCATGTCCTTGGTGACGTTGTCGAACAGCGAACCGCCGAGATAGAAGCCCTTCTCGTAGCCCTGCATCTTGAAGCCGCGGCCGTCGACGGCGAGCGTCGCGCCTTCCTTGATGCCGATATCGATGTAGCTCTTGACCTTCTCGACCGCCTCGCGCGTGACCAGCGGACCGTAATCGGCGGACGGATCGATCGAGGTGCCGATCTTCAAGGACTCGACGCGCGGGATCAGCTTTTCCATGAGGCGGTCCGCGGTGGTCTTGCCGACGGGCACGGCGACCGAAACCGCCATGCAGCGCTCGCCGGCCGAGCCGTAACCCGCGCCGATCAGAGCGTCGACGGCCTGATCCATGTCGGCATCCGGCATGATGACGGCGTGGTTCTTGGCACCGCCGAAGCATTGGCAGCGCTTGCCGGTCTGGGCGGCGCGCTCATAGATATATTGCGCGATCGGCGTGGAGCCGACGAAGCCGACGGCCTTGATATCGGGATCGTCGAGGATGGCGTCGACGGCTTCCTTGTCGCCGTTGACGACGTTGAGGATGCCGGCCGGCAGGCCCGCCTCGATCATCAGCTCGGCAAGCATCATCGGCACGCCGGGATCGCGCTCGGACGGCTTGAGGATGAACGCGTTGCCGCAGGCGATCGCGGGCGCGAATTTCCACATCGGGATCATCGCCGGGAAGTTGAACGGCGTGATGCCGGCGACGACGCCGAGCGGCTGGCGCAGCGAATAGATGTCGATGCCGGGGCCGGCGCCTTCAGTGTACTCGCCCTTCATCAGATGAGGGATGCCGCAGGCGAACTCGGCGACTTCAAGGCCGCGCTGGATGTCGCCCTTGGCGTCGGGCACGGTCTTGCCGTGCTCGCGCGCGAGCAACTCGGCGAGCTTGTCGTAGTCGCGCTGCACCAGCTCGACGAATTTCGTCATGACGCGGGCGCGCCGCTGCGGGTTGGTCGCGGCCCACTCGGGCTGTGCTGCGCGCGCGTTCTCGACCGCGGCGCGGACTTCGGCCTTGGACGCCAGTGCGACCTTGGCCTGGACATCACCGGTCATCGGCTCGAAAACGTCGGCGGTGCGGCCCGAGGTGCCCTTGACCTCCTTGCCACCGATGAAATGTCCGACTGCGCGCATGGAATGAACTCCTTCAGGCCTGATCCGCTTTGACAAATCCTATCGACCTGCATTTTATAGGATTCAAGTCTGAGATAATGCACCATAGATGTGCGAAAATGCTGGATCAAGGTCACATCGACTGGGACGACTTCCGCTTCGTGCTGGCCATCGTGCGGGGCGGCTCGGTGTCGGCTGCGGCAAAACAGCTCGGCGTCGACCATGCCACGGTGATCCGCCGTGTGGACCGGCTGGAAAAGCACCTCTCAGCCAAGCTGTTCGACCGGCGCAAGACCGGCTACCTCCTCACCGAGGCCGGCCAGCGCGTCGCCGACAGCGCCGAGGCGATGGAATCCACCATCGTCGCCAACCAGGAGCAGGTCGGCGGCTCCGTGGCACGACTGACCGGGACGGTGCGGATCGGCGCGCCTGACGGGTTCGGCACCGCCTTCCTGGCACCGCGGCTGGCGCCCTTCGCCGACCGCTATCCTGATCTCGATCTGCAACTTGTAGCCACCGCGCGGCTGTTCAGTCTCTCCAAGCGCGAGGCCGATATCGCGATCAGCCTGACCATGCCGAAGGAAGGCCGCATCGTCGGCCGCAAGCTGCTCGATTATCGCCTCGGGCTCTATGCCTCACCGGCGTATCTCGACCGTTTCCCGAAGATCGCCTCGCGCGAGGTGCTGCCGCAGCACCGCTTCGTCGGCTACATCGACGAGCTGCTGTTCACGCCCGAGCTCGATTATCTGCCGCAGGTGTCGCCGCGCATCTCCGCGCGCTTCCGCAGCGCCAATCTGATCGCGCAGCTCAACGCCACGCTATCAGGCTTCGGCATCGCGGTGCTGCCGCATTTTATGGCGAGCGACTATCCGCAGCTTGTCGCGGTGCTGCCGGAGGAGGTTTCGATCACGCGCACGTTCTGGATGCTGATGCACGCCGACAGCAAGGATCTCGCGCGGATCAGGGCGGTGGCGGATTACATCGGCGAGATCGTGGAGCGCGAGCGGGCGTTGTTTGCGGGGCGGTAGACGCGGCTCCCGTAGGGTGCGGCAAAGCGAAGCGTGCCCACCATTGCCAAACGCGAACGCGGAGAGATGGTGGGCACGGCGCAAGAGCGCCTTTGCCCACCCTACCGCACCGCTCTAGTTCTGCTTCTTCTTGGCCGGTGCAGCCTTCGCAGGCTCGCGCCGCGCACCCTCAAGCGCGCTGTCCTTCCCGGCCCTCAGCACCTCGTCCGACAGCTCGCTGGAGCCGGCGATCCGCGCCAGCAGCATGGTACCGGCCATCGTGGCCAGCGTCGCGATCGCCTGCTTGCGCGCGGCCTTGCGCGGCAAATTGGGGATGAAATCGGTGATCATCTCGACCATCTCGTCGAGCTTGCCGGCAAAGGCTTTTCGCGTCTTCGGGCTCTCGCGGGCGATCTCGGCGCCGAGCGCGGGGATCGAGCAGCCGTGGCCGGGATTGTCGCGGTGCAATGTGGAGAGATAGGTCTCAACGATCTGGGCAAGCTGCTTTTCGGGCGCGACCTGGTCGGACTGCTTGCGCCAGTGCTCCATTGCGCGGTCCATGGCGTAGCCGAAGGCCTCGATCACCAGCGCCTCGCGCGAATCGAAATGCGCGTAGAAGCCGCCATGGGTGAGGCCCGCCTCCTTCATGAGGTCGGCGACGCCGATGCCGTGGGCACCCTTTTCGCGCAGCCGCACGGACGCCTTCTTCACGATGCGGTCGTGGGTTTCCTGCTTGTGTTCCCGGGAATAGCGCATGCGGCTCTCATTGGATGTCGGAGGTCATCTCATAACACGAATATCGGTCCGGCGGCGCATTAATTCCCGGTAAAATTGTTGCCGATCATGGAAAAGGTTGCAGTTGCATGGACTGCGAGGGCGCCTTTGCCGTCGCGCACGAAACCTTCGGTGTAGCTGCTCTGGCGCCCCAGCTTGATGATCTTGCCTTCGGCCGAGATCAGCCCCGACCGGACCGAGAGCGGACGCAGAAAGGTCATTTTCAGGTCGAGCGTCACCGACGACTGCCCGGCCTCCAGCCGCGTGGAAATCGCGCAGCCCATGGCGGTGTCGAGGAGCGCGGCGGCGGTCGCCCCGTGCAGGAGGCCGATGGTATTTTCGAGATCCTCGCGCGGCTCCAGTTCCATCACGATCCGGCCCGGCTCGACCACGGCCATGACGAAACCGATCAGCTTGGCGAAGGGTGGGGGCGGCAGCCAGCCGTCGCGGATGCCGCGCATGGCGTCGATGCCGGAAAGGCCCATGGCCGCTTTCGCAACCGGCGCCGGCACCTGCCAATCCACCACGCGCTCGCGCCGCTGCGCTGGCGAAAACAGGTCGAGTTGAGCGAGTTCGGTCATGTCCATCCCTTTGTATGATAAATATCATACTATGCTGCGGACTTCGCGCTGGCAACTCCACCGCCTATGCCCGCTTGACAAGCAATGCATTTCGGCCCGGAAGTGAACCCGACCGGTGCGCCCGCGCGCATCCACGAAACTCAGAGATCCCACGATGGAAATGCTCAACAACCACTGCGGCGTGACGCGCGATGCCCGTGGCGTCGTCCATGTCGCGATCTGCAATGCCGGCCCGCTGAATATTCTGGGATCGCCCGTGACCGATGCAGTGCGCGAAGGCCTGCAAAAGCTTGCCAGCGACCGCAGCATCCGAATCATGGTGCTACGCGGCCAGAGCGAGAAGAGCATGATCGGCGGCGCCGACATCAAGGAGATGGCCAAGCTCGACCAGACATCGGCCGAAGCGTTCATCAGCCGCCTGCGCGATCTCTGCGAAGCGGTACGCCACTTCCCGGCCCCCGTGATCGCGCGCCTGCCCGGCTGGTGCCTCGGCGGCGGGCTCGAAGTCGCCGCGGCCTGCGATTTCCGCATCGCCGCGCATGATGCGCATTTCGGCATGCCTGAGGTGCGCGTCGGCATTCCGTCGGTGATCCACGCCGCGCTGCTGCCGCGCCTGATCGGCTGGGCCCGCGCGCGCTGGCTGGTGATGACCGCGGAGAATATCGACGCGCCGACGGCGCTGGCCTGGGGCCTGATCGACAGAATCGCGCCGGCCGGCGGACTGGATGCCGAGATCGAGCATCTCGTGAACGCGCTGCTCGAATGCGGCCCCGAGGCGCTGCGTTCGCAGAAGGCGCTGCTGCGGCAATGGGAGGAGCTGCCATTGACGGAGTCGGTGAATTTGAGCGTCAAGGTGTTCGGCGAGTCGTTTCTGACGGACGAGCCCACGCGGCTGATGCAGGCGTTTGTGAACCGGAAGCGGTAGCGACTCCTCCGTTCGAACGACCAATTCTCATCCAATCCACGACAATTTCTCATGCTCGCGCGGTTGCATTTTTTGCGCCGCATCATATGATGACCATAATCTCAGTCGCCATCGCCAGGGAGTCTCGTCATGGCCGAAGCCGCCGATCCCGTCGTCATCGTCTCCGCCGCCCGCACCCCGCTCGGCCGCTTCATGGGCGAGTTGTCGCCGCTTGCCGCGCACAAGCTCGGATCGCACGTGATCAATGCGGCGCTGGAACGCGCCAAGCTCGCGCCCGAGAAGGTCGACGAGGTGTTCATGGGCTGCGTGCTGCCCGCAGGCCAGGGCCAGGCACCGGCGCGCCAGGCGGCACGGAGCGCAGGTCTCCCTGACGCCACCGGGGCGACCACGGTCAACAAGGTCTGCGGCTCCGGCATGAAGGCGACCATGCTGGCGCACGACATCATCCGCGCCGGCTCCGCCGAGATCGTCGTCTCCGGCGGCATGGAGAGCATGAGCAACGCGCCGTATCTTCTGGCGAAGGCGCGCGGCGGCTATCGCGCCGGCCACGACCGCATCATCGACCACATGATGATGGACGGCCTGGAAGACGCCTACGAGACCGGCCGCTCCATGGGCGATTTCGGCGAGGCGACGGCCGAGGCCTATCAGTTCACCCGCAAGGACCAGGACGCTTATGCGATGGAGACGCTGAGCCGCGCGCGCAGGGCGGTCGAGGGTGGTGCCTTCAAGAGGGAGATCGCACCGATCTCGCTGACCGAGAAGGCCGGGCCGCGCGTGATTGCCAATGACGAGCACCCACTGAAGGTCGACCCAGCCAAGATTCCCGGATTGAAGCCGGCGTTCCGTGCCAACGGCACGATCACGCCCGCGGCCTCCTCCGCCAATGCCGATGGCGCCGCCGCACTGGTGCTGACGAAGCGCTCGCTCGCCGATCGTAACGGCCTGCCCGCACTCGCCGTGATCAAGGGGCATGCCACCCACAGCCAGGAGCCGCAATGGTTCACCACCGCGCCGATCCCGGCGATCCGCAAGCTGCTCGAGAAGGTCGGCTGGAGCGCAGGCGATGTCGATCTCTTTGAGATCAACGAAGCGTTCGCAGTGGTCGCGATGGCAGCGCAGCGCGATCTCGGCATTCCCCGCGAAAAGCTCAACATCAATGGCGGCGCCTGTGCGCTCGGCCATCCGATCGGCGCCACCGGCGCACGGCTGATCGTGACGCTGCTGCATGCGCTCGAGGCCAACAACCTCAAGCGCGGCGTTGCGGCACTCTGCATCGGCGGCGGCGAGGCCACTGCGATCGCGGTGGAACGTCTCGCGCACTAGCGGCCGCGACGTCCTGAATTGAGGGAAGTCTGTCATTTCAGACCTCCCGTTTCCGTGCCAGATTACAACAATGACGCGGGTCGCCCGAAACCCGCCAACCTGGATTGAGGGGCAATGATCTCGAACTGGCTTTCGGCCGCACTCGGCCGTCGCAACATCCACTACGGCTGGGTGATGGTCGGCGTAACCTTCTTCGCCGCACTGATCAGCGCCGGCACGGTCGGCGCGCCCGGCGTGTTCATCGTTCCGCTTCAGAAGGAGTTCGGCTGGAGCACGGCGGAGATCTCCTCGGCGCTCTCGATCCGCTTCATCCTGTTCGGGCTGATGGCGCCGTTCGCGGCCGCCCTGCTCAACCGCTACGGCCTGCGTAACGTCACGCTGACCGCGCAGCTCATCGTCGTCTCGGCGCTGGTGCTCTCGCTCGGCATGACGCAGGTCTGGCAGCTCGTGGCGTTGTGGGGCGTTGTCATCGGCATTGGCACCGGCATGACCGCGCTGGTGCTGGGCGCCACCATCTCCACGCGCTGGTTTGCCGCGCGGCGCGGCCTGGTCGTCGGTATCCTGACCGCGAGCGTCGCTACCGGCCAGCTCGTGTTCTTGCCGCTGCTCGCAAGCCTCACCGAACGCTTCGGCTGGCGCCTTGCGCTCGGCTTCGTCTGCATCATGCTCGGCGTTTCTGCACTGGCAGTGCTGCTCGTGATGCGCGATCGCCCGAGCGATCTGGGCCTGCGTCCGTTCGGCGACGAAGGCACCGAGCCGCTGCCGGCACCACCGGTGAACCACGGCTCGATCACGGGTGTTGCGCTCGGCACGCTGCGCGACGCCTCGAAGTCGAGCGCGTTCTGGATCCTGTTTGCAACGTTCTTCGTTTGCGGCGCCTCGACCAACGGCCTCGTGCAAGTGCATCTGATTCCGATGTGCCTCGATTTCGGCATCCCGCAGGTGCAGGCGGCGAGCCTGCTGGCGGCGATGGGCATTTTCGATTTCTTCGGCACCATCATGTCGGGCTGGCTGTCGGACCGCTACGACAACCGCTTCCTGCTGTTCTGGTACTACGGCCTGCGCGGGCTCTCGCTGATCTTCCTTCCCTTTAGCGATTTCTCGTTCTATGGCCTGTCGATCTTCGCGATGTTCTACGGCCTCGACTGGATCGCGACCGTGCCGCCGACGGTGCGGCTGACCGCGCAGAAATTCGGGCCCGAACGCGCCAATCTGGTGTTCGGCTGGATCTTTGCCGGCCATCAGCTCGGCGCCGGCACCGCCGCCTTCGGCGCGGGCCTGTCGCGGACGCTGCTGCAAAGCTACCTGCCCGCCTTCTTCGTGGCCGGCGCGCTCTGTGTGTTCGCCTCGCTGATCGTGCTGGCACTGTCGCGGCAGCCGAAGCCGCAAGCAAAACCCGCGATGGCCTAGTACCTGATCGTGGTGGTGACGCCGAACACAGCGGCGTCACCGATCCGCGACACGCCGGTCGGATCGTTCGGGTTCGGGATGCCGCCCGACGGTCTGAATACATATTGGAAGTAAGGCGCGATCAGCCAGCCCGGCCTGATGTGCGCCTCGTAGATGATTTCGAGCAAGGCCTCGCTGCTGCGCACCGGGCTCTGGATGCCGTTGAAAAACTGCGTATCGACGTCGAGGCTTCGTGCTGCGCCCGAAATCCGCATATAGGCCACGCCGATCCCGAACCGGTCGAGCGGACGGCCGGGCGTGAAGCCGACAAAGCCGACGCCGCCGTCCAGATAAAGATCGATCCGATTTCGGTCGGGCGGGCTGTAGGCGACGCGGCCGAAGGCGGTGACGCCGGGGATCGAGGCCGACACGGTCTTTTCGGTTTCTGTCCCCGGCGGCCGCCACAGGGCCTGCTCGACGACCGCATAGATTCCGTAATTGCCGCGAAGCTTCGCCGGAATGCCGGATCCGGCCGGGTCTGCGAGCGAGAAGCCGTCCGCAGTGAAGCGCTGACTGTCGAAGTCGCCGAAATGATACCAGCCTCCGGGTGTGACATTGCCGGCAAGCGTGCTTCCGCCGATGTCGACATGATAGTCGAAGTGGACCTGCCCGATCAGCCAGGACGGATCATTGACGCGAAACGCCAGACCATGATTGTCGCGCGTCTGCGGATCTCCGCCGCCGGGCGCGGCTGGATTGCCGTTGAACACCGCTCCGAAGACGGTGACGTTGTCCGCGACCTGAGCCTTGACGCGAATACCGGGCACCGCGATCGGCGGCGCCGGGCCGCCGGCCGGGAGGTTTGACGCCTTGATCGCGGGCCAACCAAAGGTGCCGTTGATGAAGAGGTCATCGGTCTGGCTGTCGAAGAACTCGACGTCGGCCGCCTGCTGGCCGGCCCTGATGTTCAGCCGGTCGTTGAAGAAGCTCTGCTCGAAATAGGCGTTGTAGAGCCGCTGGTCGGGCAGCGCCTCGATCTCGCTGATGGTGGCGAGATTATAGATGTAATTCCGGCTGAGCCCGCGGCCGTAGATGATGTAGCCATTGGCAAAGATGCGGCCGCCGGTCCAGCCGACGAGCTTGTCGAGATCGGCGTCGACCGAGAGATCGAGCCGGCCAAAATGGATGGCGCCGCGCGAGACCCCGCCCGAGACATTGCCGATGTTGTCGGCAATGTAGGTCGCGCCGAAATTGAGCCCCTTGTTGGCGAGACCGTCATGCCACTCGTTGAACCATTTTGGGAACAGCCAGTCGGCAGCGCCCTCATCCTTGGCGCCGGCGAACGCGCCGGTGCTCGCGAGCAACATCGCCGCGATCACGACCGAACGTTGCAACGCAAATGTCTGGGCAATCCCACTCACGGCTGACACCGGCTTGCATGCGCTACTTTTTGAAGATGCCGGTGCGCCGCATGAACAGGTAGGCAAGGCCGATCGAGCTCACCATCAGCGCCGCCGCCCAGAGGAAGCCCTCGTCCACGTCGGTGAGCGGCAGGCCCTTGGTGTTCATGCCGAAGATGCCGGTGATCAGCGTCGGCGGCAGCAGCAGCGTCGTCACGATCGAGAGCGTGTGGAGGTGCTTGTTGCTCTCCTCCTCGTTCTTGAAGCGCAGCTCCTCTTCGAGCAGGCGGCTGCGCTCCCGGAGCTCGACGATGTCGTGGTCGAGACCGTCGAGCCGCTGGGCGAGCTTGCCGGCCTGGATGCGCAAGCCGGGCGACAGATGATCGGTGTTCTTCTGGTCGAGCCGATGGAACAGCACGCGCAGGCCGGTGAGCTGGCGGTGCAGCCGCACGCAGGTCCGGCGCAACCTTCCGAGCGTGCGGCGCATCTCCGGCTTGGCGTCGTCGGCGAGAATGCGTTCCTCGATGCCGTCGATCTCCTGGCCGAGCTTGTCGGCCATGCGATCGAGCGTGTCGGCGACCTCGTCGACGATCTTCTCCAGGAGATGGGCGACATTGTCGACGCGATAACCGCCTTCGAGGACGCGCCGCGTCGCATCCGCCGAGCACAGCGCCTGATGGCGGCCCGAGACCAAGAGATGCTCGGTCATTGCGAAGCGCAGGAACGCGGTCTCTTCCGTAGCAGCATCGATGTCGCGGACGAGATCGGAGAACACGCCGTAGACGCAATGGTCGATGACGTGAAGCTGCTGGAACGTGTCGCTCGACAACAGAAGATCGCGCGCCAGGGGCGGCAGCTGTGATGTCGCGATCCACGGCCGCACGCGACCATCTGTCAAATTGAAATGCAGCCAGAGCCGGCCATCACGGCTGAACTCGATCGGCTGGTCGATCGGCAGCGCCTCGGCGCTGCCGTCACCATGCAAACGAAACGCCCACACCAGTCCAGGAATGACAGGCGCGACATCCGATGTCGCGCTGACAAGCTTTGCCGGCTCGGCCATGCTGACCCCAAATCATTGCAGCCCATGCCCGGGGGCCGTTACTGGCCTCCTCCGGGTCCTCCGGTGCAGTCAATTACGCCAGTGTTACAGTTTGATGATGGCGCGCCGCCCTACTCCGCCGCCAACCCCGTCGCAGCCTCAGTCTCCGCTTCCTTGATGTAATCGTGCACCACGCGGCCGAACGGCAGCGTCAGGTCGGCGATGTAGTGATGCGCGCCGATACAGCGGCGGACCGGAAAATCCGCGACCGGGGCGTTGACGTGCGGCACCAAATGCAGCCGGCCGGGACCCATCCAGGAGCCCTTCGGCACGATGTCGATCAGGTTGATGGCGACGAGCTGACAGACCTCGAGATTTCCGTCGACGCCCGGGATCATCTTCAGATTGATCTGCGTCTTCGACAGCGTGGCGCGGGTAAGATCGCCGTTGCCGGCCATGCTCTCGTGCTTGTAGCCCATCGTGCCCATGGCGACGAGCTGGCCGGCATATTCAAGCGTGCCCGTCAGCGTGTCCTTGACGATCTCGAGTTTTGGATGGGCGTACTTCTTGGGAAAGCCCCAGATCTCGCGGCCGGCCGCGATCGGCGGATCATCGTCGAGATACATCTGCGAGACGAAGTTGACCTCCTCGCCGTGCAGCCGCGCTGGAATCACGAGGCCGGACTCGGTGTAGCTGCCGAAGCCGGAGGAGTCCGGCATCTTGATCCATTCGTAGTGCACGATCGGCTGGTCGATCGGCTCCAGCGGCTCAGGCAGGCCGGCACGGATCAGGTCCGGATCGGTCTCGTAGGTGATGACGAGGAATTCGCGGTTGACGAAGCGGTACGGCCCGGCCGGATAGCTCGGCCCGGCGGCCGGCATGGACGGAAGCCTCAGCAAATCTTCCCTGCGCATCGCTGTCTCCTCTGGTGATGCTGTGATGTCCGGCAAGTTCCGACTTTACCCAAATTGCTAGCCGCCGTCATTGACTGCGGTGTGACGATTTCCGTCAGCCGCACGACCTCCTGCCATTCCCGCCCCAACTGACCTGCATGCAAAGGATGCATCGGCCGGCTTTGTCATCACGCCGTCACCACCGGCCGCAATCGTCCAATGAAGGCAGGAGGCATCATCATGGACGCCCGGACGTCGCAGGCGACACAGACGTCGCAACAGACACATCAGACCCGCCAGCCGCCCGCACGGGGCTGGCGGCCGGAGCGCTGCGACCGCGTCGCGCTGGTCCTGCAGGGCGGCGGCGCGCTCGGTGCCTACCAGGCCGGCGTCTACCAGGCGCTGCACGAGGCCAGCATCGAGCCCGACTGGGTCACCGGCGTCTCGATCGGCGCGATCAACTCGGCGATCATCGCCGGCAACAGGCCGGAGAAGCGGCTCGATGCGCTGCGCGTGTTCTGGGAGCGCATCACCAATCGCAAGATCTGGCACTACACGCCCGACGGCGACATTTTCCGCCAGTGGCGCAACCTCTATAGCTCCTGGATGACGTCCGCGATGGGCCAGCCGGGCTTCTTCACCCCGCACCAGGTCAATCCCTGGTTCAGCGCCGTCGGCGCCAGAACAGCGACGAGCTATTACGACACGGCGGCACTCAAGGCGACCTTGCTGGAGCTGGTCGACTTCGACCTCATCAACGAGAAGAAGATCCGCTTCGCGGTCGGCGCGGTCAACGTGCTCTCGGGCAACTTCATCTATTTCGACAACGCCCATGACGAGATCGAGCCGGAGCACATCATGGCGTCCGGCGCGCTGCCTCCGGCGCTGCCGATGGTGCGGATCGGCACCGATCATTTCTGGGACGGCGGCATCGTCTCCAACACGCCGCTGCAGCATCTGCTCGACCAGGAGGACGCGCTCAATTCGCTGGTGTTCCAGGTCGACCTGTTCAGCGCGCGCGGCGTGCTGCCGCGCTCGATCCAGGATGTGATGGCCCGCCACAAGGACATCATGTATTCCTCGCGCACCCGCCACAATACCGACGTCTACCGCCGCACGCATAATCTCAAGGTGCTGCTCTACAAGGCGCTCGCGAAGATTCCGGACGAGCAATTGTCCGACGAGGATCGCAGCCTCAAGACGAGCCTGCGCAACATGCCGGAGATCGCGATCCTGCATTTGATCTACCAGCAGAAGGCCTATGAAGGCGACGCCAAGGACCACGAATTCTCTGGCACCTCGATGCGCGAGCACTGGACGAGCGGGTACGAGGACACCAAGCGCACCCTGAAGCGCCGCGACTGGATCAAGATGCCAGACGAAGGCATGGGGCTCGTGGTGCACGACGTGCACCGGGAGACGGAGAGCGCGTCGTAGTCCTATTCTCCTCGTCATTGCGAGCCTGATCGAGCGTGGAACGAGAGCTGCCTCCCATCGTCATTGCGAGCGCAGCGAAGCAATCCAGAGTCTTTCCTCGGAGACAGTCTGGATTGCTTCGCTGCACTCGCAATGACGGAGTATGACGCATCGTTGCGCTCACCCAATTCGCATTTTCGCTTGCAGACACACCTTCGCATCCTCGCGGCTCATTTCGCCCGAGCTTTGCTCTCATCTTCGCGCCCTTCTGATGGAAAGGGCACAGGGAAGGCCGGGCGCCGGCTGGCACCCGCGTCCCGTGTGCGGAAAAACGCGCACGGGGTGGACAACAGGTGACGCCGGAACGCCCGGCCTTCCCTGCGCGAATGGCTTTACGGCTTATGTCGCGCTCTCCCCGGGGAGCGATGCACTATTGCCCCCGTCACCTTGCGGATGACTGGTCTGCGAGCCCGGTTGGACAGCGCACATCACCACAAGACTTGACGCACAGGCTCCGGGCGCCAGGACCACACGATTTTGCCGTCCGCGCACATCTCCGCCCCTCGCCCCGATGGCTGGCGTGCGCTCGCCATCCGGGCCGGACGAAGACGCTGTCAGCGCCGTGTCGTGCCGCGCTCATGCTGCTCACGGAACACCCCTGAAGGAGCCCCGCCCTGCAGCCTGGAATGCGCGCCGACGCAGTCGCGGCCACCGCCTCCCTGCCCGCGTCCCGTGACGATCGCGAAACGCCCCTTGCGGCGGGCAGGATGGACGCAATATGCGCTATAACCGAATTTCGGTAAACAAGAATGTTTTTACGCGGAGGGATTGACAGGGTGTTTTGCCCGACGGGCGCGGGCATGTGACAACCGCCTTGCTGAAATCGTTCAAGTGTTGCCGATAGACTTCGCGGCCCAAACGTGGACAATGCGGTCCAAGCGCTTCGCGCGCGCAGTGCACACCAAGATGCGCCAGGGGAAACAAAATGCCGACTGCCTTCCCGTCGCCCGTACCCGCCATTCCGACCGCGCCTTTGACCGCCCAGCTACGCGACGCGTTGCGCGCGATCGTGGGTGCGAAGGGCATTATCGAAGACGAGCACGGCAAGCAGCCGTTCGTGACAGACTGGCGGGGGCTGCTGGCTGGTGGCGCCGGGGCCGTCATACGTCCTGGCAGCACCGAGGAAGTCTCGAAAGTGGTCCGGCTTTGCCATGAGCACGGCGTCGCGATCGTGCCGCAGGGTGGCAACACCGGGCTGATGGGCGCCGCCACGCCCTGGCCTGCACACACCGGCATCGTGCTGTCGCTGGGCCGCATGAACCGCGTGCTGGACGTCGATCCCGTCGGCTATGCGATGACGGTCGAGGCCGGCTGCGTTTTGCAGACGCTTCAGGAGACCGCGGCCGAGCACGACAGGTTCCTGCCGTTGAGCCTTGGCG
The DNA here is from genome assembly GCF_040546885.1 of Bradyrhizobium sp. S3.2.6. Lineage (NCBI taxonomy): Bacteria > Pseudomonadati > Pseudomonadota > Alphaproteobacteria > Hyphomicrobiales > Nitrobacteraceae > Bradyrhizobium > Bradyrhizobium sp. S3.2.6. The sequence continues at coordinate 174,192 of NZ_JBEPOS010000010.1, read as the reverse complement.
CCCAGGGTTCCTGCATGATCGGCGGCAATCTCTCGACCAATGCCGGCGGTGTGCAGGTGCTGCGCTACGGCAACGCGCGCAACCTCGCGCTCGGGCTCGAGGTCGTCCTGCCGAACGGCGAGGTCTGGAACGGATTGCGTGCGCTGAAGAAGGACAACACCGGCTACGACCTCAAGCACCTCTTCATGGGCGCCGAGGGGACGCTCGGCATCATCACCAAGGCCGTCCTCAAGCTATGGCCGGCGCCGAAGGACGTCGCCACGGCGTGGCTGGCTGTCCGCGATCCGCGCGCGGCGCTGGAGATCCTGTCCGACGCGCATGCGGCCTCCGAGGACAATGTCGGGTCCTGCGAGCTGCTGAGCCGTGCGGCCGTCGACCTTGTGATGCGCCACATCCCCGGCGTCCAGGATCCACTCAAGGCGGATACGCCGTGGTACCTGCTGCTTGAATGGTCGTCCTCGCGCCCGCGGCAGGACGGGGCCGATGGCATGTCCGAGAAGCTGGAGCAGTTTCTCGCCGACCAGCTCGAGGCCGGTCGCGTGCTCGACGCGGCGATCGCGCAGACCGTCGGTCAATCGCGCAACATGTGGCGCATCCGGGAGGCCATGGCCGAGGCCTCACGCGCCGAGGGTCCGGGGCTCAGCTACGACGTGTCGGTGGCGATCTCCAAAATTCCGGAGTTCATCGACAAGGGGCTCGAGGCCGCGCTCGATATTCTCCCGTCCATTCGCCCCTATCCGCTGGGCCACATCGGTGACGGCAATCTGCATTTCTCGTTCATGGGGCCGAAGGGTATGGATCAGCAGGCCCTGAACCAATACACCGCCGCGATCACACGGGCCGTGAACGATCTCATCACCTCCATGGGCGGCTCGATCTCGGCCGAGCACGGCATCGGCATCGAAAAGCTCGACGAGCTCAGCCACTACCGCTCCAAGACCGAGCTCGACATCATGCGCACCATCAAGCGCGCGCTCGACCCGCAGAACATCATGAATCCGGGGAAGGTGCTGCGGCTGTGATGAAGGCCGGGCACCCTCCCCGTCGTTTCAGCCGCGCGGGTTGACCACGGTGTAGCCCCGCAGCGAACGCGCGTGCATGCGCGTGGTATGGCCGCCCGAATTGGCATCATAGGCCATCCACATGTCGCCTCCCAGGGGCTGCTCCAGGACGAAGACGTGGCCGTGTCGCGCCGCAACCATTCCCGGCGCCGGCGATGTCCGCGGAAAGCGCAGCCAGTTGGCCGCGAGATTCAATTCCGGCACGATATGACCAAACACGCGCAGGGCCGCGCCGCAGCCGCAGAAGGACGACGGGCAACCGGCCGGCCTGCCGCCGACGATTTGCGCGCCGGAGACATTCGCCGCCGCGGCGTCGCCACCGGCGTCAGTCACTGTCAGTCGCATCGAACGGTACGCCTGCAGTGAGCTCCTGGACACTCGCTCGCGGCGCGTTTGCGAATACGAGAAGTCGCAGGGCATGGTCACATTGCATTCGGAAGCTTGTTGAAGGTGGTACGGTCGTGCTTCCGAGGCGATGGAGCTAACGGCAAAGAAGAAACACGCAGAAAGAACTTGCTTGAACATTGCAGGACTCCGAAATTGAAGACCTGCCCCGGGCAATGAGAAACCAATATCAGTTTGGCTGAAATGGGCCTAAAGAACGGCCGAAACCGGCTGCCTTTGTGCGCCGCTGTCTTCAATTTTCATAAGCTACACGTTGCGATCGACATGATTAACTCGCAGAGTACGAACGCCTGCCTTTGGCGCTTCCAACGCTTTGCGACATGCGACCAGGCTCGCTTTGCGCCAGACGCAGAAGATCGCGACGGTGTCAGAGAACCGCGCCCTGGATCAAACCAACGCACCCATTCATCCGCCTTTGTTATTCGATGCGCAGGCGCTATCGTGCGCAGGCGGCGCAGCCGCGGCATTCATCCAATAATTCCAGTTATGGGAGAATCGCATGAAATTCATAACCACCTGGAGTGTACCCCAAGGCACCTTCAATGCAGCAGTCGCCCGATTTCTAGAAACCGGCGGCGCACCACCCGAAGGCGTCAAGATGTTGGGGCGCTGGCATGGCATGAACGGACAGGGATTTGCGATCTCTGAATCGAGTGATCCCAAAGCCATGTATCGTTGGCTCGCGCAATGGTCCGACCTGCTCCCGTTGACCGTCACACCTTGCCTCGAAGACGGAGACGCGGGCGAAGTGATGGCGTCGCTACCCAAGCGTTGATCGTCACCACTCACATCACTGCCGCCGCCAACGCCGGCGGCAGTGGCGTGCCCGCCAGTGGTGACATCGCCGCTAAAGCGGAATGGCTTTAGGCTGAATCAACCGGCCGCGGGCTCGTTCACCTCTCCCGCTTGCGGGAGAGGTCGGCGCGCCCGGGCGATGCGAAGCATCGTCCTGCGCGCCGGGTGAGGGTTCTTTCCTCTTGGGGACTGTCCCGTTGTGGAGACACCCTCTCCCCAACCCTCCCCCGCAAGCGAGGGAGGGAGCGCATCTCACTCGTTGCCACATCGAGCCTGATCATCATGCTCTAGCGCTCAGGTGAGCGCGGAAGCTCCCATTGCTCGAGGCGATCGATTGACGCCTGGCGTTCGTGCTGGCCCAGCCAAACCGTGAGGAGAACCAGCGCGCCGGCGAGAGCGCCGATGCCGAAATACAGGTTCCTCATGCGGGTTGAATGCGGAGCGCCGAAAATCGTTCCTGAGGCCCGACGAAACCTACGGCCGGATCGTCATGTTCTCCGGCGGTCCTGCTTTTCGCAGCGGCTCGGCGAGCCGTGCGAACTCGCACAGCAGCGAGCGCGTCTTGCGCGGGTCGATGATCTCCTCGACCCAGAATTTTTCGGCCGAGCGAAACGGCGAGCGCAGCTTGTTGAGCCGCTCCTGGATCTCGTTGAGCTTGGCGGCCTTGTCCTCGGCCGCGTCGATGTCGGCGCGGTAGGCGGCTTCGATGCCGCCCTCGAGCGGCAGCGAGCCCCAATAGGCCGACGGCCAGGCGTAGCGGATCGAGAAGCGGTCGGCCGGCTGATGCACCACGCCGGCGACGCCGAAGGCGTTGCGCAGGATCACGGTGCACCAGGGCACGGTGGTCTGGTTGACCGCGGCCATGGCGCGGACGCCGTGGCGGATGGTCGCCGCCTTCTCGGCGTCGAGACCGATCATGAAGCCAGGGCAATCCATGAGATAGACGATCGGCAGATGGAAGGTCTCGGCGAAGTCGACCCAGCGCACCACCTTCTGGCAGGCATCCGCCGTCCAGGAGCCGCCATAGTGGAAGCTGTCGCTGGCGAGCAACATCACCGCCCTGCCCTCGAGCCGCGCCAGACCAACAATGATCGGCTTGCCGAAATTACTGGCGACCTCGAAGAACGAGCCCTTGTCGACCACCTGCTCGATGATCGGCCGCATCTTGTAGACCTGCTTGCGGTTGCGCGGCACCGCATTCATCAGCGCCTCTTCGCTGCGCTCCGGATTGTCGATGCAGGGCAAGGTCGGCGGCAGCTCGTAGACCGATGACGGCAGATAGGACAGGAAGTGCCGCGCGCAGGCAAAAGCTTCCTCCTCGGTGTCGACGGCATGATCGACCGCACCGGCGCGGGTCTGGATCTCGGCGCCGCCGAGCTCCTCCTTCGAGAGGTTCTGCCCCAGCGCCTTCACTACCGGCGGACCCGCGACGAACATCGCGGACTTCCGCGTCATGATGGAATAGTGGCTTGCGGCCAGACGCGCGGCGCCTAAGCCCGCAACCGAGCCGAGGCCGAGCGCGACCACCGGCACGCGCGACAGATTCTCGGTCGTGAAGCGATACCAGCGCGTGCCGCCGATGCCACCCGGCAGGTTGGCCGCGCCCTTGGTCTCGATGGTCTTGACCGAGCCGCCGCCGCCGGAGCCCTCGATGATGCGGATGATGGGCAGACGGATGTCGTGCGCCATCTCCTCCGCCATCAAGGGCTTTGCCGAGATCGACGCATCCGCCGAGCCGCCGCGAACCGTGAAATCGTCGCCCACGACGACCAATGTGCGGCCGTCGACGCGCGCGCGGCCGAACACGCAGTTCGCCGGCGTCACGGTTTTCAGCTCGCCCTTGGGATCGTACTCACCGATGCCGGAAACGGCACCGATCTCGTGGAAGCTGCCCTTGTCGACCAGTCTGTCGATGCGTTCCCGAACAGTCAGCCGGCCCTGGTCATGCTGTCGCTTGACCTTGTCAACGCCGCCCATCTCCCGCGCGAAGGCTTCGCGCCGGGCGAGCTCGTCGAGTTCCGGCTTCCAGTTCATTCACTCCCTCCGAATTGATCGGCTTGTTATTGTTGTGCACGGCCATTGCGACCGGTTTGCGCGGGATGCGCGCGTTGAAGACGTCGCCTTCCGCGCCCTCCATCAGGCTGCCGAGCGAACGGCCGAGCGCGACCATCGACGGCGCGACTTCGGCATGCAGACGCTGCTCGTCATACATCGCCGAGAGAAGGCCGATCGTGACGACCACGAAGGTCTGATACTGCGGCGACCAGATCGGCACCGCGAGCCCGTTGATGTGCGGGCTCCACAGGCCGCAGGCCGTGACATAGCCGCGCTCGCGCAGCGACTGCCGGTTGGCCTCGATGCGCGGCCGCAAGATCTTTGCGGCCTCCGGCGCTTCGCGCTCCATTTCCGCAATGTAGGCATCGCCGACTTCCGGCGACAAGGCCGCGGTGTAGGCCGCGCCCGCAGCGGTCGAGGCCATCGAGATGCGGCTGCCGGTGCCCTCGTGCAAACCGAGCGCAGAGGCCGAGCGCGCGAACTGGAGATAGACGAGATGGAAGCGATCGGGCACGACGAAGCCGACGGTGCCCGGCAATTGCTCGGCGACTTCCTGCAGCCGCTGCCGGATCATGCTGCGCAGCTGCGCGCCCTTCATCATCGAGGCGCTCATCGCCACTGCGCTCGGACCGATGCGATACTTCTGGTCACGCGGCAGATAGACCAGCTGCCCCATGCGCGTCAGCGTATGCGTGAGCCGCGACACCGTCGAGCGCGGCAAGCCGCAGCGATTTGAAATCTCGAGATTGCCGAGCCTGCTATCGTGGCCCTCGAAGCATCGCAACACGTCGAACGCGCGCGACACCACCTGGATGACATCACCTTCACCGGCATCGCCAGCGAGTGCACCTTGCCTACTCAACCGCTCCGAACGTCGTCCCATGATCCCTACCGTCTGTTCCGCTCTGCGGAATTAAATTCCGCTTGCAGACGACGCTACCTCAGGCATTTTGCCACCACAACAAAAAGGCGATGGCATGCCAGAAATTAAGATCGTCACGGAGGTCGCGGGCCGCATCTGCGCAACTCCCGTGCAAGTTGGAGGAACCGTCGCCGATGGCGATGACGTTGTGGTCGTCGAAGCCATGAAGATGGAGATACCTGTATCCACGCCCGCTTCAGGCACGCTCACATCACTGCTCGTGAAGATCGATGACCTCGTTGCCGAAGGTCAGACGATCGCGATTGTCGCGAGTTGAGCACGCGCTGCCAGCGGCTTCTCATCCGCGACAATCTGAAACAGATCATATCGCGATGGTGCGCGGCGTCTTGCGTTCGGACGTCACGGCGGACCGAGGTGCCGGACGGGTTGCGCGTGCCCTGATTGCGTTGCACAAGGGAGCCGATGATAGCGCAACCGCCCGCCTCCGCCTGGATCCGCTCGAAGCCGCCGCTGCTGCGGTTTCTCGACACGTGCCTCAATGAATTCTCCGCCGAGACCTCGGGCCATGTCGCGGACTACATTCCCGAGCTGAGCAAGGCCGACCCTGCCTATTTTGGCATCAGCCTCGCGACGCTCGACGGCCATGTCTATGAAGTGGGCGACAGCCGGGTGCCCTTCACCATCCAGTCGATGTCGAAGCCGTTCGTGTTCGCGCTGGCGCTGGACTTGCTCGGCGCAGGCAAGGTCGAGAGCGCGATCGGCGTCGAGCCCTCGGGCGATCCCTTCAACTCGATCCGGCTCAATGCGGAGAACCATCCGTTCAACCCGATGGTCAATGCCGGCGCGATCGCCTGCACCGGGCTGATCTACGACAGCAAGGGCGCTGAGGCTTTCGAGCAGATCCGGCTCGCTCTCAGTCGCTTTGCCGGACGCGACCTCGCCGTCGACGAAGCTGTGTACACGTCGGAGAGCCAGACCGGCGACCGCAATCGCGCCATCGGCTATCTCCTCAAGACCAATGCGGTGATCTCGGACAACGTCGCCGGCGTGCTCGACGTCTATTTCCGGCAATGCGCGGTGCTGGTCACCGCGCGCGACATCGCGGTGATGGCGGCAACGCTCGCCAATCGCGGCGTCAATCCGGTCACCGGTGAGCAGGTGCTGACGCCTTACGCGATCTCGCGCACGCTCTCGGTGATGACGTCATCGGGCATGTACGACTATGCCGGCGAGTGGATCTACCGGATCGGGATTCCCGCCAAGAGCGGCGTCGGCGGCGGCATTCTGGCGGCGCTCCCCGCCCGCCTCGGGCTCGGCAGCTATTCGCCGAAGCTCGACAAGCACGGCAACAGCGTGCGCGGCATCAAGGTCTGCGAGGCGCTGTCCTCGCATTACGATCTGCACATGCTCAACCGTAGCGACGACGCCCGCAACGCGGTGATCGCCGACTACGACATCGGCAAGAGCCCGTCACGCCGCGTTCGCCGCCAGCAGGAGCGCGACATCCTGGCCGCGCACGAGCAGGAGGTGCGGGTCATCGAGCTGGTGGGCACGCTGTCGCTGTCGGCGGTCGACTACGTCTCGCGCCGGCTGGCGGAGCGGCCGCGGCCGCAATTCGTGATCTTCGACTTGCACCGTGTGACCGCCACCACGCGGGCCGGCGCGCGGCTGATCGCGGAGGCCTTCGAGGATCTCGCCGCGCTCGACGTCACGGTGGTGATATCCGGCGTCAGGCGCGCGTCGAAGGAGTGGAATACGCTGCGGGAATGGACTGCGGAGCTGAAGAACGTCCGCGACTTCTATCTGCTCGATACCGCGATCGAATGGGCGGAGGACCAGATCGTCTACCGCTATGGCGGCTCGATCGATTTTCACGAGACCACAGAGCTGTCCGAACAGCCGCTGCTCGACGGCCTCGGCGCCGAGGAGCTGACGGACCTCGCCTCGATCTGCACGATCCGGACCTATCAGTCCGGCGCAAAGATCCTTACGACAGGCGATCCTGCGGACGCCCTGTTCTTCCTGCGCAGCGGCGCGGTGCATGTCACCCTGCCCGACGGCGTCAGGCTCGCGACGCTGACCGCCGGCATGGCCTTTGGCGAGATGGCGCTGATCGAGACCGCCCGCTCAGCCGATGTGTTCGCGGACATGGCCGCGACCGCTTTCGAAGTGCCGCTGAAGGATTTCGAGCGTTTTCGCAGGCAGCACCCGCGCGCCTCCGAGCGCATCATGCGCAACCTGGCGCAGCTCCTGGCCGATCGCCTGATCGTCGCCAACACCAAGGTCGACATCCTGACGTCGACGTGAGCTGAGCCTACCGGCTCGCCGCCTCGCTGAGCCGCCGCTTGATCTTGGCTGCGCTGGCCTTGAGCAATTCGGATGGCTGCTGGCCGGTCGCAGCGCACAGGCAGGCCCAGTAGTAGATGACATCGCCGAGCTCGTCGACGAGACCCGCCTTGTCGAGCCAGTCGTCGCGCAGCAGCTTCTTGATGTGGTCGGCCACCTCGCCCGCTTCACCGGCGAGGCCGAGCCCGAGATAGGACAGCCGCTCGTTCGAGGGATGCTCATCGACCTTGGCAATGGTTGCGGCCCAAGCCGCATATTCATCGATAGTCATGATCATCCCTCGCAAGCCAAGCCTTGGTTCAGCCCACCACTTCGGTGACGGGCTGGAGATCGATCTCGAATGTCTCCAGGAACTTTGACGTCATGATGTAGAAGCCGACCGAGAGCTGCAGCTCGATGAGCGCTGCCGGCGTCAGTTTTGCCGCAATCGCCTTGAAGGTCGCATCCGTCGGCTTCTTCAGCTTCACGATCTCGTCGGTGAAGGCGAGCGCGGCGCGCTGCGTCTCGTCGAAGCAGATTGCAGCCTGCCAGTTTTCCAGCGCTTCGTTCTGCGCGTCGGTGACGCCGACGTTCTTGCCGATGCGCTTGTGCGCGATGATCTCGTACGGCGCCTCGCACAAAATTCCGGTGCGCGTGATCGCGAGCTCGCGCACGATCGGATCGAGCTCGCCCTTGTGGCGGATGGCGCCGCCGAGGCGGCAGTACTGCTCAAAATAGCTCGGCGAATGCGACATCATTCGGAAGATGTTGGCATTACGGTTCTTGTCGAGGATTTCGCGGGTGCGGTCGGATGCCTTGGACGGATCGCTGTAGTCGATGCGGGCCATGGTGGAATTTTTTCCTTGAGCCTTTGATGCTTATTGTCGTCGTCGGGGCAAGTTCCCGAAAAATTGTATTCGCGCAGCGACGCAGGAGCAACAACATCGAGTCAAAATGCCGCCGCATTGCTGATCGACCTTGGTACAGTCGATATTCGCCACGTGGGGACTTGATCGCGGCGAATACGCGAAGTGGGGTGTTCCGAGTAAAATAAACTGGCCGTCCTTGCGCTCACCACGCAACGACGAGTCACGCCCAAGTCTAGGGAGAAATTGGCATGAAGGAAGCCACCAAGGGGGCGGCCTCGGGTGCGCTCGCGCATATGCTGGCGGTGACGGCGATGCTGGTCATCGCCAGCATCTTGTTCTACGGGCGTTGAGTTAGGCTCTCAGAGTTTTCGTCATTCCGGGGTGGCCTTCGCACAAGCCAGGCCCAGAATACCCGTTCCAGGCTCGGTCCCAAGTTGTTTTTCCTGGGACCGCCCCCGAATGACGGAATCCCACTACGTCTTCTTCAAAGAACGGGACCAGCTTTCGCGCGCGCAAGGGCGGCCGCGGTATGGCCGCATGCGCGATGCGTCCGCTATTTCTTCTGGCGGGAGTCGCGGATCTTGATGAGACGATCGAGTTCGTCGTTCTGCTGGCTGATGCGGTCGGCGATCCGCGACTCGTTCTGCTCGCCCGAGGCGGCCGCGGCCTGCTCGATCAGCTGGCGGATATTGTCCTCGAGGATCGCGATGCGCTCGTTGAGGGCGTCGAGAGGAAGCGAATCTTCGTAGCTATTGCTCATAATACATCCCCTGCAAATCAATCAGGAGCGGTAGGTAGGGTGGGCAAAGCGCAGCATGCCCACCATGATCTAGCGCGAGAAAAAGGTGGGCACGGCGCGCACGCGCCTTTGCCCACCCGACGAGACCTACTTCAGCGGCTCCAGGACGGAGACGTAGTTGGCGACGGCGGCGCCGCCCATGTTGAAGATGCCACCGAGCTTTGCGTTCTTGAGCTGCATGCCCTCGGGCGCTTGCCCTGCGAGCTGCATCGCGGTCATCACATGCATAGAGACGCCGGTGGCGCCGATCGGATGGCCCTTGGCCTTCAACCCGCCGGACGGATTGACCGGCAGCTTGCCGTCCTTGAGCGTCCAGCCTTCCTTGATGGCGCGGGCGCCCTGCCCCTTCGGCGTCAGGCCCATCGCTTCGTACTCGATCAGCTCGGCGACGGTGAAGCAGTCATGGGTCTCGACGAAGGAGAGATCGGTGAGCGCAACGCCCGCCTGCTCCAGCGCGCGCTGCCAAGCGACGGTGCAGCCCTCGAACTGAAGGATGTCGCGCTTGGACATCGGCAGGAAGTCCTGCGCGTGGGCGGTGGCTCGGAAGCCGATCGACTTGCCCATGCCCTTGGCGGTCTCGGCATCGGCCAGCACCAGCGCGGCCGCGCCGTCGGAGACCAGCGAGCAGTCGGTGCGCTTCAACGGGCCCGCGACATACGGATTCTTCTCGCTCTCGGCGCGGCAGAACTCGAAGCCAAAATCCTTGCGCATCTGGGCGAAGGGATTGGCAACGCCGTTCTTGTGGTTCTTGGCCGCGATCAGCGCCAGCGCATCGGACTGGTCGCCGTATTTCTGGAAATAGGAACTGGCGATCTTGCCGAACACGCCGGCGAAACCGCCGACGGTATCGCCGTCCTCAGGCAGGTACGACGCCTTGAGCAGGTTCTTGCCGATCTCCGGACCCGGGGTGCGGGTCATCTGCTCGACGCCGACGACCAGCACGATCTTGGCGGCCCCTGCGGCGATCGCGCGCAGGCCCTGGTGCACGGCCGCGGAGCCGGTGGCGCAGGCGTTCTCGACGCGGGTCGCCGGCTTGAAGCGCAGCTTCGGGTCGGCCTGGAGCACCAGCGAGGCGGTAAAATCCTGCGCCGAGAAGCCGGCGTTGAAATGGCCGAGCACGATCTCGTCGACATCGGCGGCCGAAATGCCGGCATCGGCCATCGCCTCGTTGGCGACGCGGGTGACGAGGCTTTCGACGGTTTCGGTGTCGAACTTGCCGAACGGCGTATGCGCCCACCCGACGATGCTGGCGGTCATGGTCTTTTCTCCCTGGCGGTCTCTTGCTGAGCTAAGCCTTAGCCCAGGGACGGCAAGACTTCACGCAGGTTTAAGGGCCTGGAGGGTGCGCTGGCAGATGGCAGTTATGCCGGCCCAGTTCCCGGCCCTGATCTCCGCCGTCGGGCACAGCCAGGAACCGCCGACCGCAACCACATTGGGTTCGGCGAGCCAGCTCGCCGCATTGGCCTCGCCGACCCCGCCGGTCGGGCAGAACCGCACATTCGGGAATGGTCCGCCGAGCGCGCGGAGGCCCTTGATGCCGCCGGCCTGCTCGGCCGGGAAGAATTTTGCGACGTCGAAGCCGTAGGACAACGCCATCATCAGTTCGGACGCCGTGGCAATGCCCGGCGCAAACGGCAAGGAGCTATCGGTGGCGGCCTTCAGCAGATCGGGTGTCAGGCCCGGGCTGATGCCGAACGCGACGCCGAGCTTCTCGACACGGGTGAAGTCGGCCGGATTGAGAATCGTGCCGATGCCGACGACCGCCTCGGGCACTTCGGCCATCATCGCCCTTGCTGCCTCGATCGCGACGGGGGTGCGCAGGGTCACCTCCAGCGTGCGGACGCCACCGGCCACCAGCGCACGCGCCAGCGGCACGGCATCCTGGATACGCTCGATGGTGAGGACTGGAATGACGGTCGCGGTCTTGAACAGCGCGACGAGGTGGTTCTGTTGGGCAGCGGTGGTCATCTTGGCTTTCGTTTTACTTGGTCGCTTGACGCGTGGTCGCGGGCCGGTGCCGCTTCTTCGGCGGCATGGCATAGCCCGGAATGATGGCACCAGGATAGCAGATCACGAGGCTGGCGAGGCGATGCCCGGCCTGGGCGGCCTCGACAGGTTCGGAACCGGCCAGGCGAGCCGCGATATAGGCCGCAGCGAAGCTGTCGCCGGCCGCTGTGGTGTCGACCACGGGCTTGGTCATGGGCTCGGCGCGGACCTCGCTCGTGCCGCCGGGAAAGCGCAGCAGGCTGACAGGCTCGGCGAGCCGGAACACCAGCTCGGGCGTGGGGATGCGCGCCATCAATTGCTCGGGGCTCTCGCCGGGATAGAGCGCGAGCAGATCCTCGGTCGAGGTCAGCACGATATCGGCGGCTGCAAACGCCGCGGCGAACACCTCGCGCGCGACGTCGCGGTCCGGCCAGCCGCGCGCGCGAAAATTGGTGTCGAACACGAAACGGGTGCCGAGCAGCCGGGCGCGCTTGATCGCCGCGAACAGGCGATCGCGTCCGGCCGCCTCGTAGATCGAGAGCGTGATCGCGGAGAGATAGACGATGTCATAGCTCATCAGCGAGTTCAGGAGCTCGTCGGTCTCCGGCAGGCTCATCAGCTGGCGCGCCGCTGCACTGTCGCGCCAGTGGAAGAACTGACGCTCGCCATTGGCATCGAGCTGGATCATGTAGAGGCCCGGCAGCTTGCCCGGCAGCCGCACCACGCGGCGCGTGCCGACGCCCTCGGCATTCCAGGCCGCGATCATCTCCTCGCTCATGCCATCGTCGCCGAGCGCGGTGAGATAGTCGACCTTGACCTCGAGCCGCGCCAGATACACCGCCGTGTTGAGGGTGTCGCCGCCGAAGCCGCGCGAGAACAGGCCACCGCCCTGCCCGGCTTGCCCACCTTGGGCCTGCCGGAGCTCGACCATGCATTCACCGATGCAAGCAACGCTCGCCATCGTCATATCCAGGCTGTTCATCTCCAACGATCAGGCAACGAAATTGCCGCCGAGCTCGTCGTCGATGTGAATGCGGATGATATCGTCGAAGCTCTTCTCTTCGGTGGTGAAGCCGAGCTCGCGCGCCCGATTCGCCTCGAAATTGCGCGGCCAGCCGCCGACAATGCCTGCGATGAACGGATCGAGCTCATGCTTGATGCGCGCCGCGACCTTGTCGCCGGCAACCCGCCTGAGCGCGGCGATCTGCTCACCGACCGTGGCCGAGAAGCCCGGCATGGTCAGGTTGCGCCGCGGACCGACCTTGGCGAGGTCCATGGTGCCGGCGTGAAGCAGGAAGCCGACCGCCGAGCGCGGCGTGGCGTGCCAGTGGCGGACGTCCTCGGACACCGGGAGGACCGCTTCCTTGCCGGCGAGCGGCTCGCGCAGAATGTTGGAGAAGAAGCCCGAAGCCGCTTTGTTGGGTAGGCCGGGACGGATGCAGATGGTCGGCAGGCGAATGCCGATGCCGTCGAGGAAGCCACGGCGCGAATAATCCGCAAGCAGCAGCTCGCCGATCGCTTTCTGGGTGCCGTAGCTGAGCAGCGGCGTGTGGAAGAACTCGTCGCCGATCGCATCCGGAAACGGCGCACCGAACACCGCGATCGAGGACGTGAACACCACACGCGGCTTGTAGCCGCCACCGACGAGGCGGACGGCATCCAGCAGCATCCGCGTGCCGTCGAGATTGATGCGGTAGCCCTTGTCGAAATCGAGCTCGGCCTCGCCAGAGACGATCGCAGCGAGATGGAAGATCACGTCGGGGCGGCCGGCGATCAGCTTTTCGGCAGCACCCGGGACGGCGAAGTCGCCCGAGACGGTCTCGACGGGGAAACCGGCCTTCTCCGGCTTCTTGGGCTCGACCACGTCGTGCATGGTCAGCTTGGTGATGTCGCTCTTGCCGAGCCGGCCGTCGCGCAACAGCCGTTCACACAATTTGCGGCCGACCATGCCGGCAGCGCCCAGAACCAGAATGTGCAAGAGCCTACTCCTTCTTATTGGCCGGAACGCGCCGCTCCTGAAAGTCCCTTTTGAGACGTTCTTGGCGCGTTCTCAGGCGGGCCCCGCGATCATTCCTTCACGGCGCCGGTCATCGCCGACACATAGTACTCTACGAAGAAGGAATAAAGGATAACTACGGGGACCGAGCCGGTCAGGGCCGCCGCCATCAGGGCACCCCAATGGTAGACGTCGCCATTGACGAGCTCGGTGATGGCCCCGACGGGAATCGTCTTGTTTTCCGACGAGGAGATGAAGGTCAGCGCGTAGATGAACTCGTTCCAGGACAGTGTGAAGGCGAAGATGCCCGCCGAGATCACCCCCGGCAGCGACAGCGGCAGCGTGATCTTGGTCAGGATCTGGAGCCGCGTCGCCCCGTCGATCAGCGCGCATTCCTCAAGCTCGTAGGGAATGGTGCGGAAATAGCCCATCAGGAGCCAGGTGCAGAACGGGATCAGGAAGGTCGGATAGGTCAGGATCAGCGCCAGATTGCCGTCGAACAAGCCGAGCTGGAACACGATCGCGGCCAGCGGAATGAACAGGATCGAGGGCGGGACGAGATAGCCGAGGAAGATCGCCAGGCCGACATAGCGCGAGCCCTTGTAGCGCAGACGCTCGATCGCATAGGCCGCGCAGACGCTGGCGAACAGCGAGATGAAGGTCGAGGACACCGAGACGATGATGGTGTTCCACATCCACAGCGGATAGTCGGTCTCGAAGAACAGTTTTGTGATGTGCTCGAACGTCGGATGCAAAATCCAGAACGGATTGTACTTCTCGTAGTCGTACATCTCCGCATCCGGCTTGAAGGTCGCGACCGTCATCCAGTAGAACGGGAACAGCAGGAAGACCATGATCAGGCCGAGCGGAAGGTAGACGCGGAGAAACTTCCGCGGAAAACTTTCCAGGTAGTCCATTCCGACGCTTTGGTCGTCCGCTGTGCTCATGGTCAGTCCCTTCCGCCCTGCTGCCAGCGGGAGCGCTGAAGCCCGAAGAAGCTCAACAGGATCGCCGCGACCAGGAACGGGATCATTGCGTTCGAGATCGCCGCGCCCTCGCCGAGATTACCGCCGGTGATGGCGCGCTGGAACGACAGCGTCGCCATCAGGTGCGTGGCGTTGATCGGCCCGCCGCGGGTGATGGTGTAGATCAGCTGGAAGTCGGTGAAGGTCATCAACACAGAGAACGTCATCACGACCGCGATGATCGGCGAGAGCATCGGCAGCGTGATGTGTCGGAAGCGCTGCAGATTGGTGGCGCCGTCGAGATTGGCGGCCTCATAGAGCGAGGGCGAGATGGTCTGCAATCCCGCGAGCAGCGTGATCGCCACGAAGGGCACGCCGCGCCAGATATTGGCCACGACCACCGACCAGCGCGCATTCCAGGGATCGCCGAGGAAGTCGATGTAGTGCGTGATCAGGCCGGCCTTGATCAGCACCCAGGAAATAATCGAGAACTGGCTGTCATAGATCCACCAGAACGCGATCGCCGAGAGCACCGTCGGCACCACGAAGGGCAACAGCACGATCGCCCGGATCATCGACTTGAACGGCAGCCGCTCGTTGAGCAGCAGCGCCAGGTAAAGCCCGATCGCGAATTTCACGACGCTGGCGGCCACCGTGTAGAAAATCGTGTTGAACACCGACAGCCAGAACACGGAGTCCTTTGCCAGCGAGACGAAGTTTGCGAAGCCGATGTAACGGCCGACGCCCCCGATCTTGGTATCCGTCATGCCGAGCCACAACCCCAGCAACAGAGGATAAGCCAGAAACAGAATGAGGATGGCGATTGCCGGCACCATGAACATCGCGCCGAGAAAGTTTCGGCTTTCGAATGCTCTGGACCACAGGCTGCTGCGCTTGACCTGCGCGGCGACGGGCTCGGCCATAACTGCCATGTCGGACTCCCCTCACGGAAACGACGACGGCGGCGCCCAGCGAACTGGACGCCGCCGGCTGTGGCTGATCAGACCTGGTAGTAGCGCTTGGCACGCTCGGCGGCGCGGGCGGCAGCTTCCTTCGGCGTGGCCTGTCCGGAGGCGGCTTCCGCGAACATGTCGACCACGACGAAGTCGCCCATCACGGCGGCCGAGGCGTAGCCGAGATCGCCGGCATAGCCGTTGTCGCGGCAACGCTTCAGGCAGTCGCGATACGGCGTGATCTTGGGATCGGAGGTCCAGACCGGGTTGTCGTTATAGGCCGGGAGCGGCGGCGAGACGTAGCCGTTGGAGGCGACCTCCCACGCGTCGTAGTTCTCCTTGTCCATCATGAACTTGATGAATTCCTTGACCGCCTTCGGATACTTCGAGTGCTTGTAGCCGTAGTAGACCAGGACGTTCTGCTGCTCGGTCGACACGCCCACGGGCCCGATCGGCATCGGCGCGTGATTCATGTCCTTGGCGATCTCCTGCTGCTTGGGATCGGTGGAGTTCTTGCCGACGGTCCAGATCGAGATGCCGTTCAGGGTGAGACTGAGCTCGCCGTTCAGGAACGCCTTGTTGTTGTTCGAGTCGTTCCACGACAGCACGCCCGGAATGAACGTCGCATAGAGCTGCTTGACGTATTCGATAGCAGCGATCGTCTCCGGCGAGTCGATCACGACCTCGTTCTTGTCGTTGACGACCTTGCCGCCGAACGCCCACAGCGCCCACTGGCACCAGCCGTTGGCGTCGCCCGTGGCATGGCCGAGCGCGAAGCCGGCCGGCGTGTTGTTCTTCTTCAGGGCCTGGCACAGCTTGAGGAAGCCGTCAGTGTCCTTGGGAAATTCGTCGAAGCCCGCGGCCTTCACGTGGCTGATGCGGTAGTTCAGGCAGCCGCCGGTCGCGCCTTGCGGAATGGCGATCCAGCTGTTGCCCTTCTTGCCGTAGCGCTCGGCAACGGGATACCAGCCGCCATACTGCTTGCCGAGATAATCGGCAATGTCAGTCATGTCGATCAGCTTCTCGGGGAATTTGAAGGGATCGTCGAGCGTACCGACGATGAGATCGGGGCCCGCGCCGACATTGGCGGCAACCGCGGCCTTCGGCCGGATGTCTTCCCAGCTCTCGGCCTCGAGCTTCACCTTGACGCCGGTCTTCTCGGAGAACTTCTTGGTCTGCTCGGCGAACTTGTCGAACTCGGCCTGGATGAACTGCTTCCAGCGCAACACGCGAATGGAGGCATTCGGCTCCGGCGTGTTGGTCCACTCCGCAGCACGGACCGGGACGATCCCTGGGCCAGCGAGCAAAGCTGCGCCGCCCAGGCTGGCTTTAAGCACACTACGCCTGTCGAAATGGCTCATCGTTCTCTCCCTGAATTTTATATTTGTATTTGGTCGTCTTACGTCACGAAACGCCGCTACATGCGCTTGCCCGTCGCCTCGTCGAACAGATGCACCAGGGCCGGATCGGGCTTCAGCTTGACCTTGTCGCCCGGGTTGAACTGGTGACGCTCGCGGAAAACTGCGACGACCTGCTCGCCACCGACCTTCGCAAACACCTGCGTCTCCGAGCCGGTCGGCTCGACCACGACGATCTCGGCGTCGGCACCGTCATCGGCGATGGTGAAATGCTCGGGACGGACGCCATAGACCACAGGCTTGCCATCCGAGCCGGCCGGGGCGTTCCTGAGCGGCAACTTGACGCCGTTCGGCCCCTCGAAGGTCGCCACGCCATTGACGCGGACATGCCCCTTCAGGAAGTTCATCGCGGGCGAGCCGATGAAGCCGGCGACGAACTGGTTTTCCGGCTTGTCATAGAGCTCGAGCGGCGTGCCCATCTGCTCGACGATACCGTCATGCATCACGACGATCTTGTCGGCCATGGTCATGGCCTCGATCTGGTCGTGGGTGACGTAGACGGTCGTGGTCTTGAGCCGCTGGTGCAGCTCCTTGATCTCGGTGCGCATGGCGACGCGCAGCTTGGCGTCGAGGTTCGACAAGGGCTCGTCGAACAAGAAGACCTGGGGATCGCGCACGATGGCGCGGCCCATGGCGACGCGCTGGCGCTGGCCGCCGGAGAGCTGGCGCGGGTAGCGCTCGAGCAATGGCGTCAGCGCGAGGATTTCGGCGGCGCGCTTGACGCGCTTGTTGATCTCGTCGGAGCCGGCATTGCGCAGCTTCAGCGAGAAGCCCATGTTTTCGCCAACCGTCATGTGCGGATAAAGCGCGTAGTTCTGGAACACCATCGCAATGTCCCGCTCCTTGGGCTGGACATTGTTGACGACGCGGTCGCCGATCGAGATGGTGCCGGAGGTGATGTTCTCGAGGCCTGCGAGCATGCGCAGAAGCGTCGACTTGCCGCAGCCGGAGGGGCCAACCAGGACGACGAACTGGCCGTCCTCGATCGGAATCGAGACGCCGTGCAGGACTTCAAAATTGCCGAACGATTTCCGCACGTCGCGGATTTGCACAGACGACATCTAGCTCCCTCCTCCGACTTAGACGACGCAACTGTGGCGCCGCCACCGTCTTGTTTTTTCTGAACTTCGCCGACCCGAAGCCCTTCTTAACAGGCGACATTGTCAGCAGTTTGTGCGGCTTTGGCAATTTGTCTTTGGTTAGTCGTTGCTGGTAGCGCTGTCAACGATCCTTTGTTTGCGGGAGTGGCTGTGTTAAGAGCAACAAATGGGTCGAAAGCGCACCAAGTCTGGCAAGATTCGGCTGGCAGAAGTCGCCGAGCTCGCCGGCGTCAGCCCGATTACCGCCTCCCGTTTCTTCCGCAATCCCGAGGCGCTCTCGGTCGCCAAGCGGACGCGGGTCGAAAGCGCGGCCCAGGAGCTCGGCTATGTTCCCAACCTGGCGGCACGCGCGCTGGCCTCGCAGCGCACCGAGGTGATCGGTGTCTTGATTCCGTCACTGACCAACAACGTGTTCTCCGACGTGCTGCGCGGCATCTATGACGCTTTCGAAGGCAGCCCCTACTCGATCCAATTGTCCAACACACGCTACTCCATTCTCCAGGAGGAGAAGCTGTTGCGCCTGTTTCTGGCGCAGAAGCCGGCGGGACTGATCGTCACAGGCATCGACCAGACCACGGAATCGCGCGCGATGCTGGAGGCGGCCGACTGCCCGATCGTGCAGATCATGGAGATCGGGCCCAACCCGGTCGACATGATGATCGGCTTTTCCCATTATGATGCAGCGCGCGCGGCGATTGCTCATTTGTTCGCGCAGGGCCACCGCAAGGTCGGCTTCGTCGGCGCACGCATGGACCCGCGGGTGCAGCGCCGGCTCGACGGCTATGTCGCGGCCATGAAGGACGCCGGCCTGTTCGACCAAAGACTGATCGTGACGACGGCGACGCCGACCTCGGTGACGCTCGGCGGCGCGCTGTTCGCCGATCTGCTCGCGCGCGAGTCCGGCATCGACTCGGTGTTCTGCGCCAATGACGACCTCGCGCTCGGCGTGCTCTTCGAATGCCGGCGCCGGGAGATCGCGGTCCCCGAGCAGATCGCGATCGTCGGCTTCAACGACCTCGAATTCATGGCCTCCTCGGTGCCGACGCTGACGAGTGTGCGGACCAACCGTTACGAAATGGGCAGCGCCGCTGCCGCGATGCTGATCGAGGCGATCGAAGGCAAGCGTCCCCAAGAGCCCGTGCTCGATCTCGGCTTTACCGTGATCGAGCGGCAGAGCTCGCAGACGCAGCGGCCAGCAGCCGGCCCGCGCGCGCCGGAATGGGCGCCAGTCGTACAAAATGATAGCGTTACCAACGACCCATGAGTAGTATCGCATTTGTGAGGAAACGTTCGCCAGCAGGCGGGCCGTCGTTACATGCTCGCGCTGCCGGGCATCGCATCGATCGACATCCCGGACGTCGGTCCGCGCGTTTGCATTGAAGGAGAAACCAATGACAAAAAAGCCAACCAATGGGCATGCGCCCGCCGGTAACGGCACCCGCCGCCACCTTCGCTCGCAGGAATGGTTCAACAACCCGCATAATCCGGGGATGACGGCGCTCTACATGGAGCGCTATCTGAACTACGGCCTCACCCGCTCAGAGCTGCAGTCCGGCAAGCCGATCATCGGCATCGCCCAGACCGGCAACGACCTCTCCCCCTGCAACCGGCATCATATTGAGCTGGCCCACCGTGTCCGCGAAGGCATCCGCGAGGCCGGCGGCATTGCGATGGAATTCCCGACCCACCCGATCCAGGAGACCGGCAAGCGCCCGACCGCGGCGCTCGACCGCAACCTCGCCTATCTCGGCCTGGTCGAGATCCTCTACGGCTATCCGCTCGACGGCGTGGTGCTGACCACCGGCTGCGACAAGACCACCCCGGCCTGCATGATGGCGGCGGCGACCGTGAACCTGCCCGCGATCGTGCTGTCGGGCGGCCCGATGCTCAACGGCTGGCATGCCGGCGAGCGCACCGGCTCCGGCACCATCGTCTGGAAGTCGCGCGAGCGGCTTGCCGCCGGCGAGATCGATTATGAAGAGTTCATGGAGATCGTGGCGTCCTCGGCGCCCTCGGTCGGCCATTGCAACACCATGGGCACGGCCTCGACCATGAACGGGCTCGCCGAAGCGCTCGGCTTCTCTCTGCCGGGCTGCGCGGCCATCCCCGCCCCCTACCGCGAGCGCGGCCAGATCGCCTACGAGACCGGCAAGCGCGCCGTCGAGATGGTCTGGGAAGACCTCAAGCCGTCGGACATCCTGACCCGCAAGGCGTTCGAGAACTGCATTGTCATCAACTCGGCGATCGGCGGCTCGACCAACGCGCCGATCCACATCAATGCGCTGGCCCGCCACATCGGCGTGGAGCTGTCGATCGACGACTGGCAGAAATTCGGCCACGACGTGCCGCTGCTGGTCAACATGCAACCGGCCGGCTTCTATCTCGGCGAGGAATTCCACCGCGCCGGCGGCGTGCCGGCCGTGGTGCGCGAATTGATGAAGCACAAGCGCATCCATGAGGACGCGGTCACGGTGAACGGCCGCGGCATCGGCGAGAACTGCAAGGATGCGCCCAAGCCCGATAACGACGTGATCCGGGCCTATGACAAGCCGCTGGTGAAGGATGCGGGCTTCCTGGTGCTGAGGGGCAATCTGTTCGATTCCGCGATCATGAAGACCTCTGTGATCTCCAAGGAATTCCGCGACCGCTACTTGAGCAGCCCCGGGGATCTCAACGCCTTCGAGGGCCGCGCCATCGTGTTCGAGGGCCCGGAGGATTATCACGCGCGGATCGACGATGCCTCGCTCGACATCGACGAACGCTGCGTGCTGTTCATCCGCGGCACCGGCCCGATCGGCTATCCCGGCGGCGCCGAGGTCGTAAACATGCAGCCGCCGGCCGCCCTGATCAAGCGCGGCATCCACTCCCTGCCCTGCATCGGCGACGGCCGCCAGTCGGGTACCTCGGGCTCACCGTCGATCCTGAACGCCTCACCGGAAGCGGCCGCCAACGGCGGGCTCGCGATCCTCAAGACCGGCGACAAGGTCCGCATCGACCTCAACAAGGGCAGCGCCAATATCCTGATCTCGGACGACGAGCTGAAGAAGCGCCACGCCGAGCTCAAGGCCAATGGCGGCTTCAAGCATCCGGCGAACCAGACGCCGTGGCAGGAGCTCTATCGCAACACGGTTGGCCAGCACGCCACCGGCGCCTGCGTGGAGATCGCCACGCGCTACCAGAACGTCGCCGGCACCTTTGGCGTGGCGCGGGATAATCACTAGCAGCCACACCGTCATTGCGAGCGAAGCGAAGCAATCCAGAGATATCTCCGCGGAGACAGTGCTGGATTGCTTCGTCGCACCAGCGCAAAATTGCTTTGCAATTTTGTCGCGGGCTCCTCGCAATGAGGTGGCGTTGGCATTCGAATGAACACAAGGGAGAACAAAATGGCAGACCGCCTCAAAGGTAAGCGCGCCGTCATCACGGCTGCAGCCGCGGGCATCGGGCGCGCATGCGCCCTCGCATTCGCGCGTGAAGGCGCAACCGTCATCGCCACCGACATCAACGAAGCCGGCATCGCGGGCCTGACCAAGGAAGGCATCGCCGAGACCGCAAAGCTCGACGTCCGCAACACCGCCGATGTCAACGCCTTCGCCAAGCGTATCGGCAAGATCGATATCCTGCTCAATGCCGCCGGCTTCGTGCATCACGGCACCATTCTGGAGTGCTCGGAGGAGGATTTCGATTTCTCGTTCGACCTCAACGTCAAGTCGATGCACCGGACCATCAAGGCATTCCTGCCCGGGATGCTCGCGGGCGGTGGCGGCAGCATCGTCAACATCTCGTCCTGCGCGGCATTGCGACCGCCGGCGAACCGCTACGTCTACAGCTCGTCGAAAGCAGCGGTGTCGCTGCTGACCCGCGCTGTCGCGCTCGACTTCATCACCAAGGGCATCCGCTGCAACGCGATCTGCCCCGGCACTGTCGAAACGCCGTCGATGCTTGATCGCGCCGCAGCCCAAGGGCCGCAGGGCAAGGATATGTTCATCTCCCGCCAGAAGATGGGCCGGCTCGGCACCGCCGACGAGATCGCGTCCATGGCGGTCTATCTCGGCAGTGACGAAAGCGCCTTCACCACCGGCGTCGACCTCGTCGTCGACGGTGGCTACATGCTCTGATCACTCCGGGGATCACATCTCATGAACAAGATTGATCTCAACGGCCGCGTCGCTGTCGTCACCGGCGGCGCGCAGGGTTTTGGCCGCGCGATCGCCGAGCGCTTCGTAGCTTCCGGCGCCAGGGTCGCGATCTGGGATTTCGACGCCGCGCTGGCGGAGAAGACGGCGAAGGAGATCGGCGACAACGTCCGTGTCTTCAAGGTCGACGTCACCGACACCGCCGGCGTCGATCAGGCGCGCGACGCGACGCTTGCCGCCTTCGGCAAGATCGACATCCTCGTCAACAATGCCGGCATCGCCGGCGTCAACAAGCCGGTCTGGGAGACCGATCTCGAGGAATGGCGCAAGGTGCTGCGCATCAACCTCGACGGCCCCTTCATCGTCTGCAAGGCCATCGTGCCTGTGATGCTCAAGCAGAAATACGGGCGGATCGTGAACATCGCCTCGATCGCCGGTAAGGAAGGCAATCCGAACGCCTCGCACTATTCGGCGTCCAAGGCCGGACTGATCGCGCTGACGAAGTCGCTCGGCAAGGAGCTCGCCGCCCATGACATTCTCGTGAACGCGGTGACGCCGGCTGCGGCGAAGACGGCGATCTTCGACCAGATGACGCAGCAGCATATCGACTTCATGCTGGCGAAGATCCCCAAAGCGCGCTTCGTCCTGGTGGAAGAGCTCGCCGCGATGGCGGCGTGGCTTGCATCCGAAGATTGTGCCTTCTCCACCGGCGCGGTCTTTGATATTTCCGGGGGACGGGCGACCTACTGAAGCACTGGCCGTCCGAGGGGGCGGACCATGGACCTAGGACGTCGGGATTTTGTGAAGCTCGCAGCGAGCGCAGGCGCGTTGCCGCTGCTGTCATCGACGACACTCGCGCAGCTCGCACCCAACCCGCCGAGCATCCGCCCGCCCTCGCCGGCCGAACGCACGGCGATGGGCCGGCTGGCGCAGATCTTCATGGACAAGTTCGAGGTGCCGGGGCTCTCCTTCGCGATCGGCTATGCCGGTGCGATCGTCCATCAGGCCGCCTTCGGCGTTGCCGATCGCGAGCAGAATGAAGCAGCGACACCGCAGCATCTGTTTCGCATCGCAAGCGTCAGCAAGATGATCACCTCGGTCACGCTGTTCAGGCTGATCGAGGAGAATCGCGTCAAGCTCACCGACCGCGTGTTCGGCCCCGGCGCGCTGCTCGGCACCGACTACGGCGCGCCGCCCTACTCGCCCGGCATTGACCAGATCACGCTCGAGCATCTCCTGACGCATACCGGCGGCGGCTGGACCAACGACAACCGCGATCCCATGTTCACGCATCCGCACATGGACCATGCGCAGCTGATCACGTGGACGCTGGCGAACCGGCCGCTGGACCGTCCGCCGGGGCAGCACTACGCCTACTCCAATTTTGGCTATTGCGTGCTGGGCCGCGTCATCGAGAAGCTCACCGGCCAGCACTACGCCGAACACGTCCGCACCGAGGTGCTCGGGCGCTGCGGCGTCACCGACATGACGATCGCCGGCAACACCCGCGATCAGCGCCAGCCCGGCGAGGTCGCCTATTACTGCAAGGTCGAAAGTCCCTACGAGATGAATGTCCGGCGGATGGATTCCCATGGCGGCTGGATCGCGACGCCGACGGACCTCGTGCAATTCCTGATGCACGTCGACGGCTATGCCCGGCCTGCGAACATCCTGCGGCCGCGCAGCATCGAGGTCATGACCACGGCGCCGAGCTACAGTGCGGACTACGCAAAGGGCTTTTGCATTAACAAGTCAGGAAACTGGTGGCACAATGGCAGCCTGCCCGGTACCAGCACCATTGCGGTCAGAACCCATGGCGGCTTCTGCTGGGCCGCCTTCACCAATGTGAGCCGGCCGAAGACCAGGATGGATGTCGAACTCGATGAGCTCAATTGGAACATGGCCCGCCAGGTCAGCGAATGGCGGGTGGCCTGAACCATGATCCGGGAAGGTGGATGCCTGTGCGGCGCGGTGCGGTTCAAGGCGGAAGGCGAGCCGCTGAACGTGCGCATCTGCCATTGCCGCATCTGTCAAAAGGCGATGGGCTCGCCCTACTTCGCCCGCGCCCAGTTCGACCAGAAAGCGCTGACCGTCGAGGGCGACACCGGCCGCTATGCGTCGTCGGAGAATATCGACCGCGTATTCTGCAAGACATGCGGCACGCGGCTATTCTCCTGGCGCCGCAACGGTACGCTGGCGGGCGTGGCGCTCGCGACGTTTGACGACCGCAACGCCTTCACACCGACCGAGCATATCTGGGTCAGCGAGAAGATCGGCTGGGTCGCGCTCGAGGAAAGTATAATCCAATATATGGGGACGATCCCGACGTAGCCCCTCCGGCGGCAGGCTCCGCGCCAAGACAAGCCTCGGCGCCAAGGCTGCCGGGCCCGACCGATCATTTGCAGCGTGGCATTTCGGAACCGGCCACCCTATGTTGAGGTGAAGCGTTGCTGCACCGCCGGTTTGGCCAGGTCGCCTGCAAGGCGACAGGCAAAACCGGGCGAGATGCGACGTGAACATTTCCTACTATGACCTCTCGGTGTGGGTGCTGCCGCTGGTGCTCGCCATCACCTTCCATGAAGCCGCGCACGGTTTCGTCGCGCATCGTCTTGGCGACAACACGGCCTTCCAGCTCGGCCGCGTCAGCTTCAACCCGCTCCGCCACATCGACCCGTTCGGCACATTGATCCTGCCGGCGATGCTGCTGTTTGCGCATTCGCCGTTCCTGTTCGGCTACGCCAAGCCGGTCCCGGTGAATTATCGCAATCTCAAGAATCCCAGGCTCGACATGGTCTGGGTCGCCCTGGCCGGCCCCGTCACCAACATCCTGCTGGCGCTCGCAGCAGGCCTCGCTCTCCATGCGCTGCCCTGGGCTCCGGCCGGTTCGGCGCAATGGATTTTCGACAACCTCAAGAATGCGCTGCTGATCAACGCCGTGCTCGCGGTCTTCAACATGATGCCGATCCCGCCGCTCGACGGCGGACGGGTCGCGGTCGGGCTGTTGCCGCGGCCGCTCGCCCTGCCCCTGTCGCGGCTCGAGCCGTTCGGCATGATGATCCTGATTGCGCTCTTGATCCTGTTGCCGCTGGCGGGTTCCCAGTTCGGTCTAAATCTTGATGTTATTTCAGCAATACTGCGAACGTTGACCGGTTATGTGATTCAAGCTGTTCTCTTGCTGACCGGCAATGCGTAGTTGAAGCGTTAAAGATCCTGCACTTCAAGACTCTGCACTTGAGTATCCTGCACTTGAAGACAAAGCCGAAGGGCTAGAGGCCAACTTGGTCAAAGCTGCCGATATGCTGATCGCGCGACGCGCCGACACCCGTGCCCGCGCCGATTTCGCCACCTGGAAGATGATGGCCAAGCTGAATGGGTTGTCGGCTCTGCCCGAGGACGCACAGGGCTTCCTCGACGGCTACAAGAAGCTCTTGCAGCGGATGAGCGAGGGCGAAGCGGCAGAGGCCACCATCGCCGAGGTCTACAAATCCTATTATCTGGAGATGGGCGGCGCCGGGAACCCGCCCGATGTCCGCAGCCGGCCGGCTGAGCCGGTGGCGGACAATGTTACCGCCTTCCGGCGCCCGGCCCCCAAGCCGAAGAAGGCCGCCAGGTTCGGGGCGACGATGTTTGGTGGGACCGAAAAGCGCCCCCTCCCGGTGGCGCTGATCTTCGCCTGCCTGGTCGTAGTCTACGTCTCGATCAAGCTCTACTGGCGCTGACGGCTAAAGCGCGATGACGTCATCGCGCTTTAGCCTATCGTTTGAGCATGATCTTTTCGGAAAACCGCTTCGCACTTTTCCGGATCATGCTCTGGCCGTTTATTTCGGCGGCTTCTTGAAATTCACCGGCAGGCTGAAGGCGAATTGATCGTCCGTGAGGTCGGCCGGTGGGACCGGCACGGGATCCGAGCGGCGCACCATCGAGATGGCCTCGCTGTCGAAGGCCGGATCGCCTGAGGACTCGGCCACGTCGACGGAAACGACATTGCCGCGGCGGTTCAGGACCAGGCTGAGCTTGACCGTCGTCGTCTTGCTCTTGTCCTTGGGATAGCGCTTGTGAAGCTCGAAATAGGCGCTGATCCGCTTGCCCCACTCGGCCGTCAGCTTGCGAATATCCTTGCCGATGCCCTGGTGTGGGGCGGCCGCCTTCTCATCCTCGCGCGCGTCTTCGTTCAGGGCCTGCCTCGCCGATTCCTGCGCGTTCGGCATCTCCTCGACCGCCTGGGTTTCGACCTTGGCCACCTTGGTGGTGTCCTCGACCGGCTTCTTGGATTCGTTTTCGGTGACGAGGCGGTCCGGGTCTTCGGCTTCCTGAGGTATTTCCTTCGGCAGATCAGTCTCTTTCACCTCGGCCTGCTGCTGCATCTGTTGCGGCTGGAACTGCGAGGCTTCGCTGTCCGGGCCAGGCGGCAGATCCGTCTCCGGGAGCTTCGGCGAGGTCATCTCGACGGCATATTCGGCGCCGTTGGCGCCGAGGCCGTCGTCACCGTCGTCGGCACGAAGGTTGGCGAGGGCCAGCGCGGCCCCGCCGAGATGCAGGCCGATCGCGGCAATCGCGGCCAGAATCCAGAGCCGCCGCGATGGTTTCGCCTCGATCACAGGGTCGGACATCGCGCTGCCATCAGGGTTGGACCGCCCCCTGCGCCGGCCCAGCCGCCGCAGGAGGTGCTTCGAGCGCCACCAGCTTGATCCGAGAATAGCCGCCGGACCGCAGGATTTCCATGACGCCCATCAACTCGCCGTAAGGCACGGCCTTGTCGGCGCGGAGGAACACGTATTTGTCCTTGCTCATGTCGGCGATCCCGTCGAGCGAGCTGACCAAATCGGTCCGCTTGACCGTATTTTCTCCGATCGCGAGCGTCAGATCGGGCTTGATGCTGACATAGGTCGGCTTGTCCGGCTTCTTCTGTGGCGTCGCGCTCGAGGTCGGCAGGTCGATCGGCAGATCGACCGTCGACAGAGGTGCAGCGACCATGAAGATGATCAGCAGCACCAGGATGACGTCGATGAACGGCGTGACGTTGATCTCATGCGTTTCCGCGAAATCGTCGTCGTCATCGTTGTCGGTGAGCGAGACTGCCATGGCCTACTCCGCCGCGCGCGAATGCGCGCTGCCATGGCTGCGGTCGAGATCGCGCGACAACAGCCGGGCCGCAGCACCCGAGGCGCGGCTGACGAGCTCGAGATAGCTCTTCGTCACGCGCGAGAAGTGATTGTAGATGATGACGGCGGGAATCGCCGCGACAAGGCCGATGGCGGTGGCGAGCAGCGCCTCGGCGATGCCCGGCGCGACCACCGCGAGGTTGGTGGTCTGCGACTTCGAGATGCCGATGAAGCTGTTCATGATGCCCCACACGGTGCCGAACAGGCCGACGAAGGGCGATGTCGAACCGATGGTGGCGAGGAAGCCCATTCCGATGCGGATGCGCCGCTGCTCCGCGCGCACGATCTCGGCGAAGCTCGAGGCCGCGCGCTCCTTGATGCCGGTATCGCTGGACAGGCCGGCCGACATCCGCGCCTCACGCAGCGCGGCCGTCAGGAACGACGGCAGGATGCCCTCCTTGCTGCCGAGCGCCATCTGGGCTTCCGCAAGCGAGCGCACCTCCGCGACCTTCTTCAACGCCGAACGGAGCTTGGCGGACGCGACCGACAGCTCGATCGACTTCGCGATGAACACCGTCCAGGTCACGAGCGAGGCGAAGGCAAGCCCGATCATCACCGCCTTCACGATGATGTCCGCCGACATGAACATAACCCAGGGCGACAGTTCCTTCATCGCCGGCACGATGCCGGCCTTCGCAGTGCCACCCGTGTCGGATGCCGGGGCCACGGCAGCCTCGGTCGCGCTGGGCGCGGCGGCTGCAGGCCTAACCAGCGCGGGGGCGGTAGTCGACGGCGCGGGCGCCGCAATCGCACTGGGCTGCGCCGCGACGGTAGGAGCAGCCGGAGCCGGCTGAGCCGCCACAGGTGCCGGTGCCGCAACCGGCCGTGCCGGCGCCGCCGGCTGGGTTTGTGTCTGGGCAGAAACAGGAGCAGCGAGCCAGGTGGCCGCCAGCAGCACGGCTGCAGCGAGGCTTGCTTGGAAAGATGTGATCTTCATACTTCGGCCCAGATGCGAATGAGGTTGTGATAGATACCCGTCAATTTGACCGTTTCGGGATCGTCACGCCCGAGCCGAGCCACCAGTGCCTGAATGGCGGTGTCGAGGTCAAAGATCATGCTGCGGGCTTGATCTTCCCGTATCATGCTCTGAACCCAGAAGAAAGACGCAACCCGCGCCCCTCTGGTCACCGGGGTGACCAGATGCAGGCTGGTCGAGGGATAGAGCACGCAGTCCCCGGCTGGCAACTTGACTTCGTGCGAGCCGTAGGTGTCCTCGATCACAAGTTCGCCACCGTCGTAATCCTCGGGCTCGCTGAGGAACAGCGTGACCGAGAGATCCGTGCGGATGCGAAGGCCGGTCAGCCGGTCGCCGCGGATCGCGTTGTCGACATGCAGTCCGAAATGGTGGCCGCTGTCCGCCGCATAGCGGTTGAACAGCGGCGGAAAGATCTGAAGCGGGATCGCCGCGGCCAGAAATCGCGGGTTCGCCGTCAGCGCCGAGATGATACGATGGCCGAGCTTGCGCGCGACCTCGCTATCCGGCGGCAACTGCTCGTTGCGCTTGACCATGGCCGACTGCGCGCCCGCGGTGGAACGGCCGTCCTCCCATTCGTTGGCGTCCATGATGCGGCGGAAATCCGCCACGTCATCCTTGCTCAGGACACCGTCTATGCATGTCAGCATGGCACCTCGTCATCTCTCCATCAGTAGCGCGCAGAGATCACCAGGTAGGCGGCGCGGCCCGGTGCTTCCAGCACGAAGGGCGCGGCGCTCTGGTACAGTGCGTCATAGTAGCGTTTGTCGAAGATGTTGTTGACGAACAGCTTGAGCTGCCAGTTCTTGTCGATCTTGGCTTCCGCGAACGCGTCGAACCGCCAGTAGCTCGGGATCGACGTGCCCTGGTTGGCCGCGAGGAATGTGCCGCCGTAAATCTTCGAGCGGTACACCGCCTGGCCACCAAGTTCCCACGTGTCGTTCAGCTGGTACTTGCTGAGCATGCTGAATGACTGATGCGCCACGTTCGAGAGCGGCAGGCCGACGTTCGTCGCGTAGAGAATTGGGTTCGCAGGCGGAATTAGCGACTTCGTGACTTCCGATTGCATCAGCACCAGACCGCCGAAGACGCTCCATTTGTCGGTGATCTTACCGCCGACGCCGAGGTCGATACCGCGGATGCGATAGGCTGCACCTGCAGTGATGAGGGATACGATGCTTCCTCCGGCCCCTGCCACATTGCGGGATTCACGCGCGTTGTCCTTCTCGGTCTGGAACAACGCAGCGGTCAGCAACAGATGCCTGTTGAACAGCTCCCATTTGGTCCCCAACTCGATCGCCTTGTTCTTTTCGGGACCGAAGATCTGGTTCGGATTCCCGTTGAGTGACGGAGCAAGGCCACCATACTGAACGCTCGTCCCGTCGAATTCAGCACCGACTGGGTTCGATGATGTGGCATAGGCAACATAAACACTGCCGTTCGGCAGCGGCTTCAGCGTCAGACCGAGATTGAAGTTCGGCAATCCGTACTCTTGCTGCTGCTGACCGAAGGTATTGGCGACACCGCCAACGGTGCCATACCCGCTCACCTTGATGTTGTAGTCATCATAGCGGAAGCCGCCATTCAGGATGAGCAGATCGTTGTAGTTCGCACTGTCCATCACATAGACACTCTTGGTGTCGATTGTGACCTTGGTGGGCAAACCCGACAGACCTCCGGGAATTCCGAACGGAAGATTCGTGAACTGCGGATTGAAGACGCTAACGCCGGATAACGATCCGGTTCCGCTGAAGCCGCCCAGGGCTTCGGAGCTAAGACCGAGATATTTGTCGATCGACAACCTTTCATTGTCGTATTCGAAACCGGCGAGCGCGGTGTGCTTGAAGCCGGCATCGTCGTTGAACTTGTAGGTCGCCTCGGTCTGATTGGCGATCACGTTGACAGTCTGGAAGCGGCTCTGCGGATTGGCGCTGAGTGTCGAGGCCGAAAGCGGCGTGGCAAGAACCGGACCCTCCGGAAGCGTACCGATGTAATTCTGGGTTGAATAGGAATCCCGGAACTTGTTGGTGATCAGCAAATCAGGCGTGATCTGAACTTCGGCATTGAGCGAGCCAATGTCCTGCCCCGTCCGGAAGAAGTCACGGTTGGCGAAGCCGTACCAGTTGTTGCGATTGGCGCCGAAGTCGGGGAACGGTCCGCCCGCGGTGCTGGCCGTGCTCGGCCGGTAGTAGGGCACACCGAAATCCGGCAGTCCGGTCAGCTCGGTGTGGATGTAGTTGGCCTGGATCTTGACCGCATCAATCGGCTTCCAGGTCGTGGCCACAAATGCGCCGTCGCGATTGTCCTTGACGTAATCGCGTCCGGCGACGCCCGCGTCCTGAAACATGCCGCCCGCACGCACCGACCAGGTCGAATCGATCACCTGGTTGACGTCGAGCACGACACGCTTGGTCTTGTCGGTGCCAAACGTGGTGTCCATGTTGTAGAAGCTCTTCTCGGTGGTCGCCTGCTTGGTGACGATGTTGATCGCGCCACCGGCCGTGCCACGGCCCGCGAAAGTCGATCCCGGCCCGCGCAAAATCTCGACCTGCTCGGTGAAGAAATTTTCACGAACGCTGACACCGGAATCGCGCACGCCATCGATGAAGACGTCGTTGCGGGCATCGAAGCCGCGGATGAAGAAGCGGTCGCCGAAGGCGTTGCCGCCCTCGCCCGTGCCCAGGGTCACACCGGCGGTGCTGAGAATGGCCTGCTTTAGCGTCGTGGCGTTCTTGTCCTCGAGCACTTCCTTGCTCAGAACAGTGATCGACTTTGGCGTGTCGACCAACTTCTCCGGAAACTTGCCGCCTGCCTGGACATGATCGACCTTGTAGGGCGCAGCCGGGTCCGCATAGGGATTGCGATCGGGCGCCGGACCGGCCGCATCGAGAACCGGGCCCGTTGCAGCCTGCTGACGCTGTGCGGCACGGCGCAGCGCGTTGCGGGCGCGGACCTGCTCGGGCGTCGGCTTCGCGGCGGTGGAGCGCAGCCGCTCTTTCGGCGCGTCGACGTTCACGGGCGGCAGAGTTGACTGCTGAGCCTGCGCGCCGGTCGAGACGGACGCGACCGCAATCAGACTCGCAACGGTGGAAGCGGTCTTGCCGGCCGCAACATCGAAATTGCTGCCAAATGATCCCCGCGCCGCGGTCGAACGCAACGACCGCGGAGTTCTCGCCATACCCATCCTGTACCCCATTCCATTTCTGCAGTGTGTCGCATTGCGACAATGCGACACACTGGTGGTAACGAGCGGGGCAAAGAGGGTCAACGAAGTCACGGCAGCAGCAACCTTGAATCGATCCAGATCAAAACGATTCTAAACTCGAGCTTGAACTGTTCTAAATTCGAGTTTGTAAGTGTTCTAAACTGGAGCCGGTGTATGACCCTGCAATGCCGGCTCTCGCGCATCGCAATGGGTGACTGAAGCGGAGGGATAGCTGCCGTAGCAGGCACCCCGGATTTGGATCGGCGCAATCAGAACTTCATCAGAACTTCATCAGAACTTGGCCGTCGTGATCAGATAGAACGCCCGCCCCGGCGCGACCGCGACGAACGGCACGGCGCTGCGATAGAGCGTGTCGTAGTAGAGCTTGTTGGTGAGGTTCTGCGCGTAGAACTTCATGGTCCAGTTTTTGTCGATCTTCTTCTCGACGAACGCGTCGAAGCGCCAGTAGCTCGGTAGCTCGTTGCCGGTGTTGGCCGCGAACGTGCCGCCATAGACCTTGGAGCGGTACACGGCCTGTCCGCCGACTTCCCAATCGCCGTCGAACTTGTACTTGGTCAGCATGCTGAACGACTGGTGCGCGACGTTGGCGAGTTGCAGGCCGAGATTGGAGGCGATGTTGCTCTGCGTCACCTTGGACTGCATCAGCACCAGGCCACCGAAGATGCTCCAGCGATCGGTGATCTTGCCCTCGGCCTCGATATCGATGCCCTGGATGCGGTAGGCCGCATTCGAGGTCAGCAAACCCGCGGCGTTGGTCTCGCGCGCGTTGTCCTTCGTGGTCTGGAACAGCGCCGCGCTGACCAGCAGGTGACGATCGGCGAGCTCCCACTTGGTGCCAACCTCGGCCGCCTTGTTGCGCTCGGGTCCCAGCAGAACGGTCGTGTTGGCGGGAACGCCGCCGTAATCGGTGGCGGTCGCGTCAAGCTCCGACCCGAACGGATTGGCCGAGGTCGCATAGGCCGCATAGATGCTGCCGATCGACGTCGGCTTGTAGACCAGGCCGACGTTGTAGTTGACCAGATCGGAGTTCATTTTCAGATAGGCCGCGTTGGTGGACGAGCTCATGCTGTAGCCGTCATAGCGGATGCCCCCATTGACGATGATGGTGTCCTGCCAGTTCGCAGTGTCCATGACGTAGACGCTGCTGGTGTTGACGCCATAGCGTGTCGGATTGCCCGTCAGCGACGGCGTACCGAAGCCACCGACATAAGTGGACTGGGGTGAGTAGAGATTGATCCCCGGGAGAGCCCCGTTGCTCGTGAAGCCGGCGCCGGCCAGCTCCGATGCGAGGCCCGAATAACGGTCGATCGAGATGTTCTCGTTGGTGTATTCGACGCCCAACACCGCCGTGTGCTTGACCCCGCCGGTGTCGAGCTTGAACGTGG
The DNA here is from genome assembly GCF_040546885.1 of Bradyrhizobium sp. S3.2.6. Lineage (NCBI taxonomy): Bacteria > Pseudomonadati > Pseudomonadota > Alphaproteobacteria > Hyphomicrobiales > Nitrobacteraceae > Bradyrhizobium > Bradyrhizobium sp. S3.2.6. The sequence goes on along the minus strand of NZ_JBEPOS010000010.1, from coordinate 141,700 downwards.
CCTCGTTCTGGTTGGCCCACACATCCACGGTCTGGTAGCGGCTCTGCGCACTCGCCGTCGTGGTCCAGAGCAGCGGATTGATGTTGGTCGTCACCGGGTTCTGCGGCAGCGTGCCGATATAGTTGAGCAGCGAATGCTCGCCGCGCACCTTGCTGCTCAGTGTGATGGCGTCGTTGACCTTGTACTCCGCGGTCGCAGTGCCGAAATCCTGCCGCGCGGTCTGGAAGTCGCGGTTGAGGAAGCCGTACCAGGTCCCGCGCGGAATGCCGGCCGACGTCACCGGCACGTTGCCCTGCTTGTAATAGGGCACGCCGAAATCGGGCAGGCCGCTGAGATCGGTGTGGACGTAGTTCGTCGTGATCTTAATGTCGTTGGTCGGGGTATACTTGGTCGACAGGAAGGTGCCCCAGCGATCGTCAGTCACGTAGTTGCGGCCGGCGACATTGGCGTCCTGGAACAGGCCGCCGGTGCGCACCGAGAACGAGGGATCGACGACCTGGTTGACGTCAAGCGTGACGCGCTTGGTCCTGTCGGTCCCGAACTCGGTATCCATCCGCTTGAAGTTGACGTCGCCGGCCTGCTTGGTGACGATGTTGATGGCGCCGCCGGCGGTGCCGCGGCCCGCATATGACGATGCCGGTCCGCGCAAAATCTCGATCTGCTCGGTGAAGAAGTTCTCCCGGATCGATACGGCGGGATCGCGGATGCCGTCGATGAAGACGTCGTTGCGCGCATCGAAGCCGCGGATGAAGAAGCGGTCGCCGAAGGCGTTGCCGCCCTCGCCCGACCCCAGCGTCACACCAGCGGTCGAGCGCCCGATCTCCTTCAGCGTCGTGGCGTTCTTGTCCTCCAGCACCTCCTTGCTGAGCACCGTGATCGTCTTCGGCGTGTTCAGCATCGGCTCGGGAAACTTGCCGGAGGCCTGGACGTGGTCGACCTTGTAGGGCGCAGCAGGATCGGCATAGGGATTGCGATCGACGGCGCCGGCTGGCGCCGGTGCGGCGGCGGCAGCCTGCTGCTGCGCCTGCCGGCGCTGCGCGGCGCGGCGAAGCGCGTTGCGCGCGCGGACCTGCTCCGGCGTCGGCTTCGAGGCCGCCGGACGCGAACGCTCGACCGGTGCATCGACATTCACCGGCGGCAGGCTCGACTGCTGCGCCTGCGCGCCGCTCGACATCGACGCCACCGCAATCAGGCCGGCAACGGCCGACACCGCCTTGCCGGAATAGCCATCGAGTTCAAATGAATTTCTTGCCGCGATCGCACGCAACGATCGCGGAGCCACCGCGAGCCCCATTCCAACACACCCCATTTAAAGTTCGTCGATACGCAACATGCGCGACGAACGATGAGGTGGTGCTATCCATCACGAAAAATCAGGTCAATGCGAGCAGGCGCGCGCGACCACTTGAATCGCTCTAGTTCAAATCGATTCTAAAATTGCGAATCTGAAATAACCGAAATGTCGCGCGACACATTGAAGCAGCCAGACACAGCCGCGATTGTCTTCGCGCGTCATTTTGCGCAGCCGTCAGTCGCTGCTCGGCGGCTTCATAAGCGAGAACAATTCGTCGACGGTGCGCTGCGCGGTCGCGCGCACGCGATCCGAATTGTCCATGCCGGCGATATTGACGCCTTTGACGACGGCTTTGATCTCGTCTCGGAAGTCGGTGAGGAAGCGCAAGGGATCGCGCTGCTCATTGGCGACGCGTGCGATCAACCCCGTGATCAGAATCTGACACGCGATCAGCTTGCCGTTCAGCTCGTCCATCATATGCTTCCTTTGTGCGGCCCGATATGAACGACACTGATTTTCCTGACAACCGAAACGGCACACGGCCGGTTTAGAACCGTCCTAATTGCGATTACTCCGAAACATTGAAGATGCGTCCTGCCGCGTGCAACGCCACGCGCATGAGTGACCACTCACGCGGTCCGCGAGCACTGCCCAGCTTTTGCACTTTGCCGGCTTACAGCGGGAAAATGCAGCACTGCACACCGCGGCGTCACCCGTCTGCCTAAGGGGTGCAAAGCTTTCCAATTGTTTAGGATTCTCAACCGATAGTGCTGTTTACACTGGAACTTGGCGTGTATTATACAACAGGCGCCGGGAACCCGTTTGCTGGCGTCGCATTTCGTTCCTTTGGGCATACAAGCCGATACGAATAGATATGAAAAAGTCACGGCCGATCCTGTGGATTGTCATCATCGCAGCTGTGGCCGGAGGCGGCTATTACGGTTGGCAGCGCTTCTCGGCGTCTGAGGCCGCGAAAGCCCAGACCGCGCAGAAGGGTCCGCCGCGGGCCCCCGCCGTGCCCGTCAGCGTTGCGCCGGTCCAGAAGGCCGACTTCCCTGTCTACCTCACCGGCCTCGGCACGGTGCAGGGCTTCAACACCGTACAAGTCCGGACCCGGGTGGACGGCCAGATCGACAAGATTGCCTTCACCGAGGGCCAAATGGTCAAGCAAGGCGATCTCCTGGTCGAGATCGATCCGCGCCCGTTCCAGGCCGCCTTCGATCAGGCCAAGGCCAAGAAGGCGCAGGACGAGGCCAATCTCGCCAACGCCAATCTCGATCTGCAGCGCTACACCAAGCTCGGTGAATTCGCGACGCGGCAGCAAACCGATACGCAACGCTCTACCGTTGCCCAGCTCACCGCCCAGATCGCCGCCGACGAAGCCGCGATCGCCAACGCCCAGACCCAGCTCGACTACACCCAGGTCAAGTCGCCGATCACCGGCGTCGCCGGCCTCCGCCAAGTCGATATCGGCAACATCGTCAACGCCTCGACCCAGACCGGCGTCGTCACCATCGCCCAGGTCGAGCCGATCACGGTGATCTTCACAGCGCCCGAAGACCAGCTGCCTTATATCAGCGAGGGCCAGAAGTCCGGCGAGCTCAAGGTGATTGCGTTCACCACCGACGGCAAGAAGACGCTGGCCGAGGGTAAGCTCGCCGTCATCAACAACCAGGTCGATACGACCAGCGGGACTATTCGGCTCAAGGCGGTGTTCGCCAACAAGGAACACACGCTGTGGCCGGGACAATCGGTGTCGACACGCCTGCTGGTGCGGACCCTGAAGGATGCGACCATCGTCCCCGATGACGCGGTGCTGCATTCCACCAACGGCCTCTACGCCTATACCGTCGGCCAGGACAACAAGGCCGAGGCTCGCAAGATCAAGGTCAACTACGCCATCGACGGACGTTCGGTCATCGAGGAAGGATTGAGCCCAGGTCAACAAGTCATCACCGGCGGTCAATACAAGGTGCAGCCCGGAAGTCTCGTGTCGACGGCCGTGGCGAGTTCGGATCCGGTTCAGAAAAGCAAGGTTCAGCAGGAATGACCGAAGGCGGGATTTCGGCACCTTTCATCCGTTATCCCATCGGCACATCGCTGCTGATGGCCGGCATTCTTTTTGTCGGTCTCGTGGCCTATCCCCTGCTGCCGGTCGCCCCGCTGCCGCAGGTGGACTTCCCGACCATCCAGATTACGGCCAACCTGCCGGGCGGCAGCCCGGAGACGATGGCCTCGTCGGTCGCGCAGCCGCTGGAGCGCCAGTTCGCCCAGATTCCCGGCATCGCGCAGATGACCTCGACGAGCTATCTGGGCACTGCCTCGATCACCATCCAGTTCGACCTCAACCGCAGCATCGACGGCGCCGCCAACGACGTGCAGGGCGCCATCAACGCCGCCAGCGGCCAGCTGCCGAAGAACCTGCCCTCGCCGCCGACCTATCGCAAGGTGAACCCGGCGGACTCACCGATCCTGCTGCTGTCGGCGACGTCGGACACGCTGCCACTGACCACCGTCAGCGATTCGATTGACGCCCAGCTCGCCCAGCAGATCAGCCAGATATCCGGCGTCGCGCAGGTGTTCATCGGCGGCCAGCAGAAGCCATCGGTTCGCGTGCAGGTCGACCCGGCGAAACTCGTGGCCAAGGGCCTGTCCCTGGAGGACGTGCGCAGCGCGATCGCGATCACCACGGTCGACAGCCCCAAGGGCAATATCGACGGCGACAAGCGCGCCTACACGATCTACGCCAACGACCAATTGTTGCAGTCCAAGGATTGGAACGACGTCATCATCGCCTACCGCAACGGCGGCCCCTTGCGCATCAAGGACATCGGCCAGGCTGTCACCGGCGCCGAGGATGCCAAGCAGGCAGCCTGGGCCAACGGCAAACGCGGCGTGTTCCTGGTGGTGTTCAAGCAGCCCGGCGCTAACGTCATCGAGACCGTCGACAGGATCAAGGCCACCCTGCCTCGGCTCGTTGCTGCAATCCCACCCGCGATCAAGATCGAGCTGATCAGCGACCGCACCACGACGATCCGCGCCGCCGTCGAGGACGTCCAGTTTACGCTGCTGCTGACCATTTTCCTCGTGGTGATGGTGATCTTCGTCTTCCTGCGCAGTTTCTGGGCAACCGTCATCCCCGCCATCACGGTGCCACTGGCGCTTCTAGGCGCCTGCGCCTTGATGTGGGTATTCGGCTATTCGCTCGACAATCTGTCGCTGATGGCGCTCACGATCGCGGTCGGATTCGTCGTCGACGACGCCATCGTGATGCTCGAGAACATCACGCGCTACATCGAGGAAGGCGAAAAGCCGCTCGCGGCCGCCTTCAGAGGCTCCAAGGAAATCGGCTTCACCATCGTGTCGATCAGTATCTCGCTGGTCGCGGTGCTGATCCCGCTGCTGCTGATGGGCGGCATCATCGGACGCCTGTTCCGCGAGTTCGCCGTCGTGCTGGCGATGACCATCTTCGTCTCGATGTTCGTGTCGCTGACCTTGACGCCGATGATGGCCTCGCGCTTCCTGCGCTCACATGGCGAAGTGACCCATGGCAAGTTTTATCAGTGGAGCGAGCGCGCGTTCGACGCGATGCTGCGCGGCTATGAATACGGACTCGACCGCGCTCTCGCCTGGCGCCGTACCACGCTCGTCATCTTCTTCGCCACCCTGGCGCTGTCGGTCTATCTGTTCGTCCTGATTCCAAAGGGATTCTTCCCGCAGCAGGACGTCGGCCTGATCACCGCGACCTCCGAAGCCTCCCAGGACATCTCGTTTGCCGAGATGCAGCGGCGGCAGGTCGAGCTCGGCAAGATCGTGCTGGCCGATCCCGATGTCGCCACCACGGCGATGAACATCGGCGGCAGCGGCCGGGCCGGCAACAACGGCAACATGTTCATCACCCTGAAGCCGCGCAACGAACGCCAGGCGTCGGCGCAGCAGATCATCGCGCGGCTGCGTCCCCAGCTCGAGAAGGTCGCCGGCGCCCGCCTTTATATGCAGGCGGCCCAGGACGTCCGGCTCGGCGGCCGCCCGACCCGCACGCAGTTTGAGTTCACCTTGCAGGACGCCGACCTCGGCGAGCTCAATTTGTGGGCGCCCAAGATTCTCGCGAAGATGCAGACGCTGCCGGAGCTGCGCGACGTCGCGACCGACCAGCAGACCCAGGGCACCACGGTCCAGCTCAAGATCAACCGCGACACCGCATCGCGCTACGGCATCCAGCCGCAGCTGATCGACGACACGCTCTACGACGCCTTCGGCCAGCGCCAGGTCACGCAGTATTTCACCCAGCTGAACAGCTATCACGTGATCCTGGAAATCCTGCCGGAGATGCAGGGCAACCTCGATTCACTTAACAAGCTCTATCTGAAATCGCCGCTGACCGGCGATCAGGTGCCGCTGTCAACGTTCGCGACCTGGACCACCGATCCGGTCCGTTCGCTCTCGATCAGCCATCAGGGTCAGTTCCCGGCGATCACGATCAGCTTCAACCTCGCGCAAGGCGTGGCGCTCGGCCAGGCCACCGAGGCCGTGCAGAAGGCGATGGCCGATCTCGGCGCGCCGGCGACGCTGAACTCGAGCTTCCAAGGTACGGCGCAGGCGTTCCAGCAGTCGCTCGGCACCGTGCCCCTGCTGATCCTCGCGGCGCTGGTCGTGGTCTACCTGATCCTCGGCATCCTCTACGAGAGCTACATCCATCCGATCACGATTCTATCGACCCTGCCCTCGGCCGGCGTCGGCGCACTCCTGATCCTGATGGCCGCCGGCTTCGACTTCAGCCTGATCGCGCTGATCGGCATCATCCTGCTGATCGGCATCGTGAAGAAGAACGGCATCATGATGGTCGACTTCGCCATCGCGGCCGAACGCGACGGGAAGACGCCGGAGGAATCGATCCGCCAGGCCGCGCTGCTGCGCTTCCGTCCGATCATGATGACCACGATGGCAGCACTTCTCGGCGGCGTGCCGCTGATGCTCGGCCACGGCACCGGCGCCGAGATCCGCCAGCCGCTCGGCTACGCCATGGTCGGCGGGTTGATCGTCAGCCAGGCGCTGACGCTGTTCACCACGCCGGTGGTCTACCTCTATCTCGACAAGTTCTCGAACCTGTTCTCGGGCCGCTCCACCGAGGGCGAAGGACACGAGAGGTCGGAGCACGGCACCGTGAAGGAAGCCGCCGAGTAAGCTTGCGCCGCGGCTCCCGCGACGCTACAGCGAGCCCCTCGGTTCACGCCAACGCGGTCTCGCCATGCCCATGCAATCCAGACTTGTCGTTCTCGCCGCCGCCCTTCTGCTGTCGACGGGTGTTACGTATGCTCAGCAGGGCGCCAAGAAGAACGCAGCTCCCCCGGCGCCTGCGACGCAGCCCGCGCCCGCACCGACCCAGCCGCAGCAGGCCGAAGGCGCTCCGGCGCAGCCCGGCTGGATCGCGCGCTGCACCAGCGCGAGCCGCGATGCTCCCCTCGAATGCGCGATCGAGCAGAACGCGGTCCTGACCAAGACCGGCCAGACCATCGTGCTGATCAACATCCGCATCGCGCCCGACACCCGCACGCCGGTCGCGTTGCTCCAGCTGCCGCTCGGCCTCAATCTACCGATCGGCGCCAAGCTTCAGGTCGACGAGGGCAAGACCGTCGATCTCCCGATCCAGACCTGCGAGAACCGCGGCTGCTACGCCTCGACGCCGATCGCGCCGGACCTGCTTGCGAGCCTGAAGTCGGGCAAGCAATTGAAGGTTTCCTTCCAGAACATGGCCAAGGAGACCATCGCAATCCCGATGCCGCTCGGCGATTTCGCGACGGCCTACGACAAGATCAAGTAGCGGGCGTCTCGCTCTCGAACACTGACCAGCTCAAGCCGAGATCGGTCACCCGACCCCGAGATAGGCCTTCTGCACCTGCGGATCCTCGGCCAAGGCTGCCGCGGTGCCGGACAGCACGCTCTTGCCGACCTGGAGCACGGTCGCGAAGTCCGACACTTCCAGCGCGAGCTCGATCGACTGCTCGGCGAGCAGGATGGTCAGGCCTTCGCGATGCAGGCGGCCAAACGTTTCGTACATGGACTCGACCACCGCCGGCGCGAGGCCGAGCGAGGGCTCGTCCAGCATCAGGAGCTTCGGATCGCTCATCAGCGCGCGGCCGACCGCGAGCATCTGCCGCTCGCCGCCGGACATGGTGCCGGCGCGCTGGTTGCGGCGTTCCTTCAGCCGCGGGAAGATCTCGTAGACGCGCTCAAGCAGCGTGGCCTGACGCGATTTGTCGTGCAGCGGCGTTGCGCCGAGCATGAGATTGTTCTCGACGCTCTGCTGCACGAACAGCCGCCAGCCCTCCGGCGACAACGCCAGCCCCTTGCGCACGATCGTGAAGGCCTTCTGGCCGGCGATGTCCTCGCCGCGAAAGCTGATCGTTCCTGAATGCACGGGGATGAGGCCGGCGATCGCATTCAGCGTCGTGGTCTTGCCGCCGCCATTGGAGCCGAGCAGCGCGACGACGCTGCCCTCGGGCACCTCCAGCGAGACGTCGGAGACACCAATCAAGTCGCCGTAGCGCACCTCGAGACGCTCGATCCTGAGCAACGGTCCGCTCATAGGTCCGGCCCGCCCATCAGTTCGATCGGCGTGTGGCCGGCGGCGGCCTTCGCCGCGCGCTTGCCGAGATAGGCCTCGATCACAGCCGGGTTCGAGGTGACCTCACGTGGGCTACCGCGGGCGATCTCCTTGCCCTGGTGAAACACCATGACGCGGCTGGCCAACGACATGATCACTTCCATGATGTGCTCGACGATGACAAGTGTGATGCCGGAACGGTGGATATCGCGGACGAGATCGATCGCGAGCTTCACCTCATGCGCGTTGAGGCCGGCCATGGCCTCGTCGAGCAGCAACACTTTTGGCTCGGTCGCGAGCGCGCGGGCGATCTCCAGACGCTTGCGGCCGGGCGTGCCGAGCGAACGCGCCGGCGCATCCGCAAGCCGGCTCATGCCGACGCGCTCCAGCACGGCGCGCGCCTTGGTCTCGGCCTCCTGGCGATGCGCGGTGCGCAGGAAGGCGCCGATCATGACGTTCTCGAGCACCGTCATGCCTTCAAAGGTCTGCGGCACCTGGAAGGTGCGGGCAAGCCCGAGCCCGGCGCGCAGCTCCGGCGCGACATCGGTGATATCGCGTCCCTCGAACAGCACGCGGCCGGAGGTGGTCTTGAGATCGCCGGTCAGGCAATTGAAGAAGGTGGATTTGCCCGCGCCGTTCGGGCCGATCAGGCCGAGAATATCGCCCTGCTCCAATGTCACAGAGGCATCGTCCACCGCCTTGAAGCTGCCGAACGCTTTTGTGATGCCGCGCGCCTCAAGGAGCATGGCTTGCTCCCGTGTCGGATGTTGGTTTCCTGCGCCGCGTGAACAGGCTGAGCAGACCACCGGGCTGGAATCGCGCGATCAGCACGATGATCGCGCCATAGAGCACGAAGGTGAGGCCTGCGCCCCTGCCGCCGAGCCAGCTATTGGAGATCTCCTCCAGCGGCACCAGGATCGCCGCACCCACCAATGGTCCGAACAGCAGCCCTGCCCCGCCCAGCGCCGCCATGATCAGGATTTTCACCGAGATCAGGATGCCGAGGCCTGACTCGGGGTCGACAAAGCCGAACATCATCGCATAGAGCGCGCCGGCGACGCTGGTGAACGCGGCGCTCAGCATGTAGGCGTAAAGCTTGGTGCGGCTCGCGGGGGCGCCGAGAGAGCGCGCGGCGCGCTCAGAATCCTTGATCGCGCGCAGGTAAAAGCCCATCCGGCTGTTGGTCATCCACCAGGTAATGAACAGCGTAACCGCGAGGATGACGAGGAAGAGATAGTAATACGGCAGCGACGACAGGAACGAGAGATCGAAGATGTTGCGCGGTACGGTCGGGCCCGAGAGGCCGACCGCCGCACCCAGCCAGTCGGTGTTGGTGACGATCAACCGCATTGTCTCGGCGACTGCGATCGTCGCCATGCTGAAGTAATGCCCCGACAGCCGCAGCGTCGGCACGCCGATGATCGCGGCGAGCCCAACCGCGATCACGACGCCGCCGGGGATGCCGAACAGCGGCGACAGGCCGAACTTGGCGTAGGACCCCATCGCGGCATAGGCCCCGCAGCCGAAGAACACGACATGGCCGACCGAGACCTGGCCGGCATAGCCGCCGACGATGTTCCAGGCCGACGCTGCAATCGCGTAGAGCAGCACCAGCGCACCGAGGCGCTGCTGGAACGGCGAGGACAACAGCAACGGATAGGCGATCGCAATCGCTGCGACGACCGAGAGCCAGATCAGGCGCCGCATCACATCTTCCCCATCAGGACTTCTCCATCAGGTCTTGCCCATTAAGCCTTGTGGCCTGAACCAGAGGAAGAGCAGGAACATGACATAGACGATGATGTCCTTGTAGACCGCACCGATCAGATAGCCGGAGAGCGACTCGATCACGCCGATCAGAAGACCCGCGACGAGCGCACCGGGCACGCTGCCAAAACCGCCGAGCGAGACCGTGACGAAGGCGACGATGCCGAGCGTCTCGCCGACCGTCGGCACGATGTAGAAGAAATTCGCGATCAGCGCGCCGGCAAGCCCCGTGGCGCCGGCCGCGATCGCCCAGGCGATCGCCTGCATGGCGTCGGGCCTGATCCCCATCAGCTGCGCCGCAGTCTGATCCTCCGCCACCGCCAGCATTTTCGAGCCGAGCGAGGTGCGCGTCAGCAACAGATGCAGGCCGAGCGTCACCAGCAGCGCGACCACGCCGGCCAACAGCCGCGAGGCCTCGATGCGCAGGCCTGCAAACGCATAGGTGCCGCCGACGATGTTCTGCGGCATCGACAAGAAATTGGCGCCGAACCACCAGAACACGGAATAGCGCAGCAGGAGCGCGAGCCCAAAGGTGCCGAGAATCTGCGCCAGCATCGGCCCCTTCATGATGTCGCGGATCAGGGCGAAGTAGACGACGACGCCGACGGTTGCGAGAACGAGCGTTGCCAGCGGCGCACCGAGGATCGGCCCGACGCCCATCAACGTATAAACTACGTAGGCGACATACATGCCGAGCATGACGAAATCGCCATGCGCGAAATTGACGATGTTCATCATGCCCCACACCAGCGTGAGGCCGGAGGAAAACAGGGCATAGACAGCGCCAAGCAGAAGGCCGCCGACAATCACCTGCACGAGGACAAAGGACATCAGCCGCGTTGCTCTGATCAGATCATATTAGGACAGACGGGGCGCGCGGCCCCGCCTTTAAAAAATCTCACCAGCCCTTGTAGGGCAGCGCCGGCGGCTTTTCCGCATTCGCCTTCGGCCACACCGAGACGTAGTTCTCGCCGTCCTGAAGCTGGATGATGGCGCCGGACGCCAGGATGTTCTGGCCCTTGTCGTCGAACTTGACGCCCTTGTAGCCGATCATGAGCTGGTCGGCCTTCAGGTCCGTCGCCTTCAGAGTGGCCTGGACTTTTGCCGGGTCGGTCGAGCCGGCGCGGTCGATGGCGTCGGCCAGCACGAAGAAGCCCTGCATCTGGCGGGCAACCGTGTCATCCATCTCCTCACCGCTCTTCTTCTTGTACATGTCGGCGATGACGGCCGACACCGAGCCCGGCGGTCCGACGACCCAGGACGAGCGGTTGAACACGCCTTGCGAGATCTTGCCGACCGCTTTGATGAAGGAGGGGTCGGAATAGCCGGCATCGTCGGCAAGCAGGATCGCCGGCTTGTAGTCGAGCGACTGCATGGTCTTGGCGAACAGAATCGCATCCGACGTGTAGCTGATCATGATGATCACGTCGGGCTTCTTATCCTTGAGCTGGAGCACCTGCCCCTGCAAATCGGTCGCATTGACGGGATAGGCGACGTCGAGCGCGACCGGCTGTCCCTTCCCCTTAAAGGCGGCGCTGATCGTGTTGGCGACCGAGGTGCCGTATTCGGTGTTGTCATGGACCAGCGCGATCGCGTCGGTCTTCGCGCCGGTCGCCTTCATGTCGGCGAGGAAGTCGGCGTAGATCTTGGCGAAGTCCGTCGCAATCGGCGTGGTGCGGAAGAACCATTTGAAACCGCGCTCGGTGAGATTGGCGGCGACCGATTCCGAATTCAGGAAGGGAATGCCGTATTTCTCGGCGATGGCGCTCGATGTCAGCGTCACTCCGGACTGATACGAGCCGAACACGGCCGCGACCTTGTCTTCCGTGATCAGGCGCAGCGCCTGGTTCTGCCCCGTCGCCGGATTGCCCTGGTTGTCGGCGAAGACCGCCTCTATCCTGGCGCCGCCGAGGCCGGCAAGGCCTGCGTTCTTCGCCAGCGGCAAATTGCCAAGCTCGGGATGGGCGTTGTTGATGATGTCCATGGCGACTTCGAGCGCCGCCTTGGCGTGCGCGCCGATCGAGGCGGTGCCGCCGGACATCGGCATGATCACGCCGATCTTGACCACCTTGTCCTCGGCGCGCGCGCCGGCCGCGAACGCAAGGGACATCGCGGCCGCGCAAAGCAGCCCCGTGACATGCTTCAATGTCATGAGATCAGACCTCCCAAAGGGTTTCCCCAACCAAGATTTTTTGGAAAGCGTGGGCGAGGCGCCCCGCTTCCGTTTGATTTATACCTGGTGACGAGAGGATGGCATGCCAGCCGGATACCGGCAAGGTGAAACGAATTGCGACGATGCTGGATAAGGGAGCAGCGATCACGCACGCTGCTTCCCGCATTCGGTCTGGCGTCGTTCGGTGCAGGGATAACAACCGGAGTGACTATCATCGCTGTCTTGCCGCTGCGCAGATCTCTAGGATGGATTAGCCCCGCGGATTGCGCGAAGCGCAAACCGCTCGGCGTAACCCACCACGTCTATTTCCGCGGACACGAAAGAGGTGGGTTACGCCAGCGGACTGCGCTTCGCGCGGCCGCAAGGCTAACTAACTAATCTAACCCACCCTACGAAGCACGCTCGGCCAACGCCTGAAGCAACGTCGTGAAGCCGCCATAGATCATGCGCTTGCCGTCGAACGGCATGTCGGCGGCCTTGAGCCGCGGATCGGCCATCACTTTGGCGTTGACGGCATCGCGAGTCGCGCGGTCGCGGTAGACGATCCACGAGAACACGACGATCTCATCCTCCGTTGCCATCACCGCGCGGGGAAAGGACGTGAGCTGGCCGTAAGGCACGTCGTCACCGATACATTCGACGTAGTCGAGCGCACCGTGCTCCATCCACACCGCGCAAGCCGTTCGGGCCAGCGCCTTGTAGGCCTCGATCTTGTCCTTCGCCACGGCCAGCACGAAACCATCGACATAGGGCATCACGGATCTCCTTGGGTTATACGTCCCAAGGACGATCGGATGTGCCCCGATCCGACCGGCGCTGGCAATGTCGGGATGAGGCAAACCGTCGCGAGCCGCGCCGCCGCGGGTCATCGGATCAGAGGCAATTCAGACTTTGTGGGAGCGCCTGGAATTGGCTGGGGAACCTGGATTCGAACCAAGACAAACAGAGTCAGAGTCTGTTGTGCTACCGTTACACCATTCCCCAACGGAATAGCCGAACAAATTCAAGGTCTTACCGATTTGTCCGACTGCGGCCGGAAGCGCGTTTGGCGCAAATCGCGGCTCAGGCGTGGCAGCCTTCTACCTGCTCAGCCCTAGGCTGGCAAGCGCGGCTGTGAACGGATCAAGCGCAGCCGCCACAGCTTCAAGCACGCGCCCCGCCCCTACTCCACCTTGATATTCGCAGCCTCGATCACCTTCTTCCACCGCTCCGTCTCGGAGGCGATGTAGGCCGCGAACGGCTCGGAATCGACCGCGACTGCGGTGGCGCCGAGCTCGGCCATCTTCTGCACCGTCTCCGGCTGCTGCATGTAGGCGCGGATCTCGGCCGAGAGCTTTTCGACGATCGGCTTTGGCGTGCTGGCCGGAACGAAGAAGCCGTGCCAGGCGACCGCTTCGAAACCGGGGAGGAATTCGGCCACGGCCGGCACTTCCGGATCGAAGGCGGCGCGCTTCGGCGTTGCGGTGGCAAGCATCGCGAGCTGACCGGTCTTCACCTGCGGCAGCAGCAGCGGCACGTTGTCGAAGGCGATATCGATCTGGCCGCTCAACAGGTCCGTCAGCATCTGGCTCGAGCCCTTGTAGGGCACGTGCACCATCCTGGTGCCGGTCATCTGCTGAAACAGCTCGCCGGCGAGATGCTGCGAGGTGCCGACGCCGGCCGAGCCGAACGAGACCTTGTCCGGGTTCGCCTTCAGATAGGCGATCAGCTCCGGCACGGTCCGCGCCGCGATCTTGTTGGGGTTGACGACGAGCACGTTGGGCACGACGCTGATCTGGGCGACCGGCGCCAGGTCCCTGTCCGGCTGATAGCTGAGCTTCGGCCCGTACAACGACGGATTGATCGCGAGCGCCGACGTGCTGGCAAGCCCGAGCGTGATACCGTCGGCGGCCGACTTCGCCAGCCGCGTCACACCAAGGATCGAGCCGGCGCCGCCGACATTCTCGACCACGAACGGCTTGCCGAGCTTCATCTGCAGATGGTTCGACACCATGCGCGCAAAGATGTCCGCGGTGCCGCCGGCGGCAAAGGGCACGATCACGGTCACCTGCTTGGACGGATAGCCGTCCTGCGCACTCGCCGGGGACATCGCCAGCAAAATTGCCGAGGCAAGACCAAGCCACATCGATCTCATCGAAGTTTCCTCACCTTTTACAGTATTGTTGTCGAGTTGCCGCGGGGCGCGCGGCGGAGATGGCTAGAACGCGACCTCGTACATGCTCAGGATCGCATCCCGGCTCAGATCGCGCGGATTGTTGTCGAGCAGCCGGCGAATGGCGTGCGCCTCGTCGGCCATCACACCGAGATCATTCCTGGGCACGCCGAGCGCCGACAGCCGCATCTCGACGCCGAGATTTTTGCAGAACGCATAGGTCGCATCGAACGCAAGCTTGGCATCGTTACACTCCGGGAGACCGAGCGCGCCTAGTACCGCGATCGTCTTCGCCTCGACGGCCGGCATGTTGAACGCCAGCGTGTGCGGAAAGATCACGGCGCAGGCGAGCCCGTGGGCAATGTGATGCCGTGTGCCGAGCGGATAGGCCACGGCGTGTCCGGCGGTGGTGTTCACCGGCCCCAGGCAGTAGCCGCCATACAGCGAGGCCAGCGACAGACCGGCGCGCGCCTCGCGATCACTGCCGTCGGCCACCGCGCGCTTGAGATAGCGGCCGACCAGCCGCGCGCCTTCGAGCGCATAGAGATCGATCGTCGGATGCGCCTTGCGGCTGGTATAGGCTTCGACGCAGTGCGCCAGCGCATCGACGCCGGTGGCTGCAGTGATCTCCTTCGGTACGGTCATGGTGAGATCAGGATCGACGATGGCGATATCGGCCAGCATGAAGCGGCTCTGCACCGCCTGCTTGTTTTGGCTGACGGGATCGGTGACCAGCGCGCGGGTACCCGCCTCGCTGCCGGTACCGGAGGTGGTCGGAATCTGCATTAGCGCGACGCTGCGGCCGGCGACCTTCTCCGGCCCGACGATGTCGGCAAAGGCGACATCACTGGTGCAGAGCACGGCGACCAGCTTGGCGATATCCATTGCGCTGCCGCCGCCGAAGCCGACGACGAGATCGGGCTTGACGTCGCGCGCCATCGCGACCGCCTTCTCGAGATTGGGCAGGTCCGGCTCGGGCTTCACCTCGCCGAACACTTTGACTGCGCCCGACAGCGCCAGCGCGTCGACGCGACGCGCATTGAAGGGATCGGAGATCACCAGCGGACGCTTGGCACCGATCCGCTCGACGAAGCGCGCTGCTGCAGTGATCGTGCCGTTGCCGAACTCCAGGATGGTGGGGCGGAGAATTTCGATGGGCGTGAAGGCGTTGGTCATGGTGGGCTCGATCTCAGGACCTGGAAGCGGCGGCGCCGGCGGCGAGACGCTCGGCATAGTCGATGGCTTCGATCAGACTGTGCTCGTTGGCGATGCCCTTGCCGGCAATGTCGAAGGCAGTGCCGTGGTCGACGGAGGTGCGGATGATCGGCAGGCCCAGCGTGATGTTGACGCCGGAGAGTTCCTGCCAGCGACCGGTGGCGGGATCGACCTGGAAGCCGAGCAGCTTGACCGGGATGTGCCCCTGGTCGTGATACATCGCGACCACCGCATCGTACTGGCCGGCGCGCAGCTTGACGAAGATGGTGTCGCCGGGCACGGGACCGACGACGTCGAGGCCGTCGGCGACCGCTTTCGCAATCGTCGGCACGGAGACGTCGATATCCTGCCGGCCGAACAGGCCGCCCTCGCCGGCATGCGGATTGAGCGCCGCGATCGCGATCTTGGGCCTGGCGATGCCGAGCCGCAGCAGCGCATCATTGGTGAGATCGATCACCATGCGCAGCCGCTCCGGTGTCAGACGCTTCGGCACGTCCTCCAGCGCCACATGGGTCGAAACATGGCTGACGCGCATGTTGCCGTGGGCCAGCAGCATCACCGAGCCGCGCACGCCGGTGAGATGCGCCAGCATCTCGGTGTGCCCCGGAAAGTGATAGCCGGCCTTGTTGAGAGCTTCCTTGTTGAGCGGCGCCGTGACGATGGCTCCGGTCCGGCCCGCCTGCGTCAGGCGCACGCCCTGCTCGATCGCCTTGTAGGCAAAGCGGCCGCCATCGGCGCTGAGCACACCTGGCCTGATCGGGTCGCCCTCGGCGTCGGCTTGCAGGTAGCAGAGGTTGGGCCAGCCGCGATCGTCGGCCGTGACTTGCGGGATCGCAACATTGGCACCGAGCGCGGCCTTCGCGCCGTCCAGCGCAGCGCCGCTGCCGATGATCAGCAGACGCAGATCGCCACTCGCGATCCGATCCTTCAATCCCACACAGGCCTTGATGATGATCTCCGGCCCGATCCCGGCGGGATCGCCCATGGTGATGGCAAGATGACGAGAGGTCATGTCGGGCTCCCCATATTGAGCAAATGATTGTCCCGGAGCAGATCGCGCCAGAGATCGCGCCCGCCGAACGCTCCGGATTTCGAGATCACATCGACGCCGGCCCAGCGGCCGCCTTGCAGCGTCGAGCGCGGCAAGCCCGGCACGATCCGCCCTGTCACCTGCAGCGCGTGCGCGCCGAGTGCAAGGCATACGGCCTTCAGCGTCTCTCCGCCAGCAACGATCAGGGTTCCAGGCGGATCGAGGGCCGCCGTCAACGCTGTCAATTCGCGCGCTATCCGCCGCGCCGCATCGGCGCGCGACAGTCCTTCGGCGAGCGAGAACTTCACCAACGCCACATTGCGCGCGACCAGCTTGCGCTGAACGACCGCGCCGCCCTCACCCTCGGCAAGCGCAACAGCAGCGTCGCCGCATGCGCTCAGCTGGGATGCGGTGGCGGCCTGGTCCGAGCCAAACAGGCCCAGCACCGGGCGCTTCAATTTCGAAGGCGCATCTGCGCGGTGGCCACGCGCGAGCGCACCGGCCAGCCCGCCACTTCCGCACCAGAGCACGGGCCCGGGCATCCGCCGCGCCATCTCGACGACGCGATCGAGATCGAGGTCGCTCTCGGCATCGAACACCTGAACGCCGCCTCGCGCCAACGTATCGGAGCGGCCGCGCTGCGCCTCGATGCCATCCTGTCGCAACCGGTCCAGCAGATTGTCGCCTACGCGATGCCAGTCGCCGTCCGTCGCCCGCGCATATTGCTGGGCATCGATGGTGCGGCGTCCCTGATAGTGGAAGGCAGGCGCGACCACGCATGACGCCCAGTGACCAGTGCTGAGGCAGGCGCCGAGCTCGGCCGCCCAAGCGCCACGGAGCAGGCTGTCGACCTTCTTGTAGGCGATCGTGCCGTCGCGAAGCAGCGGCGCCAGCCGGCCGACGATCGCGACGCTTTCGGCTTTCGAACGTTCTCTTGTGCCGCTGTCGATGGCGAGGCTCGGGGAGCCTGACGCCGCCGGCATATCCTCCCAGATGACATCGAACGGTCCGCACAGGCCGACGAACTCCGCAGCGGTGTCGAGTGCACCGGTCAGGTCGTCGGCAAGCAGGCGGATGCTGGTCATCGTCATCGCCTCGTCGTTCGCGCCCGCCTTAAGCGGCCGTCGCGAATGCCGCGGCATTCGCGAGGAGCTCTTTCAATTGAGCTGCCGGCAAGGTCTCCAGCGGCGGCCGCAGGCGCTGCCAGCCGGCGTGACCGGTGCGCTCGGCCATCAGCGCCTTCAGGGAGGGCATCTGCGCGAAGCGCGAGACCAGCTCGCGTGCCTTCACGATGCGCGCCTGTGCAGCCGCGAGGCTTGCATCGCCGTCGCTGTCGCGGAAATGTCTAAAGACATAGGCGAGATCGCGCGCGACGAGGTTCGAGGTCGCGGTGATGCAGCCCGCGCCGCCCTTGCGCAGCAGCGGCAGCAGCAGCGGGTCGGCGCCGGTCAGCACCGAAAAGCCCGGAAACCGCTCGACCATCGCGGTCATGTTGGCGAAATCGCCCGAGGAATCCTTGATGCCGACGATGGTCGACGGATAGGCCGCGCGTAACCGCTCGATCAGCGCGTGTGAGATCGGCTGCATCGACATTTGCGGGATATGATAGAGCACGATCTTGAGGCGATTATCACCGATGCGCTGGATGATTTCGCTGTAGGCGGCATAGACGCCGTCATCGCTGACGTTCTTGTAGTAGAACGGCGGCAGCATCACCATGGTGTCGACGCCGAGCGACAGCGCATGGCGCGTTAAGGCGATGGTGTCGGTGAACGCGGCGACGCCGGTGCCCGGCAGCAGCTGTTTCGGCTTGATGCCGCCGGCGATCACGGCCTCCAGCAGCGTGGTGCGCTCGGAGACCGAGAAGGAGTTCGCCTCCCCCGTGGTGCCGAGCATCGCGATGGCATCACAGCCTTCGTCCAGCAGGTAGCGGCAATGCGCGACAAAGCGCGCATGATCGGGCGCGAGCTCGGCGTCGAGCGGCGTCAACGCGGCGGAGAACACGCCATGTGGGTGCAAGGACTGGGGGTGCAGCGATGATGTCGACAAAGCTTCCTCCGATCGTCAGATCGATGTTGTTCGGAATGCGAACATTTGTTATAATCTGACCCGTTGGTAAGATCAGGCTGCCGCCGCGTCAAGGGCTGTGGCTGTCATCGCAGGGCGTACGGGCATGGCCAAGGTCGAAAAGAAGGCGGCGAAACGCGCACCGGAAGCTACACCGAAAAATCCCAAGAATAAAAATCCCAAGAACCATGTCGCGTCCGTAGGCAAAGCCTTTGCCGTGCTCAAGAGCTTCACCAGCGAGGCGTTCGAGCTGACGCTGAGTGAAGTTGCCGCACGCGCCGATCTCGATCGCGGCACAGCGTTCCGGCTGATCCAGACCCTGATCGAGCTCGGTTTTCTCCAGGCGGTACCGCAGAGCCGCCGGTTCCGTCTCGGCGTGGCCTGCCTCGACCTCGGTTACACCGTGCTGTCGCACGGATCGTTGCGCACCATCGTCGAGCCCTTGCTGCGCGACCTGGTGCCCGAGGTCGGCGATGCGGCCTCGCTCGGCATCCTCGATGGCGGCGACGTGATCTATCTCGCGCGTGTCGGCGCCGGCCTCGACCGCCACAAGATGGATCGTCGGCCGGGCACGCGCATCCCCGCCTATAGCGCCGCGCTCGGCCATGCCATGCTGGCGCATCTTCAGCGCAACGAGCAGATCGAGCGGCTGGAGTCACGGCCCCGCGTCAAGCTGTCGGAGCGAACGCTGACCGATCTCGACGCCCTGCTCGCCCGGCTCGATCAGGTGAAGAAGAAGGGCTATGCCGTCTCCGACGGCGAGAACGCCTATGGCCTGCGCACGCTGGCGATGCCAATCCTGGACGCGCAGGGTTTTGTGATTGCCGGACTGAGCGTCACAGTGGATGCGATGCGCATGGACATGCCGACCTTTCGCGATCAGGCGCTGCCGAAGCTGATGCGGCTGACGAGCACGGTGCAGGATATCACGATCAAGTCGGGCCTGTTGGGCTGAGCGCGCAATGCACTGCCTAAACAGCGATACGATCGAAGTCTGCGGCAATCCTGACGTTCGGAAAGATCTTTGCCGCCTCGGCCAGGATCTCTCCGTCCTCATAGCGGCCTGATAGATGGGTCAGCACAAGCTGCCGAACGTTATTCGTGGCCGCGAACCGAGCCGCCTCCGCCGCGGTGAGATGGCCGTAGTCCCGCGCGGTCGGCGCATCCCGATCCAGGAACGTCGCCTCGATCACCAGCAGGTCCGCATCCGCGGCATGTCTTGATAGCCCCTCGGTGGCCTCGGTGTCGCCGATCACGACCAGCTTGTTGCCGCCACTCGGCGGACCCAGGACATCCTCCGGATCGATCGTCCGGCGACCTTCGATCATGATCGGCCGACCCGCGGCAAGCTCGCCGCGCATGGGACCATCGGGCACACCAAGCGCAGAGAGGCGATCGGACAAGAGATGGCGGCGCGCAGGGCTTTGAAAAACGAAGCCGAAACTGTCGGTGTCGCGATGACGGACCGGAAAACAGTTGATGGTGAAGTCGCCGGCGTCGACGACATGCCCTTCAGAGAGCGGCGCGAACTCTATTGCGATCGGCGCCCGGCCCTCGCCCCACAGGCCTGCGAGCATGCGGATGACGATATCGAGCGTGCCTGGCCCGCCGTGGATGGTCATCACGTCGGAGGTGTGCCGCAGCCCCAATGTCGAGAACAGACCGGGGATGCCGAGCACGTGGTCGAGATGCCCGTGCGTCAGCAGAATGCGATCGAGCCGCCGGAAGCCGGCGCCGCTTCGCAGCAACTGTCGCTGCGTGCCCTCGCCGCAATCGATCAGCATGCGCTGGCCCGCGGCCTCCAGCAGAAGCGCCGGATGGTTGCGCTCTGCGGATGGAACGCTGGCCGAGGTCCCGAGAAATGTCAGGGCGAACATTGCCTACTCTTGTGCGAGGTCGCAGGGCTGATCCTCTTTGGGAGCCTTACCTGCGCTCCGACTGCGCCTCAACCGCCTGCACCGCCACGGTCGCGACCTGCCGCAGCGCCTCGCGGTCGGAGCCCGACGATGCCATCACGCCCATGCCGACCGACACGGCCGACACATATCGCGCGAGTGCCGCTGGATCCGACGTCGGCTTGAGATCGCCTTCGGCCTTGGCGCGCACAAAACGGTCGCGGAGCTGGTCTTCGTTCTGGGCGCGGCGGGCAGCGAGCTCGAACGGGACGTTCTCGGAGCCGGTACCGCAGGCAATGCCGCCTTGCACCAGGAGACAGCCGGGCGGATTGGCGGGATCGGTCTGCTTCTCGGCGATGCCCGTCAGCATCCGCTCGGCGACGTCTCGGGCGGTCGGCGCCGCGACGACCCCGTCCATCCAGACGTTGCGCAATTTGGTGTAGCGGTCGAGCGCGGCCTTGAGCAGGCCTTCCTTGTTGCCGAAGCAGGCATAGAGGCTAGGCGGGTTGATACCCATGGCCTCCGTGAGCTGGGCAATCGTGGCGCCCTCATAGCCATGGCGCCAAAACACTTCCATCGCCTGATCCAACGCCACTTCGGCGTCGAATTCGCGGGGGCGTCCCATGCCCATGTGCCTGCTCTCCTCGGTATCGGCGTCGTCCCTGAACCTAACGCCTGATCCTATCTATTTGTTCTCGCTTTATTTTCTCTTCCGCCTTCCCAATCTTGCGGTAAGGGGCTACAATTTTCTTAGTGAATGGTACATAAGTATCTTGCGCTGCGATATCCAGCTCCACATCTGTAGTGAACACTACATATCTGGAGCGCGCAAATGCCCCCGTCCGAAAATACCTCTCGCCCCGGCCGCCTCCGCCGTCTTGTTGGCGGCGTTGCCATCGTGGGCGCCCTCGCCGCAGCCGGCTCGATTGCGACCGGCCATTACTTTCATGCAGCACAAGCGACCGCAACGGCCGCCGCCACCGAGCAAGCCGTCCCCGTGACTGTCGCGATGATCGAACCACGGCCGACCGTGCTGTGGGACGATTTCTCGGGCCGGCTCGAGGCCATCAACCGCGTCGAGCTTCGGCCGCGCGTTGCCGGCGCGATCCTGTCGACCAATTTTACCGAGGGCGCGCTGGTGAAGGCCGGTGACGTCCTGTTCAAGATCGATCCGGCGCCTTACGAGGCCGAGGTCGACAAGGCCAACGCCCAGCTCGAGGCCGCGAAGGCGCGCGTGGTCTTCACCCAGAGCGAGCTTGAACGCGGCGCACAGCTGGTCGGCAACGCTGTCGTCACGCGGCGCGATTACGACCAGCGCGACAACGCCAATCGCGAAGCCATTGCCAATGTGAAGGCGGCCGAAGCGACGCTGCAGATCGCCAAGCTCAATCTCGACTACACCGAGGTGCGGGCGCCCGTGGACGGCCGCGTCGGCAAGTTCGAGATCACCGTCGGCAATCTCGTCGCCGCCGGCACCGCCTCTCCGGTCCTGACGTCGCTTGTCTCGGTCAATCCGATCTACGCCTCGTTCGATGCGGATGAAGAGGTTGTGCTGCGGGCGTTGAACTCGATCGCCGATGCCTCCGGCAAGCGCGGCAATCTCGATCAGATCCCTGTCGAGATGGCGACCTCCGGCGGCCTCTCGGCCAAGGGCCATATCCAGCTGATTGACAACCAGGTCAACGGCCAGAGCGGCACCATCCGTGTCCGCGCCGTGTTCCAGAACGAAGACGGGCGTCTCATCCCCGGCCAGTTCGCCCGCGTGCGCATGGGCCAGCCGAAGCAGCAGTCGCTGGTCATGATCGACGAGCGCGCGATCGGCACCGACCAGGACAAGAAGTTCGTGATGGCGGTTGGCGACGACAGCCGTGCGGCCTACCGGTCGATCACGCTTGGCGGCTCGGTCGACGGACTGCGCATCGTGACAACGGGCTTGAAACCCGGCGATCGCATCGTCGTCAACGGCCTGCAGCGCGTGCGTCCCGGCGCTCTCCTCAAGACCGAGGTGGCGACAATGGGCGCGCGCGGGCAGCAGGCCTCTAACCACAGCAACCAGGACGTGGTGCAACGCTAGTGTTCTCCGTCATTCCGGGGCGCGCATAGCACGAACTAGGGTGCGCAATTGCGCACCTGAGAATCCGGCAGTTACGAGACTCCGATCACTTCGCCTCTGGATTCCGGGTTCGCGGGCTTCGCCCACGCCCCGGAATGACGGCAGAGCTGTCGGAGAACCGCAGAATATTGCCCAGGGGCAAAACCATGAATCTCTCGAAGTTCTTCATTGATCGTCCGATTTTTGCAGGCGTTCTTTCGGTCCTGATCTTCCTCGCAGGCCTGATCTCGCTGTTCGCGATGCCGATCTCGGAATATCCCGACGTGGTGCCGCCATCGGTGCTGGTGCGCGCGACCTATCCCGGCGCCAATCCCAAGGTGATCGCGGAAACCGTGGCCACACCGATCGAGGAGCAGATCAACGGCGTCGAAGGCATGCTGTACATGTCGAGCCAGGCGACCACCGACGGCGCCATGACGCTGACGGTGACGTTCCGGCTCGGCACCGACCCCGACAAGGCGACGCAGCTGGTGCAGAACCGCGTGCAGCAGGCCGAGCCGCGCCTGCCGGCGGTGGTGCGTCAACTCGGCATCATCACCAAGAAGTCGTCGCCCGACCTCACCATGGTCGTGCATCTGCTATCGCCGAACAACCGCTACGACATGACGTATTTGCGTAACTACGCGGTGCTCAACGTCAAGGACCGGCTGGCGCGCATCGACGGTGTCGGTGACGTCCAGCTCTACGGCGCCGGCGATTATTCGATGCGGGTCTGGGTCGATCCGCAAAAAGCCGCCGAGCATGGGCTGACCGCAAGCGACATCGTCAAGTCGATCCAGGCGCAGAACGTCGAGGCTGCCGCCGGCGTGGTCGGCTCCTCCCCCAACGTCAGGGGCATCGACCTGCAAATGTCCGTCAATGCGGAAGGCCGCCTTGCGAACGAGGAGCAGTTCGGCGACATCGTGGTCAAGACCGGCTCGCGCGGCGAAGTCGTGCGCTTGCGTGACGTTGCCCGCATCGAGCTCGGCGCGTCCGAGTACGGCTTACGCTCGCTGCTCGACAACAAGCAGGCGGTCGCGATCCCGATCTTCCAGGCGCCGGGCTCCAATGCGCTGGAGATTTCCGACCACGTCCGCGCCACCATGGCCGAGATCAAGAAGAACATGCCCGAAGGCGTGTCCTACCAGATCGTCTACGATCCGACGCAATTCGTGCGTTCCTCGATCGAGGCCGTGATCCACACGCTGCTGGAAGCCATCGCGCTGGTGGTGCTGGTCGTGATCCTGTTCCTGCAGACCTGGCGCGCCTCGATCATTCCGCTGCTGGCCGTGCCAGTATCGATCGTCGGCACCTTCGCGGTGATGCACGTGTTCGGCTTCTCCATCAATGCGCTCAGCTTGTTCGGGCTGGTGCTCGCGATCGGCATCGTCGTGGACGACGCCATCGTCGTGGTCGAGAACGTCGAGCGCAACATCGAGGGCGGGCTGTCGCCGCGCGATGCCACCTATCAAGCGATGCGTGAGGTCTCCGGCCCGATCATCGCGATCGCGATGGTGCTGATCGCCGTGTTCGTGCCGCTGGCCTTCATCTCCGGCCTCACCGGGCAGTTCTACAAGCAGTTTGCGCTGACGATCGCGATTTCGACGGTGATCTCGGCCGTCAACTCGCTGACGCTGTCGCCGGCCCTCTCCGCCCTACTGCTCAAGGGCCACAACGAGCCGAAGGATCGCCTGACGATCATTCTCGAAAAAGCGCTCGGCTGGTTCTTCCGCGGCTTCAACAAGGCGTTTACGCGCTCCTCGGAGAACTATAGCGGCACCGTCACCAAGGTGATCTCAGGCAAGGCCGCAGTGATGGGGCTCTATGTGGTCCTGGTCGGCGCAACCGCCTTCCTGTTCCAGCAGGTGCCGAGTGGCTTCGTGCCGGGCCAGGACAAGCAATATCTGGTCGGCTTCTCGCGGCTGCCTGACGGCGCAGCGCTCGATCGCACCGAAGAGGTGATCCGCAAGATGAGCGACATCGCGCTGACCCAGCCCGGTGTCGAGAGTTCAGTCGCCTTTCCGGGCCTGTCGATCGCCGGCTTCACCAACTCGTCCAACGCCGGCATCGTGTTCTCGACGCTGAAGCCTTTTGACGAGCGCAAGGGCCCGGCATTGAGCGGCAATGCCATCGCGGCCGATCTCAACAAGAAATACTCGGGCATCCAGGAAGCCTTCATCGCCATGTTCCCGCCGCCGCCGGTCAACGGCCTCGGCACCATCGGCGGCTTCAAGCTCCAGATTGAGGACCGTGCCGGCCTCGGCTATGAAGCGCTGAACGAGGCGACCAAGGCATTCATGGCGGCGATGCAGAAAGCGCCGGAGATCGCCGGTGTGTTCTCGAGCTTCCAGGTCAACGTGCCCCAGCTGTTCGCCGACATCGACCGCACCAAGGCGCTCCAGCTTGGCGTCCCCGTCACGGAGGTGTTCAACACGCTCCAGATTTATCTGGGCTCCTACTACGTCAACGACTTCAACAAGTTTGGCCGCACCTACTCCGTCTATGTCCAAGCCGATGCGCCTTTCCGCGCCCGCGCCGACGACATCAGGCAGCTGAAGGTGCGTTCGTCCTCGGGCGACATGGTGCCGTTGTCGGCGCTGCTCACGATCCGCCAGAGCGCGGGGCCGGAACGCGCGATCCGCTATAACGGCTTCCTGTCCTCCGACATCAACGCGGCCGCAGCGCCCGGCTTCTCGTCCGGCCAGGCACAGGAAACAGCGACGCGGATCGCGGCGGAGACGCTGCCGCCCGGCTTTGCCTTCGAGTGGACCGACCTGACCTATCAGGAGTTCATCGCCGGCAATTCCGGCCTCTGGGTGTTTCCGCTGGCCATCCTGCTGGTGTTCCTGGTGCTGGCGGCGCTCTATGAGAGCCTGACCCTGCCGCTCTCGATCATCATGATCGTGCCGATGGGTCTGCTCGCTGCGATGTTCGGCGTCTGGATCTCCAAGGGCGACAACAACGTCTTCACCCAGATCGGCTTGATCGTGCTCGTCGGCCTCTCCGCCAAGAACGCGATCCTGATCGTCGAATTCGCGCGCGAGCTCGAGTTCGCCGGTCGCACGCCGATCCGGGCCGCGATCGAGGCGAGCCGGCTGCGGTTACGTCCGATCCTGATGACGTCAATGGCCTTCATCATGGGCGTGCTGCCGCTGGTGCTCTCGACCGGCGCCGGCTCGGAGATGCGGCGCGCCATGGGCGTCGCGGTGTTCTCGGGCATGATCGGCGTCACCGTGTTCGGCCTGTTCCTGACCCCGGGGTTCTATGTGCTGCTGCGGACTGTCACCGGCATGAAGCCGCTGGTGCATCACGGCAGCGGCTCCACTGTGGCACCTGTCCAGAGTCTTGGCCATGAGGCTGGCCACTAGATCAGGGAAATCCCCGATATCAGCAACAGAACGAGCACGGTCTTGCGAAAGACCGTCTCGTTGACCCGGTGAAAAGCGATTACGCCGAGCGCGGATCCCGCGAACAGCGCCGGCAGGCTGACCGCGAGATCGACGAAAACCTTTGACGACAGGTCCTGGTGTCCGACCAGCAGGATGATCGCAAACAGCTGCATCGCGGCAATGAACGGCTGCACGAGGCCGCGCTGCTCGCTCTTGGGCATGCCGCGCATGTCGCACCAGATCGTCGGAATCGCGCCTGGCATCGCCGTGAGGCCCCCGACCAGCCCGCCTCCGAATCCGATCAGCGCAACCCAGTGACGGCCGACGGCTTCACTCGCCGTCACCAGCGTCGGCCGCAGCAGCATATAGGCGGCATAGAGTGCTACGACGACACCAAAGCCGCGCCGAAGCAGATGTGTGTCGGTCGACTGCAACAGCGAGACCGCAATGGGAACGCCGATCAACCCGCCGATGATCAGGAACAGGCTTCCCTCCCAGCGGATGCTGCGCCGAAGCGCCCACAGATTGGTCGCCTGCACGCCGATACTGCACGCCATCATCAACGGTACGGCCTCCAGCGGCTGAAACACCCGCAGCAGGATCGCGCCCGCGACGGCGGAGAATGCGAAGCCCGAGAGCCCCGAGACGAAGGCTCCGGCGAACACGGCGGCGCTGAGGAGCAGCAGTGTCGTGATGTCAGGCACAGTCTGCCCTCCAATCAATCATAGGGAATCTGCGTGACCGGTGCGGCGGCGCCTTCTGCACAACTTACAGGCTCGCGAGGAAACGACACCCGCATGGCATGCGCGTGCGATCGTTCCAGCATGATGAGGCCGGCCAGCTGAAGGGTGACGAGCGCGGCGGTGAGCGCTATCGCGACAACGTTGCCGTTACGCGCGCGCGAGACTGGGGTGGCTGGCTCCGCGCTCGCGCGCATCAGATTGATGGGCATTTTCTGAAAATTCCTCTTCACTGCAGAAAAAATTGGCTTCATTCAAACGCGATGTTTCGTGCTGCGTTTCCAGCAGGTGGCGATAGCGCTGCAATACGCGCCGCGCCTCGATCGCACGCTGCTGATGCAGCGTTGCGATCATGCGATCGAAAACGTCGTGGAACTTCCAAACCAGGCTCCGTGCCGTTGTTCGCATGACGGTCTCCTCTCAACCTGAAAGCGAAATTGATGGAATTCACTTCCAGCCGCTGTGAGTTGCTTCACACAAGAATCGAACGCGGCGAACAACAAGTCGTGTGATCTCTCGTAGGAGAGAACGCAGCAAATCGCGTCACCCAAACGAATGACGCGCGATAACATTCTGATGATGAAATTGCAGGCGCGGCGCTGATGCTTTATTCAGCGCTGACGAGCGTCAGTGGATCAGCGGGTTGGAGAAACCTGCCGCGAGCTTGACGAGGTCGGCCTGGCGGCTCGTACCGGTCTTGGCGAACACGCGATGCAGATGCGTCTTCACCGTCGTCTCTGCGATCCCGAGCGCGCCGGCCGTCTCCGGCACGCCGCCGACGTCGACGATCGACTGTAGGACCCTGAGTTCCGCAGGCGTGAGCTCGAACGTGCGGTCGATCAGCCCGGCGCAAGAGCGCGCGTCGAGCTTCGCCTTCCAGACGAACAGGGCGCCGATGGCGCCACAGGCGCGCCCTGCGCTTCCCTCTCGCAGCAGCGAGGGCAGCGCGATCACATGGGCGACGTGATGCGACCCACCGCTTGATGTCAGCAAAATGTTACGGTCCGCTGCCGCGGCTGCGACCACCTCCGCTTCGTCACGAAAGACGTTGCGTAGCGCTGCATTCGCGTCGGGCGATCTCGCCAGCAGGCGGCCGTTGACGGACCGCAAGACGTCGTCCTCGTCCAGGATGAGGTCGGCGGCCGGATTGCTGTGGACGATGTTGCAGGCGGCATCGAGCAGGATCACGCCGGCACTCAATCGATCGACGACATCGGCAAGCGCGATTGCCTTCTGCTGCTTCCGCTCGATTGTCCGGTTGATCATCAAGGCGCGGCTTGCATGGGGAACGACGAGCTGCATGCGCGCACGCATCTTCGCGTCCAGCATCTCCCTGCCCGGGATCACCGTCATCAGCATCGGGCACGGCGAGATCGCCTGTTCCAGCACCACATTCGCGACGTCGGCACATCCCTGAGGACGCAGCCATTCCTGATAGAAGCGCCCGCGGCGATATTTGTCGAAATTCACGAGATCCGGGATGTTGCGGACCTCGCCGTAGCGCGGCAGCCTGGTGAGCGGGTCATGCTGCGAATATTCGTCGGCATAGAGCTGGATGAAGTGCGGATCGACCCCGCAATAATAGTGCGTCGATCCGGACTTGCTGATCTTGTCTTTTGAAATCAGGCCGCAGGCTCGGCTGCCGAAGAATCCGTTGAGCATGACGACAACATCGGACCACAACTCAGGATTGAGTCCGGCGTCGTAGATGCTCTCGATCAGCTCGGAGTGTTTTGCGGTCAGCTGCATTGAACGGTCAATAGTCCGGCGCGAGGATTTAAGACGTTGATGCCCTCTGGCTTTTCTATGGAGTCGGCCGAGACACCAATAGGTTCAACGGTTTCGCGCCAATTGACCAGCTAGTTGACGAGTGGATTGGAGAATCCGGCCGCAAGCTTGACGAGATCCGCCTGGCGCGCGGTGCCCGTCTTGGCGAACACGCGATGCAGATGCGTCTTCACCGTCGTCTCCGCGATGCCGAGCGCGATGGAGGTCTCCGGAACGCCGCCGACCTCGACGATCGACAGGAACACGCGCAGTTCCGCCGGCGTCAGATCGAAGGTCCGTGCAATCAGCTCGCCGTAGGACTGCCCGCCCAGCGTGACCTTGCGCAGCAGCAGCGCGCCGACGGCATCGGACGACCGCTCGCTGCCGTTCCGCAGCACCGACGACAGCGGCAGGATATGCGCAACGTAGCGTTCGCCCTTGTGCGAAAGCAGCGGAATCGCGTGCCCGCCTGCGAGAAGCGAGGCAGCATCGCCGCGGGCCGCAAAAGCCTCGCGCAGCGTCTGATTGGCCTCGGTG
Source organism: Bradyrhizobium sp. S3.2.6 (assembly GCF_040546885.1). Taxonomy (NCBI): domain Bacteria; kingdom Pseudomonadati; phylum Pseudomonadota; class Alphaproteobacteria; order Hyphomicrobiales; family Nitrobacteraceae; genus Bradyrhizobium; species Bradyrhizobium sp. S3.2.6. Next base: position 112,978 of record NZ_JBEPOS010000010.1, on the reverse strand, counting down.
CCGCTGGTCACGAGCTGGCCGGCAACGATGCGGACCACGTCGTCAGCCTCGAGCAGCGCGTAGCCGCTCGCATTGGCGTGGACTACGTGGCAGCTGGAATCGAGCAGGAAGATACCCGATGACAGATTGTCCAGGACATCCGCGAGCGCTGTGGCCAGCGTCAGCTCCGCGCTGATGGCGCGGTTGACGAGCAGCGCGCGGCTTGCATGCGGCACGATCAGCGACATCCGGTGCTTCATCCCGGCGTCGATCATGCGCCGGCCCGACAGCACCGTCATCATCACCGGGCAGTTCGCGTTCGACTTCTCGAGCACGACATTGGCGGCATCGTGAGAACCCTGCGGCCGCATCCATTCCTGATAGAAGCGCCCGCGGCGATATTCGTCGAAATTGACGAGATCGGGGATGCTTACGATCTGGCCGTGTGGCGGCAGGATCGCCAGCGGATCAAACTTGGAATGGGTTTCCGAATAGAGCTGGATGTAGTGCGGATCGGCCCCGCAATAATAATGCGTGACGCCGAACTTGCTGATCGAATCTTTGGAAAACAGCCCGCAGGCCTGCCCACCGACGAAATCGCGGATGCCCACGACGACGTCGTTCCACAGCGAGGGATCGAGACCGGCATCGTAAATGGACTCGACCAGATCGGGCAGTTTCCGCGGTCTGTGCATGGCGTTGAATAGCTTTGGATGAACAATGTCGGGCACGATACCACAACCGGAGCAGACCCTCATCATCCGATCGGAGGATAGTGCGCTGGAACGTGATCACGCCAGCATGGACGTTGGCCTTTAGCTCGCCGGCGCCCTGCTGCGCCTCAGGCGCCCGGCACTTTATTTCCGGTTCTCCTCGCAGAACTTCAGCGCAGCGAGCGCCTCGCCGGCGCGCGGAATCTGCATCTCGATGCTGTCGTCGTCATCGTCCTCGAAATCGAGCGTGAGACGCTTGGCTTTCGACAGGCGGTCCATGATGGACTGATCGAACTCGAAGATGCCGCGCACGGTGGTCTTGTCCATGACCTCCCACTTCGCCTTCGACATGATGTCGGCATCATCGGTACCGACGTCGGCCTTCAGGATCTCGCCGAGCTTGTCCCACTCCCAGCCGTCGTAGATCATCACGATCACGATGGCCTTGTCGGAATAGGTGATGACGATGACATAGTCGCGGTTCTCGTCGTCCTTGTCCTTGTAGCCGCGGCTGGCGTTGCAATGGGTGTCCTGGCTGCGCTTTTCGATGGTCCAGTCACCGACTTTGGATTGTTGCGCCACCGCAGGCCCGGCACTCAAGGCGCCGGCCAGCAGCACAGCGGCAAGAAGGATTGGCTTCATGTCAGCCTCCAGCGTTTTCCCCGGAGCAAGCTGACCACCTCTCCCGGCAGGCCGCAAGGGCTGGCCCGGTCCAGCCAATGGTGAAAGGCGACCCGCCCTAGCTAGGCGCGCCGCGGCACGATCGCGATCGGGGTGAAGGTATAAACCTCCTCGCCGTTCTGGTTGAACATCGTCCATTTCACCAGCGCAATGCCCTGCGGCTTCGACTTCGACGGCGTCAGGCTCATGACCTCGCCGACCAGATGCAGGCGGTCATTCGGCCGCACCGGAATGGTCCAGCGCAGCCCGTCGACGCCGGCGCCAATCAGCGGGTGCGGGCCGAAGGGACGGGTCTGGATCGCGAGGTTCATGGCGATCGCCGCCGTGTGCCATCCCGACGCAGCCAGCCCGTTGAACAAGGTCGCCTTGGCGGCCTCGTGGTCGAGATGCATCGGCTGCGGATCAAACTCGGCGGCAAACCGCTTGATGTCGGCTTCGGTGACCTCGACCTCGGGAGATTTGAAACGCATGCCGACGGTGAGATCGTCGAACCAGGCGACCTGTGCCATGATTTTGCCTCGAAATGTGATGCGACGCGCGCGAGACACACGACCAAGGGATGGATCGGCAGTGAATATAGCGTTTTTGACCGCTCATAGACCAGCCCGCGGTTCCCCGCGAAACCCCTTTCCCAAATCGACGAAACACGCCTGAAACAGATAGCCGGTTAACTGGTTGTCAAAATCATACAGGGACGTGCGTCATGCAATTCTTCCTCGACCTGATTTACGAATATGCCTGCTGCCAGCACCTCGTCGCGCAGCCGCTTGGGGAGGACGAGCTATGATCGAGCTGATCTCAGCACTCCTCGCCCTTTGCAGCATCGGCGTCTTCGCGGCGCATGCGCTGGATGCCTATCGCACCACGCACCTCTGACCAGCGGTCCCGGCGCCCGCCCGCTAGAACGGCCGCCGGTAGAAGTGCTCGGAATGCGTTGCCGGTGGAAACCGGTTGGCGAGTGCCAAGGCCCCCTTCTCGTCCGTCTCGAGCGCGATCTTCTGCGCCAGCATCACGTCGCCCGGCACGAGGAAGCCTGACGGGACGAAGCACCACCCCATCGTTGCATTTCCCGCATTGTCGACCTCGTGGACGTTGGCGGCGGTGCCGTAGTGAATGCGATAGCGCTTGCCGCTGTCGCAACCGATGACGTCGAAATGCCGGTGCTGCTCGAATTGTGCGCGCTGCTCTTCGGACAGCCATTCGGACAAAAGCCGGCGACCGCGCGCCTCGGGCGTGTTCTCGCCGAAGAAGCGCCGGTAGAGCTCGCGGAGCGCGTGCAGACGCGCTCGCGCGGGCGCGCGAAGCCTGAGGACCGCGACCATGGGCCGTTCAGATCAACCGCCGACCAGGCGGGGATAGAACAGTGTTTCCTGCGCGGTCGGGTCGAACGATTTGATACGCGTAACTTCGCCAGGCCCGGTCCGGTACGCGGCGGTAAAGCCTGCGCCGGTCAGCTCCCGAAAGCGTTGTTCGGCCCTCGCCAACGCTTCGGCATTTTCAGGATCAAACTCGTGGCGTCTATCGCCGGTCTGGTCCATCACGATCTGGGTAGCCATGTTGAGTTCTCCTCATGCCCAGCCCTGAACTTAATCTAAGCAAACCTCGTGCCGTCGGTTCCCGAAAGCAACAACTTTCTCTGACAAGCAGGTCACGCCTTGCGGAGCGCCTCAGCGCGCCGCCGCCGCGCCGCCGCCCCCGTCGATCTGCCGGCCCATCAGCGCGATGGCCTTCTGGTAGACCCCTGCCGCATTCCACGCCTGGATCGCGGCGAAATTCGGCTCGCCTGGCTGGTAACCGGCTCCCGCACGCCAGCCATTGGCTTTGAGGAAGTTCGCAGTCGAGCTCAGCGCGTTGGCAGCAACGTCGAGATTGCCGGTACCATAGGCCAGGATGTTCTTGGGCATGAACTGGGTCTGGCCGACCTCGCCATGCATGGAGCCGCGGGTTGCCCCCGACAGCATGCCACGGTCGACCAGCTTCAGCGCCGCATAGAGCTGCTCGGTAAAGAATTCGGGACGGCGGCAGTCATAGGCGAGTGTCGCTATCGACGAGAGCATGTTCTGGTTGCCGCGCTGGCTGCCGAACCCGGTCTCCATGCCCCAGATCGCGATCAACGGCCCCGGAGGCACGCCGTAGCGCTGCTCGATCGAGGCGAACATCGCCGCCTGCGACTGCTTTAGCGACCGGCCGCGTGCCACGATGGTGGTGGCGCCGCGCTTGGCCAGAAACTGTTCGAGCGACAGCGAAAAGCTGTGCTGGCTGCGATCGGCGCCAATGGTTGCGCTGGCATAATTGGTCTGCATCAGCGCCGAGATCGCAGTCTGGCCGATGCCCTTACCCTGCGCCTCCGCGCTGAACTCGCGCTTCCAGGCCTCGAAACCGCCGGGCCCGTTGCCGCATTGCGCGGCGTGGGCAGCGGAGAAAAGGGACAGCAGCAGCGCGGCCGCGCCGATCATCGCCGTCGCAACGGTCCTGCCCTTGGTCATTCCGCGTTCCCTTCTCTCGATTTTGCTCTCGATTTTGCGCGACCGGCTCGCGCGCGGGCATGATCCTACGTCAGCGGCGCGTGCTCAAGCCCCCGACTGATGCAATCAATGCAAGCATTGCGCTTGACATGGATCAAACGCTTAGCGGCCGCCATCGGTCCCGAGCAGGAAATCCACCATGATGCCTTGGTGCCCGTCGGTCTCCGCGTCCGCTCCATAGGTCAATTCCAATCCATCCAGGCTGCCCTCCTTCCGCCATTTGGCGAGCAACCGCAGGAACGCCATCGGCCCGCGCCAATACTGGCTGTTGCGCGCCCCGATCGGATCGAACACGCCTTCGTTGTTGTAGTAGCCGGGCGTGCATTCGGCGAGGTAGGTCTGGCGGCCGACCGCAGCCTTCACGACTTCGTCGACCCAGGCATTCTCGGCCGCAAGCGCCGGCTCCAATGTCCGTGCACCGCGCTTGCGCGCCTGATCGATGACATAGGCGATGTGCTGCGATTGCTCGTCGATGATGTGCGGAAAGTTGGCGCTCTGGCCGGCCTGCACCGTCACGATCAGGAAGCAGTTCGGGAAGCCGCGGCTGTAGAAGCCGTGCATCGTCTTGACGCCATCGCGCCAGCGCTCGGACAGGCTGACGCCGTCGCGGCCATAGACCTCAAAACCCATGCGGCGCGCATAGTCGGTGCCGACCTCAAAGCCGCTGGCATAGATCAGACAGTCGAGCTCGTAGGCCTTGCCGTCGGCAACGACCGCATTTTCGGTGATGCGCTCGACGCCCCTGCCCCCGGTATCGACGAGATGCACGTTAGGACGATTGAACGTGTCGAGATACTCGTCGTGAAAGCACGGCCGCTTGCAGAACGCCTTGTACCAGGGCTTGAGCGCCGCTGCGGTCGCGTCGTCCTTGACCACGGCGTCGACGCGGGCCCGGATCTCCTCCATCTTGCGATAGTCGGCCTGCTCGATCACTTTCAGCGCTTCTTCCATCGAGGCGACCTTATGCGGCTGACGACGCGGCGCCAGCAAGATCTCGCCGAGCAGGCCGGTCCAGCCGTCCTGCACCAGATCCTGCTCGAACGGCTCACCCGAAATCACAGCGGTGAAATTGTCCATCCGATCGCGCTGCCAGCCGGGCTTCAAGCTTTCCGCCCAGGCATGATCCGTCGGCCGGTCGTCGCGCACGCCGATCGCCGATGGCGTGCGCTGGAAGACGTAGAGCTCTTTCGCCGAGCGGCCGAGATGCGGCACGCATTGGACGGCGGTCGCACCGGTGCCGATGATGCCGACGCGCTTGTCGGCAAGACCGTCGAGACCTCCCTCGGCGCTGCCGCCAGTGTAGGAATAGTCCCACCGGCTGGTATGGAAGCTGTGGCCTTTGAAGCTTTCGATGCCGGGAATGCCCGGCAGCTTCGGCCGGCTCAACGGACCTCCGGCCAGGATCACAAAGCGTGCGCGGATGCGATCGCCGCGATCGGTCTCGACCAGCCAGCGTCCCTCGCGCTCCTGCCACGCCATGCGTGAGATGACGGTCTGGAACAGCGCGCGTTCGTAGAGGCCGAAGTGACGGCCGATGCGGCGCGAGTGTTCGTAGATCTCCGGCGCACGCGCATATTTGCGCACCGGCATGTAGCCGGTCTCTTCCAGCAGCGGCAGATAGATGTAGCTCTCGGTGTCGCAGGCCGCGCCGGGATAGCGATTCCAGTACCAGGTGCCACCGAAATCGGCGGCCTTTTCCACGATGCGGAAATCAGTGATGCCGGCCGCGCGCAGACGCGCACCACACAGCAAGCCGCCGAAGCCGCCGCCGACGATGACGACCTCGGTTTCTTCGCTGACGGGCTCGCGGGCAAATCCGGCATCGGCCCAGGGATCGTCGAGATAGCGGGCAAAGCCTGCGGCCATCTCGACATACTGCGCCTTGCCTTCGGAGCGAAGACGCAGGTCGCGCTCGTCACGATAGCGCGCACGCAGGGCCTGAATGTCGATGGTAGGTGTGCCGGCTGCGCCGGTCTTGTGTCTTTCCGCTGACATCGATCTCCTCCACGGCGGGCGCAGCTTCGGCCTGCAGTGCCCACCAGTTAGCCCTGAAAAAGTGACGCGTGCAATCACATCCGCCATTTTTCGCCTGTACGCCGCGTGGCGTTCCGCTACCCTTGAACGCAAGCGCGAATGCGTCATGCAACGACATGCTTTTAGAAGCGTCATGATTCTAGAAACGTCATGATTTTAGAAACGACATGGCTTTCGGAGGGGACAATGCAGGGATTGATGATGGACATGCCGCTGCTGATCAGTGGCCTGATCCAGTATGCTGCCGATTATCACGGCGAGGCGGAGATCGTCGCGCGCGAGATCGAAGGCGACATCCATCGCTACACCTATGCGCAGGCGCATCCGCGCATCAAGCGCATGGCACTGGCGCTCGAGCGGCTCGGCATGAGGCAAGGCGATCGTGTCGGGACACTGGCCTGGAATACGCATCGTCATTTCGAGATGTTCTACGCGGCGCCCGGCATGGGCTATGTGCTGCACACCGTCAATCCGCGACTGTTCCCCGAACAGCTGGTCTACATCATCAACCACGCCGAAGACCGCATCCTCTTCGTCGACCGCGCCACGCTGCCGATCGTCGAGGCGATCGCACCGCAGCTGAAGACGGTTGAAGCCTACGTGATCATGTCCTCGCGCGAACGCATGCCGGAGACGAATCTTGCGAACATGCATTGCTATGAGGAACTCCTGGACAAGGAGAGCGACGCCGGTTTCGCCTGGCCAGAGTTCGACGAGAAATCCGCCTCCACCATCTGCTACACGTCGGGCACGACGGGGAATCCCAAAGGCGTCATCTATTCGCACCGCGCCGCGGTCCTCCAGACCATGACGTGCTGCAACTTCGACTTCATTCCCGGGCATCTCGAAGGCGTGCGCGAGGTGATGATGCCGATGGCGCCGCTGTTTCACGGCAACGGCTGGAACATGCCGTTCACCGCGCCCTATACCGGCTCGAAGCTGGTGCTGCCCGGCCGCAATTACGAGCCCGACAAGCTCTATGAGCTGCTGGAGGGCGAGAAGGTGACGCTGTCGGCCGGCGTGCCGAGCTTCTGGCTGATCCTGCTCGACTGGCTCGGCCGCACCGGCAACACATTCACGACCCTGCGCGCGACGCTGTCATCGGGCTCGGCGCCGCCCCGCGCCATGGTCGAGAAACTCAAGCGCGACTACCACGTCGATTACGTTCAGGCCTGGGGCATGACGGAAGCGCTGGGCTGCTCGATGCCGGGATTGAGGCCGGGCTCGGAGCATCTCAGCGAAGCGGAAAAATTCGATCGCCGCCAGGTCTCGGGCCGCGCCTGTTTCGGCACGACCTTGCGTATCGTCGACGACGGCGGCAGCGAGCTGCCTCGTGACGGCAAGACTGTCGGCCATCTGCGCGCCCGCGGCCCCTGGGTCGCCTCCGGCTACATGAAGCTCGACGAAGGCCTCGATCGCGACGGCTGGCTGATCACCGGCGACATGGCCGTGATCGACCAACACGGCCATGTGACGCTCACCGATCGCTCCAAGGACGTGATCAAGTCGGGCGGCGAATGGATCTCCTCGATCCAGCTCGAGGACATCGCCCTGTCCCATCCCGACGTGCTGCAGGCCGCCGTGGTCGCCATTGCACACGAAAAATGGCAGGAGCGCCCCCTGCTCCTGGTCGTCCGCAAGAAGGGCGCGACCGTCGACGGCAAGACCCTGCTCGACCACATGCGTCCCAAGATCGCGAGCTGGTGGATGCCGGATGCGGTCGAGTTCCTCGATGAATTCCCGATGACCGGCACCGGCAAGGTGCTCAAATCGGCGCTACGCGAGAAGTTCAGGGCGTACCGTGTCGGGTAGGTTTGGCCCCTCTCATTGCGCGATCATCTTCATCTTTTGGTAGATTCGGGGGCGATATATCCGTGGCATCGCGAACCCCTCATCGAGGATATTATGGCGTTTTCCGGATTGGGCCTGCATCTCGGCAATCTGTCCCTCCTATCGAATGCGCAGACGCGTTCGATCAGCCCCGAGAACTTCACCGGTGAGAAGGGCAAGGGCGGCATGTCCGTCGACGGGCCTGCGGCGTCGCAGGCCCGCGATCTAGGGCAAGGCTGGAAGGTCTCGCCCTATGTCGTGATCGAGCCCGGCGCGACATTCACGCTCGCAAACATCGAAGGCCAGGGCGCGATCCAGCAGATCTGGATGACGTTGGCGCGCGGACGTCTGCGTCATTCGATCCTGCGGGTCTACTGGGATGGTCAGGAGCAGCCGAGCGTCGAATGCCCGGCCGGCGATTTCTTCGCCTGCGGATGGGAGGAGTTTGCGCAGGTGTCGTCGCTCGCCGTCTGCGTCAATCCCGGGCGTGGGTTCAACTGCTACTGGGAAATGCCGTTCCGCAAGCGCGCGCGCTTCACGATGGAGAACCGCAGCGAGGAAGCGCTGACGGTCTACTACCAGATCAACTTTGCGCTGACCGACGTGCCCGAGGACTGCGCTTATTTCCATGCGCAATTCCGCCGCACCAATCCGCTGCCCTACAAGGACGTTTACACCATCCTCGATGGCGTCAGCGGGCGCGGCCAGTATGTCGGCACCTACATGGCCTGGGGCGTCAACAACAACGGCTGGTGGGGCGAAGGCGAGATCAAGTTCTTCATCGACGGCGACGGCGAATTCCCTACCATCTGCGGCACCGGCACCGAGGATTATTTCTGCGGCGCGTATAATTTCGATCCCTACGTGGCGCATTCCGGCCGCGGCCTCGTGCAGCAATCGCGCTATCAGGAATTCACCACGCCCTATGCCGGCCTGCCGCAGGTGATCCGCCCCGACGGCATCTACAAATCGCAGCAGCGCTTCGGCATGTACCGCTGGCACATCCCCGATCCCGTTCGCTTCCAAAGCGACCTTCGCGTCACCATCCAGGCGCTGGGCTGGCGTACGGGCCTCAAGGAGACAAAATATCTCCCGCTGCAGGACGACATCGCGTCCGTAGCGTTCTGGTACCAGACGCTGCCGGCCGCGCCGTTCCCTGAACTGGCCGGCCCGGAATATCTCGAGATCGACTAGCCCAACACCTGAGGAGGTCCAGCATGCGCTTAGTTCAACACTTCCACCGTCGCTGATCGCCCGGCGACCAGCGACATCCCGTCGGGCACTGGATCGAGCCTGATGCGCACGGGAACGCGCTGGGCGAGCCGCACCCAGCTGAAGGTCGGGTTGACGTTGGCGAGCAGGCTTGCACCTTCGGCGCGGTCGCGGTCCTCGATGCCGGCGGCGATGCTCTCGACATGGCCTGATAGTGTGACCTTCTCACCCATCAGGCGGACCTGCGCTCTGTCGCCGGTGCGGATGCGCGCGAGCTTTGTCTCTTCGAAATAGCCCTCCACATGCAGCGTATCGCTGTCGACCAGCGCCATCACGCCCTTGCCGGCCGTGACGTAAGCGCCGGGCCGCAGATCCATGTTGGTGATCACGCCGTTGACGGAAGCCCGGACCTCGCTGCGATCGAGATTGAGCTGGGCGACCGCGCGGTCGGCAACCGCCGCATCGAAGGCCGCCTTGGCCTGCAGCTGGGTCGCAAGCACCTGCTCCTGCTTCTGTTGCGAGACGGCATCGGTTGTCAGCGTGCTGTAGCGCTTCAGATCGGCATTGGCCTGATCCAGCGTGGCCTGATGCCCGGCGACCGACGCATCGGCCTGCCGCAGCGCCAGCGCGAACCGTTCGCGGTCGATCTTGAACAGCACGTCGCCACGATGGACCTTCTGGTTGTCCTTGACCAGAACCTCGGTGACGAAGCCGGAGACATCCGGTGCGACCTGCACGACGTCGGCCCGCACACGGCCGTCACGCGTCCACGGCGACTCCATATAATAGACCCACAGTTCGCGGCCCACGCCGAGCGCCGCCACGACCACGAAGACGGTGACCGCGAGCCGGGCAATCCAGGCGAAATTCCCCTTCATGAGAGATACTCCGAGAGATAGACGACGCCGCCGAGAAGGCAGACGAAAATCGCGAAATCGAACAGTGCGCGGTGCCAGACCAGCCGGTAGAGGTCGAAGCGCTGCATCAGCCGGCGCAGAAGCGCGCTCAGCACATAGGCGACGATGATCCAGAGCAAGAGCGCCGGCACGAGCACGCCGTAGATGTCGATCACATATCTCATGCCGCCACACTCGCATCCGCGCGCGGCCGATAGGCCGGTGCGTCCGGGAACAGGCCGCGCCTGATACCGACAAGGCCGATCAGCGCATCTTCGCGCGCGCTGTCATTGGGATCCTTCACCGCCTGGGCCAAAGCCAGATCGACACTGGTCAGGAGCTCGCGCGGCATTCCCCCGCCCGCATAGCTGCGGCAGGCAATGGCGAGCTGGTCGAGCATGTCGTCGATAACGGAGATGGTCGATGCCGCAAGCCCGTAGCGCGCACGGCGCAGATCGATGATATTGATGCCGATGCGGAGCTGCACGAGACTGTCAGCGTCGCGCCGGTCGCTCTCCGACAGGAAGGCGATGCGCTGCACCAGAAGCCCGAGCCGGTGCAGCATGAGGCCCGCGAACTCCGCGCGGTCGCGTTTGCCACGCCGTTCGGCGGCAACCGCGATCGTGATCCAGCTCGACAGCACCAGGCGATTGGCGATCCACTCCGCGCCCACGCCGCGCGCGATCCGCGTCACCAGCTCGGCGATCAGGACGCCGACGAAGAACGCGACGGCGGAATTGGCGTAGGAGGCGAAATCCGCGATATAGGTCGATTGCAGCGCAAGCAGCGTCGCGGTGTTGGCCGCGAGCGCCATGCCGGTGCCCGCCGTTGCCGGCCGCGCGATCAGGAAGCCATAGAGCAGGAAGGTCGGCGCCAGCGCGACGACCAGCACCTCGATATGGGAGATCGCGGGCACCAGCGCGAACAGATAGATCGCAACGACCACGATGGCGACCAGCGACCACAGGCCGAAGCTGCGGATGAAGCGCGCCGGCTCGTCCTGGGCTGCGAAGAACGAGCAGGCCACCGCCGCCATCATTGGCGCCGAGGCGCCATCGGGCCAGCCCGTGCCGATCCAGAACGCGCAGCAGATCAGGATCGCCACGGCCGCACCGGCCGCCGACCACAGCGCGAGCCCGCGATCCCTGTGGCGCACGGGCGCGGCGCCGGCTTCGGAGTGGAAGGCCAGATCGAGGGTCGAGACGTTCCGGTTCCCGGCGATCGCCTTGGTCAGCTCGCGGCAGTCGCGGGAGAGATCGACGAGGTCGCGCAGTCGTGACAGCAGGCTCGTGATAATGATCCGCTCCCAGGACGCGCTGTCGTCGAGCACCGCCTGCCGCTCCGCGATCATAGCGCGGATCCGCTCGGCCGGTTGCCGCGCGCTCACGTCGCTGACGATCCATTGCGCGATATCCTCCAGCAACCGCTTCAGCTCCGGCTGGCAGCGCATGGCCTCCTCCCCTAACGCAGCCAGCCGGTCCTCCAGTGAGGCGATCACAGGCAGCAGCATCAGCATGCGCAGCCGGATTTCGCCGAGGCCGGTCACCGCATTGCGATCGGTCAGCCGGTCATAGGCGAGGTGGGCGGAGAGGGTGTCGATTTCGACGATATCGGTCGCGAGCTTGAGGCGCTTGCCGCGGCGGGTTTCGCTGGTGCCCTCACGCAGCAGCACGACCTGACTGAGGCGGCGCGCATCCAGGAGCCAGCTGTCGACACGGCCGGCGACCGCCGGCGCGACGCTGCGGGGAAACACGATGGTCGAGACCAGGCTGGCGCAGATGATGCCGAGCGAGATTTCCTCGAGCCTTGCCACCGCGGTGTCGAAAATCGCGCCGGGCTCGGACACCGAGGGAAAGCCGATCAGCGCGACGGTATACCCCGCCAGCATGAAGACGTAGCTGCGCGGCGTGCCGTCGAGCAGCGAGAGATACAGGCACAGCCCGACCCAGAGCGCGATGGCGAGGCACAACAGTTCGGGCGCATTGATGAGGTTCGGCACCAGCACCACCGTCATGGTCGCGCCCACCAGCGTGCCCATCACGCGGAAGAAGGCCTTTGAGCTGGTCGCGCCTGCGAGCGGCTGCGAGGTGATGTAGACGGTCGCCATCGCCCAATACGGCCGCGGCAGATCCATGGCGAGCGCAATGACCAGCGCCAGCATCGACGCGACAAACGTCTTCAAAGCGAAAATAAGGTCCGCGTGGCGGACCAGGAACGGCTCATCTGCCCGCATGGCTATTTCGCCTCTTGGTCGCGACCGGCCGCTGCGGGTTGCGCATCCATGCCAATCGAACGGTTGATAGCCCAGGCGCGGGCCTTCCGCCAGACCGGCCTGCGTCGATCAGCCATCACAGCTCTCGATGTGCGCCGGGGGGTCCGGGAACGCATATATTTTCGTCATGTCCTCCGCTACATTGCTGCCCACCGCAGCTCGCCGACCGCTATAAGTTCTCCAGCAAGATTCCCCTGATGACCGTCCAGACCGCCCTCGACCTGATCTTCCGCAACGCCCTGTTGCGATCATCCCCTACGCCCGTCGATATCGGCGTGAAGAGCGGACGAATCGCCGCGATCGAACCAAAACTGGCCTGCGAGGCGGCGGAGGTCGATCTCGGCGGACGGCTGGCTCTGCCTGGCTTCGTCGACACCCACATCCATCTCGACAAGGCCTGCCTGCTCGAGCGTTGCGGGCACATCCACGGGACGCTCGGTGATGCCATCCGTGCCGTCTCGGCGATGAAGCGAGATTTTGGCGTCGACGACGTCTATGCCCGCGGCGCAAAAGTGATCGAGCGCGCCATCGTCCACGGCACGACGCGGATGCGCACCCATGTCGAGGTTGACCCGCGCATCGGCTTGCGCAGCTTCGAGGCGGTCAAGGCCCTCAAGCGCGATTATGCCTGGGCGATCGATCTTGCGCTCTGCGTCTTTCCGCAGGAGGGTCTGACCAACGATCCCGGAGCCGAGGAGCTGCTGGTCCGGGCCTTGCGCGACGGCGCCGAGGCGATCGGCGGCTGCCCCTATACGGACACCGACCCAAACGCGCATCTCGCGCGCATCTTCGACCTCGCCCAGCAATTCGACCTCGACGTTGATCTCCATCTCGACTTCGATCTTGATCCCTCCTGGTCGCATCTCGACGAGGTCTGCCGGCAGACCGAACAGCGCAACTACGGCGGTCGCGTCGCGATCGGGCATGCCACAAAACTCTCGGCCTTGCCGCCGGACCGGCTGAGAACGGCCATCGCGCAATTGGCGAAGGCCGGCGTCGCCGTCACCGTGCTACCCGCGACCGATCTCTACCTGATGGGACGCGAGGCCACCCACAACGCGCCGCGCGGACTGACGCTTGCGCACAAGCTCGCCGGCGACGGCATCGTCTGCTCGGTCGCGACCAACAACGTGCTCAATCCCTTCACGCCGTTCGGCGATGCCTCGCTGCTGCGAATGGCGAACTTTTACGCCAACGTCGCTCACGCCGCCGTCGGCGACTTCGACATCTGCCTCGATCTCGTCACCGAACTGCCGGCGCGGTTGATGAACCTCACAGACTACGGGATCGCGGTCGGCAAGCCCGCCGATCTCGTCGTGCTCGACACGCAGGACAGCCGCTTCGCCATCGCCGAGCTGCCGGATGTCTTGATGGGGTTCAAGAGCGGGCGGCAGACCTTTGAGCGGAAGCGAGCGACGCTGCTTAAGCCGCAAGACTGAACCGCTCGCGCAACGACAAATCGAGCAACGGAGCAACCGGATGGCCTTCGACAAGATCTTCCTCAACGCCCGTTTCGACGGCGGGGCTCGCCATCACATCGCGGTCAAGGACGGGCGTATCGCCGCGATCATGCCGGCTGACACGCCCACCGGCGGTGCCGAGACGATCGACCTCGGCAACGCCCTCGTCGTTCCCGGCTTCGTCGAAGGCCACATCCATCTCGACACCAGCTTCTATGGCGACGCCTGGCGTCCGCATAAGCCATGCACTGATGGATTCAACGTGCACGAGCGCGTGGCCTTCCAGGCCGAGAACATGGCCGTGTCAGCGCCAATGGACGTGCGGGCGCGCAACCAGCTCGACCTCTGCATCGGCCACGGCAGCACGCAGATGCGCAGCCACGTCATGGTCGACGGCTCGGTCGGCCTGAAGTCGCTGGAGACGATCTTGCGCGTTCGCGAGGACTATCGCGGCCTGATCGACATCCAGCTCGTCGCCTTTCCCCAGAGCGGCATTTTGGCAAGCCTGGGCACGCCGCAATTGCTCCACGAAGCCATCGGCCTCGGCGCGAACCTCGTCGGTGGGCTCGATCCCGCGAGCTTCGATCGCGATGTCGAGAAGCATCTGGATGTGGTGTTTGGCGTCGCCAACAAGCACGGCATCGACGTTGACATTCACCTGCACGATATGGGCACGCTGGGCGCGTTCGAGATCGAGCAGATCGCAGCGCGCACGCGTGCGCTCGGCATGGAAGGTCATGTCGCCATCAGCCACGCTTACGCGCTCGGCGATATTTCCGCAGATCAGCTCAAGACAGTCGCCGACACCCTCGCCCGCTCCGGCGTCGCGATCATGACGAATGCACCGGGCGCCCGCGCCTTCCCGCCTATCCTGGCGCTGCGCAAAGCCGGCGTAACCGTGTTCAGCGGCAACGACAACATCCGCGATTCCTGGTGGCCCTATGGCGACGGCGACATGCTGCGCCGGGCGACGACGCTCGGCTATCGCTCGGGCTTCAACATCGACGAGGAATTGCGTGTCGCGTTCGATGTTGTCACCGAAGCCGGCGCGAAAGCGCTGCGGCTCGACGGCTACGGCCTGCGCGTCGGCGCCAAAGCCGATTTCGTCACGCTGAATGCGGAACATGTTCCGGAGGCTGTGGTGGCGGTGCCGCAGGGTCGCTCCGTGTACAAGGAGGGCAAACTTGTTGCGTCGAACGGTAAAATAGTCGGAAAACGCAGCTAATCCCCCGATCGTTTCCATCCGATTTTACCGCCGATCTGGGCGGTGGCTGAGTCCGGTAGAATCCCGGTCCGTAGCCCCCACGCGTTGCGAGAAGGGTCCGGTCGTCTTACTAAGACCTTGCACTGACCATCTGCGTTTACTGAAGTTTGGATATGTTCAGCGCATTCAGCAGCATTGATTACCAGTCCCTTCGGGCCAGCACGCCCGCCGAAACCGCCGTCAAGCGGCTCAATGGCATTGGTGAGGTCCTGTCGGGCCTCGACATCTCGGCGATCCAAACGCGGGACGACACGGCTCGCGCGCTGCGGACGCTCGACACCGCCGACAAGTGCATTCGCATGATCCTGACCGAATTCAGGACCGAGCGCACCAAGGACGTCGTCGGCGAAGCCACGCGCCTGATCGACTTGATCGAGGCCGCCCGCGACGAGATCTCGGGCTATCGCGACTGCGGCAGTATCCCGAGCTAAGCGGGTGCGTTCGGCTCTAACGCTTGATCTTCGCGAGAATGCGATCCGCCTCGGTGCGCCAATCCGCGCTACGCGCAAATTCCTTCGTTCCCTTCGTGCCGAACAGGCCCTCGTCGACGAGATCGGCCACCCAGGCCTGGCGTTCGGCCGTACCCTGCGCCGACCACGGCGTCAGCCCCGCCTCGCGCACGGTCTCTGCGACCTCGCGCACCTCTTCGGCACGGCGGCGGCCGTGCTCGATTACGCGCTGGAAGAAATAAGCGCCCTGCTTTTCCCAATCGATCGCGGGAAAGGTTTCCGTCAGCGAAGCCAGCACCGCGTCCTCGACGCCATAGGCCCGCGCGGTCGTAAAACTCTCGATGACCATGGCCTCGAGGCCTTTGATCATGATGCTGCGGCACATCTTCACGGCTGAAGATACACCGAGCTTGTCGCTCGCGACCTTCGCCGCAAAGCCGATCGTATTCAGCAGCGGCTCGAGCTCCTTCGCGCCGGGACCGCCCAGCAGCAGCGGCACCTTGATCCGATAAGGCGGCACCGAGGTCATCACGGCACCCTCGACATAGCGGCCCGCGGCGCCATCGATCAGCGCCGCCGCACGCTGCTTGGCGCCCGGCGAGGCCGAGTTGAAATCGAGGAACCAGGTGCCCTGGTTGATCGCACCCGCGCAGGCTTTTGCCACTGGCACCGCCTGGCTCGCGGTGACGGCGGAGATGATGAAATCGGATTTCGCCGTCAGCTCGGTGTGAGAGGCGGCGAGCGCCACGCCGAATTTCGTCGCGTGCTCTTTCAGCGATGCGCCCTGCTCGTCTCCGAGCTTGATGTCATAGGCGGCGACCCTGATGTCCTGTTGGCGCAAATCCTCAGCAAGAATCCTGCCGACCTCGCCGTAGCCAACCAGCCCGATCTGCCATCGCCTCGGATCCGACATCAGTTCAACCCTCGTGTCGTCGCGTCGAAGAGCTCCTCGACTGCATAGCGGCGCGTGATCAGCCCCTGCTGGAATGCGTAGTCGACGATCAGCTGCAACGGTTTTCTGTTCGCCTCGATCCCGAACGGAACGAAGTCGGGCGTCGCTGGCGATCCTACCTGCGCCTTGTTCCGCTTGAGCAGATCATAGACGCCCGCGACCACGTCAGGGCGCGATTTCGCGAGGCTCTCGGTCACGACCACGAGATGATTGACCGGCACGACGCCGCGACGCGCATACCATCTCGCGGCCTCCGCAGCCGGATCGGGGAATAGCGGCTTCAGCTTGGGGTCGTTCGACGTCTCGCCGAGAACGGCGTCGACCCCGCCGTCAAGCAGCATCTCCAGAGCCTTTTTGTCCTTCGGCGCCCGCTCGGTGGTGTCGACATATTCGGCGACATGCGGATCCTCGAAGGTCACCCAGCGGATCCTGTCGAGATTGACGCCATAGTCGTTGGCGAGGATGCCCCTGATCCAGGCTCCAGTCGTCGTCGTGAAGGAGCGGATACCGACGCGCTTGCCTTCGAGATCGGATGGCCCCAGCATCCCACGCGCGGGATTGTACAGCGCATAGGAATGCTGGAAGCGGCCCATCATGGTCGCGGGCAGCGGCACCAGCGGCTTGCCGTGCGCTTTCGCCATCAGATAGGTGACGATCGCCATCTCGCAGACGTCAAATGCCTGCTCGCGTACCATCGGCTTGAAAGCCGTGTTGGTCGGCGTGTACTCGATGAAATCGAGGTCGAACAGCTCGGAGCGGAGCTCGCCGCTCTTCACCGCCTGGACATGGGGGTGACTGCCGAGCACAGCCTTCAGCTTGAGACGGTCCATCGGTGCGCTCCGCTTCTTTTATCCCGCTTAGACGTCCTCTGGATTGTCGACGTAGACGAGCCCGGCCTTCGCCAGCGCCTCGCGCATGCTGTACATGTCGAGGCCCAGCTCGCCCGAGGCAAGGCGCTTGCGCTTGCCGCCCTCGTCGGCATTGCGCTTCTTCGCCTTCTCTGCGACCTCGGTGGCATAGCGCTTCGGCACCACCACGACGCCGTCGTCATCGGCGACGACGACGTCGCCGGGATCAACGTTGACGCCGGCGCAGACCACGGGGACGTTGACCGAGCCGAGCGTGGCCTTGACCGTGCCCTTGGCCGAGACCGCGCGCGACCATACCGGAAAACTCATCTCATGCAGCGCTTTGACGTCGCGGCAGCCGGCATCGATGATCAATCCCTGCACACCGCGTGCCTGAAGCGAAGTCGCCAGCAGCTCGCCGAACATCCCGTCGGTATTGTCGGTGGTGCAGCCGACGACGAGGATGTCGCCCTTCCTGCACTGCTCGACGGCGACATGGATCATCCAGTTGTCGCCTGGCTGCGCCAGCACGGTGACGGCGGGACCGGCGATCGACGCGCCCGCCCAGACCGGCCGCAAGTACGGTTTCATCAGGCCGATGCGACCATAGGCCTCGTGCACGGTCGAGACGCCATATTCCGCCATGCCAGCGGGATCGGCACGCTTGATGTTGCGAACGACGACCGGCTTCATGCCAGCACCTCCGCAACCGTCGGGAACAGGCGCTGATAAGACTCGCCATAGGTCATGGGAATGCCGGTGTTGCGGCTACCCTGGATGCCGCGGTTGAGCGCGACGCGCTCGTAATACCCCCACAGATGCTTTTGCGCGGCGAGGATCTGGAACGCCTCGTACTTTTCCTTCCAGACCTCGTCGATCTTCAGAAGCAGGTCCGGCTTGTAATTGCACTGCTCGGGCTGGTGCGGCTCGAACAGGAACACCGGCGGCGCCGAATATTGGTACTGCGCGCCCGGCTTGTGACCCATGGCCTGCGCGACCACACGGGTCTCCTGCGCGAAGTGCGCCGCGTTCGGATGGTCGAAATTGTAGGGGTCTTCCAGCGCGTGCGTCAGCACGAAGCTCGGATTGAGCTCGCGGTAGATGTCGACCATGCGGTCGAAATGCGCCTCGGTCAGCTTCAGCGGATAGTCGCCGCAATCGAAGAACTCGATCTCCGCGCCGAGCAGCTTTGCCGCCCGCTCCGCCTCGTCCTTGCGGCCCGCCTTGACCGATTCCAGCGTCGCGCCCTTTTCCTTCCAGGCGAACTGGCTCTCGCCGCGCTCGCCGAAGGACATGCAGACGATCTTCATGCGATAGCCCTTCTTCGCATGCAGCGCGATGGCGCCACCGGCGCGCCAGACGAAATCGCCGGGATGGGCGGTGATCACGAGACCTGTTTTCATGGGACTACTCCCCTCTTTCGTTCGTCAACATCATAGGCTGGTTGCGTCATCCCGGCAGCAATTTCATCAGGCCGCGGCAGCCGCAGGTTCCTCGCCGTCGAGCACGCGCTTCAGGCGCTCGCGATCGAGTGCCCCTTCCCATTTGGCAATCGCGATGGTCGCCACCGCGTTCCCGATCAGATTGGTCGGCGTCAGCCCTTGCGACATCAGGCGATGGATGCCGAGCACCAGCGCGACGCTCGTCACCGGGATGGAGCCGGTGGCGGACAGCGTCGCCGCCAGCACGACAAAGGCCGCGCCCGCGATGCCCGCCGCGCCCTTGGAGGTCACGAGCAGGATCAGCAGCAGCTCGATCTGCTCGGCGAGCCCCAACGGGGTGTTGGTCGCCTGCGCCAGGAACACGGAAGCGGCGGCAAGGTAGAGACAAGTGCCGTCGAGATTGAATGAATAACCGGTTGGGATCACGAGCCCAACCACGCTCTTCTCGCAGCCGGCTTTCTCCAGCTTGGTCAGCATCCGCGGCAGCACCGTCTCGGACGACGTCGTGGCGATGCAAATCAATAGCTCTTCCCAGATGTAGCGGATCAGCTTCAGCAGCGAGAAGCCACAGAGCCGCGCCACCGGGCCGAGCGCCACGATGATGAAGATCACGCAGGTGAGATAGAACCCGCCCAGCAGCTTGCCGAGCGAGGCCAGCGAGCCGACGCCGAACTTGCCGACGGTAAAGGCGATCGCGCCAAACGCGCCGATTGGAGCTGCCCACATCACGAAGCCGACCACGGCAAACACCATCCTGGCGGAGATGTCGATCAAATTGACCAGGGGTGCGGCGCGCTCGCCGAGCTGCACCAGCGCGAAGCCGCACAGCACCGAAATGAACAGGACCTGGAGGATGTTTCCCTCAGCAAAGGCGCCGATGAACGTCGCAGGCACGATATTCATCAGGAACGGCACGAAGCCGATCACGGCGGTCTGCTTGACGTAAGGCTCGACCGCGCTGGCATTGATGCTGGCGGGATCGATGTTCATGCCGGCGCCGGGCTTGAGCACATTCACCGCGATGAGACCGATGATCAGCGCGATCGTGGTCATGACCTCGAAATAGATGATGGCCTTCACCGCCACCCGCCCGACCCGCGCCATGTCGGCCATATGCGCGATGCCATGGACGACGGTGCAGAAGATGATCGGCGCAATCAGCATCCGGATCGCCTTGATGAAGGCGTCCCCGAGCGGCTGCATCTTCGCGCCCGCCTCGGGACTGACGATCCCAAGCGCGATGCCGGCCGCCATGGCAATGAGCACCTGGATCCAGAGCTCCTTCCACCAGGCACGGGCGCGCGGCTTGTCGACCGCCATCGCCGTCATTCGTCGAATCCAAACAGCCGCGCGGGATTATCGACCAGGATCTTCTGCTGAAGCTCCGGCTCCGGCGCGAATAGCGGGATCAGATCGACGAGGTCGCCATCATTCGGCATCACCTTGACGTTGGGATGTGGCCAGTCCGTGCCCCAGATGATGCGGTCGGGCGCCGTCTCGACGATCTTGCGCGCGAACGGCACGGCATCGGTGAATGGCGGGCCGGCGGAGGACACCCGTTCCGAGCCGCAGATCTTGACCCAGCACTTTTCGTCACGCTGCATCAGCTCGATCAAGATCTTGAACGGAAGCTGGTCGAGCCCCTCGGAGGCCTTCACCCGCCCCATATGGTCAATGGTGTAGCTCAGCGGCAGCCTTGTCAGCATGTCCGCATATTCGGGCAGGTCGATCGCATCGAAATGCAGATCGACGTGCCAGCCGAGCGCCGCGACCATCGCGATGATGCGGTTGAACACACTCTTGTCAGGGACGCCGCCGAGATGGCGGACGAAATTGAAACGGCAGCCACGAAAGCCGCCCTCGTGCAGAGTGCGAAGCCCGCGCTCGGTGATGATGTCGTCGATATTGGCGACCGCGCGATAGGCGCCGTTACTCTGCGCGATGGCGTCGAGCGCCACCGTGTTGTCGATGCCATGCACGCTGGCGTTGACGATGACCGCGCGCTCCACACCGAGCTTGGCGTGCAGGACCTTGAAGTCCTCGAGCGGAGCATCCGGCGGCGTGTAGGAACGATCCGGCGCATAAGGATATTTCGCGCCGGGCCCGAAGATGTGGCAATGCGCATCGCAGGACAGCTTTGGCAGCCTGAACTTCGGCGTGCGCGTGTTTGGATCGGGCGGCGGAATGGTCGGCGTGTACATCATATTCATCAGCTGAACTTGAACAGGCGGGCGGGATTGTCGACCAGCAACTTCTGCTGGATCGCCTTGCCGGGCGCGTAGAGCGGGATCAAATCGACAAGATCGCCGTCATTCGGCATCACCTTGACGTTGGGGTGCGGCCAGTCGGTGCCCCAGATGACGCGCCCGGGCGCGTTGTCGATCAGCGCCTTCGCGAACGGCACCGCGTCGTGGAACGGCTTGCCGGCGGCGGAGGCCCGCTCGAGGCCGGTGATCTTGACCCAGCACTTCTCGTCCCTCTTCTGGAGGTCGAGCAGCGCAGTGAAGCCGGGATCGTCGAGACCTTTCGCGGCCTGGACCGTGCCCATGTGATCGATCACGTAAGGCGTCGGCAGCGCGGTCAGGATCGGCGCGAATTCGGCGATCGTGCCGGGCTCGAAATAGACGTCGATGTGCCAGCCGAGCTCGGCGACCCGATGCACGATGCGCTGGAACTTGGTCATGTCGCCGACGCCACCGAGGCGCTTGAGGAAGGCGAAGCGGCAGCCGCAGATGCCGCCCTTGTCGAGCGCCGCCAGCTCCTTCCCGGTCATCTCGTCGCTGACATTGGCGATGCCCTTGTAGGCGCCCTCGCTCTGCGCGATCGCATCGGTGACGACGCGATTGTCGGTGCCGTGGACCGTGGCATTGACGATCACGCAGCGCTCGACGCCGATCTTCTCGTGCACACTGCGGAACATCTCCAGCGGCGCGTCGGCGGTGTTGTAGGGACGCTTCTCCGAGAAGGGATAACGGGACGCCGGCCCGAAGATGTGGGTGTGGCTGTCGCAGGATTTCGGTGGCAGCTTGAACGACGGCGTCTTGGGATTTGGATCCGGCGGATCGATCGTCGGGATCGGCTTGGATTCGGCTTTGGGCTCGGCCCCTTGCGCACGCGCTTGGCTCGCGAGCGCGGCGCCGGCCAGTCCGGTCAAGAGATGCAAGCACTCCCGCCTGTTCATTTCCTCAAACACCCCATCACATGTCCGCTTGCAAGCGGAAGCGCTGTTACGCGCCTCCCCTCGGGCGGTTTCTTTCAAGTCTTGCTGCTGACGACCGGCCGTCGCTTCGCGGGTACGGCTGGTCGAGCGCCGGCGCCTGAAAGGCGGCGACGGTGGCCTGCACCAGTTGCTCGATGGCATTGGCGGGATCATTGCCGTCGGCCTCGCCCCGCGACAGGCGCGAGACCCGGTCCGGCGTCACCAGCGAGTAATAGAGTGCGCCGAGCAGGAAGTGGCTGCGCCAGACGATGTCGGTGCGCGGAATGTGCGGCAGGCTGTCGTGGATCGCATCGATAAAAGCGTGGCTGGTGTCGTCAAAGGTCTGCGCGATGATTTTTCGCGCGACCTCGTTGCCTTCCGCCGACATCACGGCGCGCAGCCGCGTGAAGCGCGCGCCACCTCCGGCGAGATCGCTGCCCGAGGTGAAAGCCGGCACCACATAGGCCCGCACCACCGCTTCCAGCCGATCCTGGAGATCGCGCACGCGCTTGGCGGCGGCGAGCAGCTCCGAGCGGCGCAAATTCATCGGCCCGCAATGGCGCCGGTAGATCTCCAGCAGCAGGCCGTCCTTGGTCTTGAAATGATAGGTCACGCTGCCGGGATTGGCCCCGGCCGCCTGTGCGATGTCGCGCACCGAGACGGCGTTGAAGCCGTTGGTGGCGAACAGCTCCTCGGCCGCGGCGAGGATCGCCTCGCGCATGTTCGGCTTGCGGGCCGTTTCCTTGTTGGTGGGCTTGCGTACCATGTGATTTGTACTATCGTACAAAAGATCAGGTCTCGTCAACAAAAACCACGGGCAACGTCCGGAAGCGGCTCGGAACACCACCGCACGGACGCGAATGCCCCAAGGAGTGCTGAATATGCTGGGGTTGAACAAGAAGGTCGGCGCCGTGATGCTCGGTGCCGGTCTGCTGCTCGCAGGCGGCTTCGCGCAAGCCGCCGACAATTATCCGAGCAAGCCGGTCCACATTCTCGTGCCCTACGCCGCCGGCGGCGCGGTCGACGTGCTGGCGCGGACGCTCGGCCAGGCACTCGCAAAAGCCTGGGGCCAGCAGCCCGTGATCGACAACCGCCCCGGCGCCGGCGGCATCGTCGCCTCGCAGGCGCTGACACAGGCCGCGCCCGATGGCTACACGCTGATCCTGGTTGCCAGCGGCCATCCGCTGAACCAGTTCATCTATCCGAGCGTGCCCTATGACACGTTCAAGGACTTTACCGCGATCAGTGAAGTCGCCTCCTCGCCGCTTGCGATCGTGGTGGCCAAGGACAGCCCCTACAAGACGCTCGGCGATCTTCTGGCCGCGGCCAGGAAGGAGCCGGACAAGCTCTCCTACGGCATGTCCGGCAACGGGACCTCGGCGCATCTCGCCGGCGAGCTTCTGAAATACATGTCCGGCACCAAGATCGTCGCGATCCCCTACAAGGGCGGGGCGCCGGCGCTGACCGCCGTGATCGCGGGCGAGATTCCGCTCAGCATCAATCCGCTCGCGGAAGCGATCGGCCAGCTCGAAGGCGGCGGCCCGGTGCGCGCGCTCGCGGTGACCTCGGCCGAGCGCTCCAAGGCGCTACCTGATGTCCCGACCGTCGCCGAGTCCGGCGTCCCCGGCTACGATGTCTCGGTCTGGTGGGGCGTGCTTGGACCGGCAAAAATGCCGCCGGAGATCGTCGCAAAACTCGAGACCGACCTGAAGGCGGCGCTGCAGGATCCGAATGTGCTGGCGACGCTCGGCAAGATCGGCGCGGCCCCGGTCGGCTCCTCCGCCAAGGATTTCGATGCCTACATGCATGCCGAGACGACCAAATGGGAACCGGTGCTGAAGGCTGCCGACATCCGCGCGCAGTGAGACCATTCACATGAGGACTTCTTCTGGGCACGTTGCACGCGGCGCCGTGCTCGCAATCGCAGTCGTCAGCATGTTCGGCGCGCTCGCGCACGCCGACGGGGAAGCAAAACTGCTGGCGCCGAGCGGCACGTTGCGCGTCGGCATCTATCCGGGCAGCCCGACCTCGATGGTCACAGATGCAGCCGGCAAGCCGCACGGCCTCGCCTACGATCTCGGCGGAGAGCTGGCGAACCGGCTCGGCGTTCCCATCGACTATGTCAGGTTCCAGCGTGTCGCCGACATCGTCACCGCGATCCACGACGGCCAGGTCGATTTCACCGTGACCAACGCCACCCCGGCCCGCGCCAACGAGGTCAGCTTCAGCCAGCCCGTGCTGGCGATCGAGCCCGGCTATCTCGTTCCAGTGAATTCCCCGATCGGCAAGATCGAGGATATCGACAAGCCGGGCGTGAAGATCGGCGTCACCAAGGGCTCGACCTCCGAGCGGACGTTGCCTGCAAAGTTCAGGAACGCAACCATCGTTCCTGCCGAGAGCGTCAAGATCGCCATCGCCATGTTCGGCCGCGGCGAGATCGATCTCTACGCCACCAACAAGCCGACGCTATTCGAGATGTCCGACCAGATGCCGGGCGCAAAGATCCTCGACGGCAATTGGGGCGCCGAGCACATGGCCATCGCGATCCCCAAGGGACGTGAGAGCGCGCTCCCGCTGCTCAACAGCTTCGTCGCAGAGGAGCAGTCGTCCGGCGCCTTGGATACGATCCAGCAGCAGGCGGGCTTACGCGGCGCGACGAAGGCTCAATAGGGCAGGACCGCACCGCTCAATTGCGCGCGTTCGCGCAGCAGGGCTTCCGGCATCTCGTCGCGGATAGCCCGCTCAACGCTGTCCGGCTCGCTCCGCTTCCCCGTCCCATGCAACAGCATTCCGCTGATGCAACCGTCGCCGAACTGGGCTAGCTTGGGCCACTCATGACCAGACGAACCGGCAGCGCCGATCTTCCCCTCCACACCGGGCGGGTTCCGCCATGGCTGGCGAGCCGCATGGCCTCGCTCGGCGCGATTGTCACGCAGGCGGTGGTGCATCATTACGGCCGCGATGCATTCCTGCAGCGGCTGTCGCATCCGTTCTGGTTCCAGTCGTTCGGCGCCGTGATGGGGATGGACTGGCACTCCTCAGGGATAACCACCTCCGTGATCGGTGCACTGAAGCGCGGGCTCGGCCCGCTTCAGGACGAGCTCGGCATCTATGTCTGCGGCGGCCGCGGCCAGCATTCGCGCAAGACACCGGACGAGCTGATGCAGCTCGGCGACCGCATCGGCTTCGACGGCGCAAAGCTCACGCGCGCCAGCCGGCTGGTGGCGAAAGTCGACAGCGCCGCCGTGCAGGACGGCTTTGATCTCTATCTCCACGGCTTCTTCGTCACAGCCGACGGCAAGTGGACCGTCGTGCAGCAGGGAATGAACGGCGACAAACGCCAGGCCCGGCGTTATCACTGGCACTCGGAAGCGCTGAAGAGTTTCGTCGAGGCCCCGCACAGCGCGATCGACGGCCCGCAGCAAGGCGAGATCGTCAATCTCACCGACCATCGCGCCGACGTCTCGCGCCATGCGCAGCTCGAGCTGCTGACCGACCTCGGCCCCGATCGCATTCTCAAGGAGTTCGAGCGGCTCACCGGGACTCAGCCCGAGCCGGCGCAGGCGATGCTGCCGCATCTGATCATGCCCGCGCACCATGATGTCAGGCCGAAGGACGTGTTCGCGCGCCGCCTGCATGGCACGCTGGCAGCTGCCGCCGAGCGCGGCCCGGTCGACTTCCCCGAGCTGTTGCTGACGCCGGGTGTCGGCGCGCGCACCGTGCGGTCGCTGGCGATGGTCGCGGAAGTCGTGCACGGCGCACCCTATCGCTTCAAGGACCCGGCGCGCTTCTCGCTCGCTCATGGCGGCAAGGACCGGCATCCCTACCCCGTCCCGATCAAGGTCTATGACGAGACCATCCGCGTGCTGAAGGGCGCGATCGAGAACGCCAAGCTCGGACGCGAGGAGGAGATGCAGGCGATCAAGCGCCTCGACGACCAAGCGCGGCGGCTCGAGCGCACCGCGCAGGGGCCGTCGGTTGAGGCCTTCATCGCCGGCGAGCGCGCGGCTTCGCCTGAGCTCGATGGTCGTTCAGTATTCGGCTGGGAGCGCGACCTCGCCACACCAAAAAAACGGACCGGGTGATCGGGTCCGCAGTTGGACGGGAGGACGCTTCTCCACGTGGATCAATCGTTCGTAGGCTCCTCGTCATGTCCAAGGCGATTGGCTGCGTGATCCTGATACTGCTCGGTCTGGATGAATTTGCTATCCATGCCTCTGATGTCGGAATGCTGCGCCTTGTCGCGATTGGACAGGACCTCGTTGTCGCCGATCTTGTCCTTCGCTATATCGGCGAGGGCACCGGTACCGTCGCCCTTGCCATGCATGCCCGCTCTGAAATGCGTCTTGCTGCCACGTCCACCTGGCATCGGCTTACCCTCTTGAAATGCTCGCCCCCGAAGCTCAGTGTTTCTGCTGCTGCGGTGAAGGCTTGGGCGGCTTATGGCCGCTCTGCCCCGGATTGTTGTGCTTGTTGTGATCGCTCTCCTGGTTGAGGCCGCCGCGACTCACCGCAAACTCGCTATGCCGCGCCTCCGGTCTGGGACGATGAACCCTCGTGTCCTCCGGATTGTGGCCAATGGCCTGCTCGAGCTGGCGCCGATCGGGTGCATCGGTCTTGCGCTCGAGGATGCGGACCTGTTGTTCATGGGTTTTCTTGCCTTGCATCTCGATCTCCAATTCCTCTCACCGGCCTCTACGTGGTGAGCCACTGCGCGCGACGTCCTTGTCGATACCGCCGCCAATGGTGACATCATTCTCGACGTCGCCTTCGATCGTGTTCTCGCCCATCGCGTCTTCCAGATCGTCAGGCGAAGTACCGGCCATGTTCGTTCCCTTCGATCCACCGATCAGGGGATTTTCGCGCATGTCCTTGCTGGTTGGAGTGTACAGTTTCGGTTGCTTGCTGCTCATGGATCACCTGCCTCCTCCCTTTCCGGCGGGATCATGCCGGTGATGGGAATCATGCTCACCGCCGCCGCCCGACACCCGGCTGTGCTGCCGGTGCGGGTCGTCCGCCGGTGGTCTCTTGATCTCCAGCGGCGCCTTCGCGTTCTCGTGCGAAGCGCCGGGCCCGCCCTGACGAATGGTGTTTGGTGTCTTGGTGGATGTCGACATGGGAATGCAGCCTCCTTAGCGGTCCTGCTGGTAGCCCTGATTGGTCGTGTTCTGCTTGATGTTGCCCTGCTGACCCTGCTGGTTCGGATTCTGCACGCGCTGCTGACCGTGCGGCACCTGGTCTGGGGGCGTCCGTTTGTCGTCCCCGGTTCCCTTTCGGCTTTGATTGGCATTTGGCACTGGTGGCATTTTGCTGGTCATGTCGGCCTCTTGCGAAAATGGTGCGGCGAAACTGATTTCGCGCACTGGTTTCAAAGTCGCGCCATGTCGGTGGGCGCGGAAATGTCCTTCAACGCATCCTGCGCGCATTCGTCATCAGTCCTGCTGATGTCGGCCAGCGCGACGACGCCAACCAGACGCTTTTGCCGGTTGAGCACCGGCAGGCGTCGGACCTGATGTGTCGCCATCTGTTGCGAGGCGCCTTCCACGTCGTCGTCCTCGAAGCAATAGCAAACGCCCTCCGACATCACCTCACGAACCGAGGTGTTGCCGGCTGATCGCTCCTCAGCGACCGCGCGCATGACTATGTCTCTATCTGTGATCATGCCGACCAGACGATCGTTTTCGCCGACCGGAAGCGCGCCGACGTTGTCGGCCCGCATCCAACGTGCGGCTTCGCGGATGGTCATGTTGGGATCTGCAATATGCACCGACGGCGTCATGATTTCCCGAACTTGCATGATTGCACCTCTATGATCTTGCGAGCTCCATGGATAACGCGGCCGTTCTACAGAAGGTTTCGAGGCCTGGTGCGACGTTCGCTTTGGCTCCGACGAATCCTGTATCGTCGTACGCAGGTTCCGCGCTCGACCGATGGAACTGGCCGGTCTGGCGATTTCTCGAAGACCCCGGGGGTCAGTCCGCTTGCGCGAGGGAACGCTCAGGCACCATTTGCGCGGCAGCGACATGCGTTCCGCGGCCGTCTGCCGCGACAGGAAGTCGCGCAATGGCACGAAGGCCCGGACGCCTGCGCCAGCGGACCTGCGCGGGATCGACGGCCAGACCCAATTTCGGCCATCGCACGAACAGTGCCTCCAGCGCGCAAGCCGCCTCGATCCGCGCAAGCTGATGTCCGAGACAGAAATGGATTCCCGTGCCGAAGGACATGTGGCGGTTGGGCTTGCGTTCGAGATCGAGCCGCGCCGGCTTGTCGTGCACCGCCGGGTCCATG
This sequence comes from Bradyrhizobium sp. S3.2.6, assembly GCF_040546885.1. Lineage (NCBI taxonomy): Bacteria > Pseudomonadati > Pseudomonadota > Alphaproteobacteria > Hyphomicrobiales > Nitrobacteraceae > Bradyrhizobium > Bradyrhizobium sp. S3.2.6. The sequence goes on along the minus strand of NZ_JBEPOS010000010.1, from coordinate 84,934 downwards.
TTCGCCGCCGCGAGCATGACCATGACGCGATCGCCTTTGCTCAGGCGGACGCCTTCCAGCTCAACGTCCCGCCGCACATAGCGCGGTTTTGAAAACTGCACCGGCGAGACGAAACGCAAAAATTCCTCAACCGCGAGCCCGACGCGGCTCCAGTCCTCTTCCAGCCAGTCACGCAATCCTGGATTCCTAAGCAGCTCGTAAACCGAGCCGCTGATGAGATGCGTGGTGGTCTCCGAGCCCGCCGCGAGCAGCAGGAACACCATCGAGACCATTTCGTCCGGCATGATCTCACCGCCCTCGCGCTCGACCTGGACCAGCTCGGCAATCAGGCCCTCGCCGCCCCGCTCGCGCGCGATCTGCAATTGCTGTTCGAGATAGAAGCGCATCTTGCGGAACGCGAGCAGCAGACGAAAGAAGCTGACGACGTTCGTCAGCGAGGACATCGCATTGGCCCAGGCGATGAAGCGCGGGCGATCGGCCACGGGCAGTCCGAGCAATTCGGAGATCACCGAGAGCGGCAGGATGCGCGCATAGCTCTGAACGAGATCGGCCGGGCTGCCGTTCGCAAACAGCTCATCGGCCAGGCCATCCGCGATGGCACGGATGCGTGGCTCCATCGCAACGATGGCGCGGCGGCGAAAGGCTTCGTCCACGATGCTGCGCAGCCGGGTGTGATCCGGCTCGTCCATCGTCAGCATGTTGTTGGCGATGGTCCTGACCAGCCCCGGCATCCACCAGCGCAAGCCGGCAACGTCGCCATCTTCCTTGCGCAGCGTGAAGATCGTGCTGTCCTTCAGCACCTGCGCGGTCGCATCGTGGGTTGTGGTGATCCAGACGTCGCCGACAAGCGGAAAGCGCGTCGCGACGACAGGGCCGGACGCCCGCAGGGCCGCGATGGCCTTGGGCGGATCGCGAAAGAAGGCCTCGCTGGTGAAATCGAGTCGCGGTGTCATGGGATCACCGAACGAATATGGGATCACCGAACATGGGATCACCGAACTGGTTGGTGGCGCGTCAACGAGATGGTGAGCGACGCCGCAGGCGCAAGGGCGGGAACCGGCTTTTTGGGCAGCGGGACTAACCACGCCCCGGCGAGCGCGGCCCGGCCTTGCGCTGCTGCTGGTTGGTATAGGCGTCCCAATGGCTCCAGCTGCCATTGCTCAGGCTTTGCACGTCAGTGCCGAGCGGACGGCGCGTGCGCTTGTCGTGGTCGGCAATGACGCGTTCGGATTGCGCGATCTTGCGCTTGAGGTCGGCGATCGACTTCTGGGTTTGGCCATCGCGCTTCGAGGACGCGATCTCGCCCATCATGAAGCGCGCGGTTTCGAGCGCCTTCAGCTCGGCGCGGTTCTTCTTCAACTGAACCCGGTGCCAGGCGATGTTGCTGTCGCTGTCCGCAACCATATGGGAACTCCGCTGATTCGCTCCCACAGTGTATCGCGCGCCGAATCGGCGCCGCAACGCCCGTGCGGCGGCGAAAATGCGGTCTTATTGCGCGAAACTTCCGCGTCTAGCGCTCAGCGAAGGCCTTTTCGACCACGAACTGGGCCGGCTCACCGTGGTTACCTTCGGCGAATCCGCGCTCGCCGAGCAGCATGCGGGTGTCGGCGACCAGCGCCGGGCTGCCGCAGATCATGACGCGGTCATGGGCGGCCTCAAGCCCCGGCAGGCCGATATCGGCAAACAGCTTGCCCGAGGTGATAAGATCGGTGATGCGGCCGCGGTTGCGGAAGGGATCGCGCGTCACGGTCGGGTAGTAGATAAGCTGGTTCTGGATGTACCCGCCGAGCATCTCGTCCTTCGGCAGGTGCTCGGTGATCATCTCGCCATAGGCGAGCTCCTTGACGTGGCGGCAGCCGTGCAGCAGCACGACCTTCTCGAACCGCTCGTAGGTCTCGGGATCCTTGATCACGCTAAGGAACGGCGCAAGACCCGTGCCTGTGCCGATGAGATAGAGATTGCGGCCCTCTTCGAGATTGTCGATGACAAGCGTGCCGGTCGCCTTGCGGCTGACGATGATCTCGTCGCCTTCCTTCAGGTGCTGGAGCCGCGAGGTCAGCGGGCCGTCCGCCACCTTGATCGAGAAGAATTCGAGGGTGTCCTCGTAATTGGCGCTGGCGACGCTGTAGGCCCGCAGCAGCGGCTTCTCGCCGACCTTGAGCCCGATCATGGTGAACTCGCCGTTGCGGAAACGGAAGGTCGGGCTGCGGGTGGTCTTGAAGGAGAACAGCGTGTCGGTCCAGTGATGGACGCTCAAAACGCTTTCCTGATTGAAATTGCTCATCTCACCTTCCCTGTCGCTTCCAATGCGGTTTTTCGAGGCCGGTCAGCTATGCGTCATTAGTACACAATCATTCGTATACAAATGAATAATCCGACTTGATCCCGCGGTCAAGGCTGCCCAAGATCGAAAGCGTTGCAGTTAGGAATAAGGAGCCCTTCCATGGCGCATGACGCACCCCAGGCCACCGGACCCTCGAAGCTCGTGATCCGAAATATCGGCCTGATCCTGTCCGGTGCGATGGAAAGGCCGATCCTGGATGGCGACACCATCGTCGCCGAGAACGGCAAGATCACCGCGATCGGCCGTTTCAAGGACGTCAATACCGACGATGCGACCACCATCGTCGAGGCCAACGGCACCACAGTGGCGCCGGGCCTGATCGACAGCCACGTCCACCCCGTCGCGGGCGACTGGACGCCGCGGCAAAACCAGATCGGCTGGATCGACAGCAACCTGCATGGCGGCGTCACCACGATGATTTCCGCCGGCGAGGTTCACATGCCCGGTCGCCCGCGCGACGTCGTCGGGTTGAAGGCGATGGCGATCTTCGCCCAGCGCGCATTCTGGAATCTGCGGCCCGGCGGCGTGAAGGTTCACGCCGGTGCCCCCGTGATCGAATGCGAGATGGTCGAGGAGGATTTCAAGGAGCTGGCCGCGGCCGGCGTCAAGCTGCTCGGCGAAGTCGGCCTTGGCGGCGTCAAGGACGGTCCGACCGCGCGAAAGATGGTTGGCTGGGCCCGCAAATACGGCATCCAGAGCACCATCCACACCGGCGGCCCCTCGATCCCCGGCTCCGGCCTGATCGACAAGGACGTGGTGCTGGAGGCCGACACCGACGTGGTCGGCCATATCAACGGCGGCCACACCGCGCTCCCCGACGATCAGATCCGCTGCATCTGTGAAGGCTGCAAGCGCGGCCTCGAGCTCGTGCACAACGGCAACGAGCGCTCGGCGCTGTTCACGCTGCGCATTGCGCGCGAGATGGGCGATCTGCATCGCGTCATCCTCGGCACCGACGCGCCGGCCGGCTCCGGCGTGCAGCCGCTCGGCATTCTGCGCATGGTCTCGATGCTGTCCTCGCTCGGCGATCTGCCGGCCGAGATCGCGTTTTGCCTGGCCACCGGCAACACCGCGCGGATGCGGCAGCTCGATTGCGGCCTGATCGAGGTCGGCCGCTCCGCCGATTTCGTCATCATGGACAAGGCGCAGCACTCGCCCGGCAAGACCATTCTGGAGAGCGTCCAGCTCGGCGACCTCCCCGGCATCGGCATGACCATCATCGATGGCATCGTGCGCACGCAACGTAGCCGCAACACGCCGCCGGCGGGGAGAGTGCCGGACGTGGTGGCGAAGTAGGCTGGCGAGACGGTGCAGTAGGGTGGGCAAAGCGACTTGTCCGCCGTAGCTCGAAGAGCGAAGGCGGAAGCGTGCCCACCACCGCGCCTGCAAAGCGATGAAGGATGGTGGGCACGGCGCTTTGCGCCTTTGCCCACCCTACGAGACTGGCTTCACCTCAGCTTATTGAGAAGCCCCATCAGCAGCTCGCGCTCTTTCGCGTCCAGCGGCGCCAGCGTCTCGCGGGTGATCGCAATCGCATTCGGCGCGAGCTTTTCCGCAAGCTGCTGACCGGCGCGCGTCAGGCTCACAAGCAGGCGCCGCCCATCCTCGGGATCCTGGCTCGTCTCGGTCAAGCCGCGGACCGTGAGGCGATCGATCACGCCCTTGATGGTCGCAACATCCATTGCCGTCAGCCGCCCGAGCTGGTTCTGCGAGCACGGCCCGGTCTCGGCGAGTTTTGACAATGCCGCCCATTGCGTCGGCGTCAGATTGGTGCCGATGTCGCGGGAGAAAATCGAGCTGTGGCGCTGCCAGACCTGGCGCAGGATGAAGCCGACCTGTTCGTCGAGCACGTAAGGCGGCTTGCCCTGCTTCAGGCTCTTCTTTGCCGTAACGCTTCTCGCCATCCGCTCCCCGCCTCTCACAACGACAGATGCGCGTCGCGGATATCCGGACGCGCATCGAGCTCGGCCATGGTCCCGCCAAAGCAGATGCGGCCGCGCTCGATGATATAGGCGCGATCGGAAATCAACCGCGCAAAGTGCAAATTCTGCTCGGAGACGACGATGCTGACGCCCTCCTTCTTCATGGTCAGGATGGCATCGACCATCTGCTCCACGATTTTCGGCGACAGGCCTTCCGAGGGCTCGTCCAGCAGCACCAGCGACGGATTGCCCATCAGCGTGCGCGCGATCGTCAGCATCTGCTGCTCGCCGCCGCTCATGCGGCCACCGGGACGCCCCTTCATCTCGCCAAGATTGGGAAACAGCGTGAACAGCTTTTCGCGAGTCCAGTACGGCGCATTCGGGCGCTTCGGCTGGCGGCCGACTTCAAGATTCTCTTCCACCGTCAGATCGGTGAAGATGCGCCGCTCTTCCGGCACATAGCCGAGGCCTTCGCGCACGATCTCATGCGTCGGACATGCCGAGACGTCCTTGCCCTCGAACATGATGCGGCCGGTGCGTTGCGCGACGAGTCCGACGATCGAGCGGAACGTGGTCGACTTGCCGGCGCCATTACGCCCGAGCAGCGCCACGACCTCGCCCTCGCCGACCTCGAAACCAATGTCGAACAGGATATGCGCCGGGCCGTAATGGCTGTTGAGGTCTTGCACCGTGAGCTTCATATGGAGGCCCCCTCGCGATGCCCGGCCTCGTAGAGCAGACCTTCGCCGAGATAGATCGCCTGCACCTGCGGATTGCCGCGCACCTCGGCCGGCGAGCCCTCGGCGATCAACGTGCCACGATTGAGCACGATGATGCGGTCGGCATGCTCGAACACCACGTCCATGTCGTGCTCGGTGAAGAGCACGCCAATCGATTTTTCTCGCGCGATTTGCGCGGTGAGCCGCATCAGCTCGACGCGCTCGCGCGGCGCCATGCCGGCGGTCGGCTCGTCCATCAAGAGCAGTTTCGGCTCGTTGGCAAGCGCGACCGCAAGCTCGAGGCGCTTGAGGTCGCCATAGGCAAGCTCGCCGCAGGGTCGATCCGCATAGCCGCTCATCCCGACCAGCTCGAGCAGCCGCCCGGCCTCGCCGCGGTCGACATTCGGCGCCGAGCCCCAGAGATTGAACAGCTGCTTGCCGTGCGAGATCAGCGCGACCTGGACGTTCTCGCGTACGGTCATGGTGGCGAAAGTGGCCGTGATCTGGAAGGTGCGTCCAACGCCCATGCGCCAGATGTCGCGCGGCCTCTTGCCGGTGGTTTCCTCGCCGAGCAGGCGGACATGGCCGGTATCAGGCTTGTTCTGGCCGTTGAGCATATCGAAGCAGGTGCTCTTGCCCGCACCGTTCGGGCCGATCAACGCCAGAATTTCGCCGGCACGCAGAGAGAACGAGACGCCGCGCACGGCGTGGATGCCGCCGTAGGATTTGGTCAGGCCTTCGACCGCGAGAAGTGGGGGTGCGGCGCTCATTCGGTGGACTCGATCGGCTTGGCCAACAGGGAAGATCCCGGCGGCGATGACTTCCTGCGCCGCTGCGCCAGCAGCTCCAGCATGCCGACAATGCCCTTGGGGAAGACGACGACGATCAGCACGATGAAGCCGCCGAGCACGAGCTTTGACAGATCGGTCTGGCTCACCAGCCAGATGTTGAGTGCTTTGTAAACAATCGCGCCGATCACCCCGCCCGAGACCGTCTCGACGCCGCCGAGCAGCACCATGACCAGCGCATCGACCGAGAGCGAGATGCCGAGATTATCCGGGAAGACGCTGCCCTTGAGGTAGGCGAACAGCGCACCGCCGATGCCGGCGGTGGTGCCCGCAATCACGAACGCGGTCCACTGGATGCGCTTGGCGTTGATGCCGACCGCCTCGCTGCGCAGCACCGAGTCGCGCGTGGCGCGGAGCGCATAGCCGAATGGCGAGAACACCGCGATCCGGAGCGTAATGGTCACGAGCGCCGCGACACCGAGTGCCAGCCAGTAGAAATGCGACGGGCTCGCCGCCCATTTCTCCGGCCAGATGCTCAAAATACCGTTGTCGCCGCCGGTCACACTCACCCACTGGAACGCGATCGACCACACGATCTGCGCAAAGGCGAGTGTGAGCATGGCGAAATAGACGCCGGAGAGCTGCACTGCGAAGAAGCCGAATACCGCGGCGCCCATGCAGCCGAGCAGCGGTCCGAGCAAGAGACAGACGATCATCGGCAGCCCCGCCATCTTGGCGAGGAAGGCGACGCCATAGGCGCCGAGGCCGAAATAGGCCGCATGGCCAAAGGACGCGAGCCCGCCGACCGACATCAGGAAGTGCAGGCTGGCGGCGAAGATCACGAAGATCGCGATCTCGGAGCCGACGGTCAGTGCGTAATTGCCGGCGAACAGCGGCAACGTCGCCGCGATGACGAGGGCCGCGAGCGCCGCCAGCCGCTCGTTCGACGTCAGCGGCCGCCAGGGATTGACGGTGAGACCCGGCGTCTTGCGCGCGGGCGCCTCGGGCTTGCCGAACAGGCCCCACGGGCGAACGATCAGCACCACCGCCATCACCAGGAAGACCAGGATGATCGAGATCTTCGGGAAGATGAGGATGCCGAAGGCGTTCAGCTCGGACACCAGCACGGCCGCAACGAAGGCGCCGATGATGCTGCCAAGCCCACCGATCACGACCACGACGAAGACCTCGACGATGATGCGCAAATCCATGGCGTGATGCACGGCATCGCGCGGGATCTGGAGCGCGCCGCCCAACGCAGCCAGGAAGACGCCGACCGCGAACACTGAGGTGAACAGCCATTTCTGGTTGACGCCGAGCGCTGCGACCATGTCGCGGTCCTGCGTCGCCGCGCGCACCAGCACGCCCCAGCGCGTGCGCTGGAACAGCAGCCAGAGGATGCCGAGCACGACCGGCCCGAGCGCGATCAGGAACAGATCATAGCTCGGGATGTTCTGGCCGAAGAAATCGACCGCGCCCTTGAAGCCCGGCGCACGGCGGCCGACGAGATCGTCGGGGCCCCAGATCAGCACCACGAGATCCTCGACCATCAGGGTCAGGCCAAAGGTACCGAGCAGCTGGAACAGTTCGGGCGCATGATAGATCCGCCGGAGCAGCACCATCTCGACGAGGACGCCGATCAGCGCCACGGCGAGCGCCGCCACGAGCACGCCGCCCCAGAAGCCGAACGCGCCGGAGAAGCGCTCGGTCAGCGTGAAGGCGATATAGGCGCCGATCATGTAGAAGGCGCCATGCGCGAAGTTCACGATCCGCGTCACGCCAAAGATGATCGACAGGCCCGAGGCCACCAGGAACAGCGACGCTGCGCTGGCGAGACCGGTCAGAAACTGTACGATATAAAAGGCCATCGGCGGTCCGGGTTGGGTCTGAATTCACCTCTCCCCGCCCTTGCGGGGAGAGGTCGGATCGCCCTCGGCGATGCGAAGCATCGTCCCGGTGCGATCCGGGTGAGGGGCTCTCTCCACCGGCGCGGGGCGTGGAGAGAGCCCCTCACCCCAGCCCTCTCCCCGCGAAGAGCGGGGCGAGGGAGAAGATCATCAATCCTTCGGCCGCAGCTTCTCGACTTCGGCATCGCCAGGCAGATAGTCCGCGCCCTTCTTGTAGGAGAAGTCGACCATCACGCCCTTGCCGTCCTTCTGCGCGGTCTTTCCGACGAAGGCGCCGAGGGTCGACTGGTGGTCGATCTTGCGGAAGGTGATCTCGCCGAACGGCGACGGCATCGAAAGACCTTCGGCCGCTGCGATCATCTTGTCGGTATCGGTCGAGCCGGCCTTGGCGAGGATGGCGGCAGCCGCCTTGATGGTCTGGTAGCCGACGATCGAGCCGAGGCGCGGATAGTCGTTGTACTTGGTCTGGTAGGCCTTCAGGAACGCGTCATGCTCGGGCGTCTTGAGCGAGTACCAGGGATAGCCGGTGACGATCCAGCCCTCGGGTGTCTCCTCCTTCAGCGGATCGAGATATTCGGGCTCGCCGGTCAGGAACGACACGACCTCGCGTCCCTTGAAGAGACCGCGGGTATTGCCTTCACGCACGAGCTTGACGAGGTCCGGGCCGAAAGTGACGTTGAGGATGGCTTCCGGATTGGCCTGCGCCACCGCCTGCACCACCGGGCCGGCGTCGATCTTGCCCTGCGGCGGCCACTGCTCGTCGACCCACTGGATATCGGGGCGCTTCTCCGACATCAGCTTCTTGAACACCGCGACCGCCGACTGGCCGTATTCGTAGTTCGGCGCGATGGTCGCCCAGCGTTTGGCCGGCAGCTTGCTGGCGGCTTCCACCAGCATCGCGGCCTGCATGTAGTTAGAGGGACGCAGGCGGAAGGTGTACTTGTTGCCCTTGGCCCAGGTCACGGCGTCCGTCAGCGGCTCGGCCGCGAGGAAGAACACTTTCTTCTGGTTGGCGAAGTCGCTGACCGCGAGGCCGATGTTTGACAGAAACGTGCCCGTCAGCATCGCTACGCCCTCGCTGGAGACGAGCTCGTTGGCCGCGGTCTGCGCATCCGCCGGCTTGCCGCCGTCGTCCTTGGAGATGACGACAAGCTTCTTGCCGTTGATGCCGCCGGCCGCGTTGATCTCTTCGACCGCGAGCTGCCAGCCCTTGCGATAGGGCTCGGTGAAGGCCGGCAGCAGCGAGTAGCTGTTGATCTCGCCGATCTTGATGTCCTGCGCCAGGGCCGAATGAGCCATGCCGCCCGCCAGAAGCGCAAAGGCCGCGCCGACCAGATAATTTCTTGCTCGCATCCCAACCTCCAGTTTTGAACTTTATCTCTCGACCACGATCATGCCGGAGAAGCTGTGCCCGCCGCTCCGAACCGTCCTCATTTCAAACCGTCTTCGCCCTTGATCTCCGCAACGGTCAGCCCGCCGACGCGCGGCAGCGGACGGCCGCTGTCGGTGACGGCGACTGCGACCATGATCTCGTTGGCGCGCGGCGCGTCGTTGATCTGCACTTCCATGCCGTCGAAATGACTGCGCACGAAGGCCGCATCCTTGTGGCCGAGCGGAATATCGAGCGTCGTGCCGGGACCGCTGCGCTTCTTCGACGACGGAATCAGCGCCGCGCCCTTGCTCAGCACCTTACGCACCGGCGCACCCATCTTGGGGTGTAGAATCGCTGCCGCATGTTCCAGCTCACCGTTTTCGCCGACAGCCGCGGCCTTGCCGTAGCTCTGCGCCTTCGTACCGTCGATGCCGAGTGCGGCGACCGCGCGTTTCGCCAGGAGCTCGCCGAGCTCCTCGCCGATCGCGATCAGCGGCGACAGGTCCTCGACGTATTTTCCGGCAAAGGGATTTTCGATCACGGCAATCGCCGCGGCGCGCCGGGTCGGCGGCGAAACCTGGCGGCCCATCTCCATCTGCGTCTCTTCGACGACGGTGACGATCTTGCGGATGATCGCGCTCATGCTTCGCTTCCCTGTTCAGGCACAGTCCGCGTTCTCCAGCGCAAGCTGACGCGGTCGCTGCTCTTCCATATCCCTGGTTCCGATGACAAGCATATCACCACAAAGCCGCAGCACGGCACCCTCGATCAGTCCGCGATCGAATAACTGCCGTGCACATTCCGCGCCAGATTCGAGCGCGGTTACGATCTCGCTCTGCGACAATTCACCGACCGCACGGGTGACGAGACGCGCACCGAGATCGCTGTCGGGCTGAAGCTCGTTTGCGGGTTGCCGGATGATGGCGGGGTGCCCCGGCAGATCGACGGCATTTGCGATAACCGTCGCAGCCGCGTCGGCTTGCGACGCCGTCGCCGCCAGCACCGTCACCGCATCGGCGATGCCGAGTGAAAAGCTGCGGCCGTGGCGGCCGCTGGTCGCGATACCGCGCACCGGATCATCCGCATCGACCCTGATGGTGCGCATCACCCCGTCGCGGTCCGGCCGATCCATCAGCCCGACCGAAAAATGCTCGCCCCGCCCGAGATGCAGCGCGATATCGCCGCCATTGTTGACGTAGACCCGGTCGAGCGACGCAGCGTCCAGCATCGCGCCGAGAATCTCTTCGGCCACGCTGCCTGCCACCGCAGCCATCGGCGTGATGAAACAATCGGCGGCATGAGGCGCGACAGCGGCGTGCATCCGACGCGCCACCACGCCCTTCAGCGAGGTCAGCTTCTCGGCGGCAGCCCTCAGTTCCGGCAATTCCGCACAGAGCTCGTCGAGCAGACCGGTGAAGCGGCGCACTGCGGCCTCATAAGCCGCGCGCACCTCGTGCTCGCGTCCCCTCGCTTCGACGATCAGATCAATCGGTCCATCCTGCAAATGCAGCCGCCGGCCATCAGACAGCAATGCGATTTGCGGGAGCCGTGTCATGCCCGCCGTCCCGGGATCGGGTTCTGCCAAGGCAGCTGACGGACATCGTCACCGCCCCTCACCTCGGACAGCGGCTTCACATAGTCCATGTGCCCGCCGAGCGCGGCATAGTCGGTCAATTTCATCGTGAACTCGATCGGCGCAACCAGCGCCGGCGTCGGCACGTAGCCGAACGCGCCTGACGGCATTTGCGTCACATCGACCATGTAGGTGATGCCGCCGCCCGGCCAGACATAGACCGCCGCGCCGCCGCTGGTGACACGCGTCAGCGCGTCCTTCACCGAGCGCGTCAGCCGCACCGGATTGTCGGTGACGCCAGCGCGCAACGACCCCCCGGCGCCGGCCATGAACAGCACGGTGCACAGCGCGGGCTCGCAATTCTCCTGGATGCGCTCGACCGAGAACTTCAGGTCATCAGGCATCTCCGTTTCGACCGGCTTCAAGTTTTCGTCGAGCACGTAGTAAGAGGAATGCTCGCCGGTCGTGGAGACCATCAGCATCGAGAGGCCGGGCTTGGCCTCCTTCGCATCGAACGGGCCGAGAATCGCCAGCGGATCGGAGATGTCAGTGCCGCCCCAGCCGGTGCCGGGATCGGCGACCTGGAAGTAGCGGCCGGGCGTCGAGCGCCGGCCTTTCATCTTGATGCCGGTATCGGCGATGTCGAGCAGCTTGCCGGCCTGATGCTCGCTGAGCACGCCGGTGATGTGGTCGTCGACCACGACGACCTCGTCGACCTTGCCGTGCCATTGCTTGGCGAACATGCCGATCGTCGCCGAGCCGCAGCCGACGCGCATGCGCTCTTCCTTCACGCCGTTGACGATCGGGGGCTGGCCGGCCTGCACCACCACGCTCGCGCCACCGTCGATGGTCAGCTCCACCGCCTTGCAATTGGCGAGGTCCATCAACGTGTCGCAGGTGACGCGGCCCTCCTTCTTGGAGCCACCGGTGAGATGATGCACGCCGCCGAGCGACAACATCTGCGAGCCGTATTCGCTGGTTGTGACGTGACCGACCGCCTCGCCCTGCGCGCGCACGGTCGCGGTTTCCGGACCAAGGTAGCGGTCGGTGTCGATCTTCACCTTGATGCCGCAATAGGAGAAGATGCCCTCGGTGACCACGGTCACCATGTCGACGCCGTCGATCTCGGAGGAGACGATGAACGGTGCTGGCTTGTAATCGGGATAGGTCGTGCCCGCGCCGATCGCGGTCACGAAGGTGGAGGGCTCATGGACGATCTTGCCGTCCCAGTCTTCGGTGCGGCTGAACGGCACGAGCTTGCCGCCCTGCGACACCGTGCGTTCGAGGATGATGTGCGGATCGACGCGGACAAGCTTGCCGTCGTGATTGGCATAGCGGTCGCAAGCGCCCGCCGCGCCCGGCTTGATGTAGCACATCACTGGACAGGCATCGCAGCGGATCTTGTCGATGGCAGCGCTCGTTGTTTCCATCACCATGTCAAAGCCAGCGGCGGTTATCATTCGTATACGAACGATGTTGCGCGCGGTCCTGAGTGCTGTCAAGCGGCGCCGCGCGCGAAAAGGCGCGCCTGCCGAATAAAACCCCATTTGCCTCCCAGCTCTGTCCACAAAGCGGGCAGTTGCGCTGCACTGCGGCATGGCCGCTTGCACGTTTGTGTACAAACGGTATCGTCGCGACGTAGAATTTTTGCGATCGCAGGGTTTGGGAACGAGGATGACGCAGGCACCGATCCGGCTCACCGTGAACGGCAGGATCCACGACGTCACGGCAGAGCGCCAGACGCCGCTGCTCTATGTGCTGCGCAATGATCTCGGACTCAACGGTCCGAAATATGGTTGCGGCCTCGGTGAATGCGGCACCTGTACTGTCCTGATCGACGGCGCGGCCGCACGCTCTTGCGTCATTCCAGTGGCCGGCTGCGCCGGGCGCGACATAGTCACGCTCGAAGGGCTCGGAACGCGCGACAAGCCTGATGTGGTGCAGCAGGCCTTCATCGCCGAGCAGGCCGCGCAATGCGGCTACTGCCTCAACGGCATGATCATGACCACCAAGGCGCTGCTTGCGATCACCCCGCAACCAACCGAGCAGGAAGCGCTCGCTGCGCTGCGCTACAATCTCTGCCGCTGCGGCACGCACGTCGAAATCCTGCGCGCCGTGATGCGCGCATCGGGCCAGCTTGCCGAGGCCGGTGACTGATGGCCTCGCCTCTCTCGAACGGAGCTGAGCGGGGTTCGCTCGTCGTCGTCCGCACCGTGGACGAAGTTACGTCCGAAACCTTTGTCCGCATCACAGCAGAAGGGTCGGTCACGGCCTATAACGGCCATGTCGATCTCGGTACAGGCATCCGTACCGCACTCGGCCAGATCGTCGCCGAAGAGCTCGACGTCTCCTTTGCGCGCGTGGTCGTGGTGCTCGGCGACACTGCCATCGTGCCGAACCAGGGCCCGACGATTGCGAGCGAGACCATCCAGATCACTGCCGTCCCGCTGCGCAAGGCCGCAGCCCAGGCGCGCCACTTCCTGACCGCGCGCGCGGCAGAGCGGCTGGAGCTACCAGCTGCCGATCTCAGCATCGAAGACGGCCTCGTACGCGGCCATAATCGCAGCGTCAGCTATGGTGAGCTGATTGGCGGCGAGACCATTCGCCTCGAACTCGCCGACGACGTCGCCGTCAAGGCCGCCAGCGACTACGCTATCGTCGGCCAGTCGCTGCCGCGCGTCGATCTTCCCGCCAAGGCCACGGGTGAGCTGACCTTCGTCCACGACGTCCGCTTGCCCGGCATGCTGCACGGGCGCGTGGTGCGTCCGCCCTACTCCGGCGTCGATGCCGGCCCGTTCGTCGGCACCAGCCTGATCGCAGTTGACGAAGCTTCCGTGCGCCACATCCCCGGCCTCGTGGCCGTCGTCCGCATCGGCGATTTCGTCGGCGTGGTCGCCGAGCGGGAGGAGAATGCTGTTCGCGCGGCGGAACAGCTCGCGGTGACCTGGAAGCCGACGCCAGAACTCGCCGATCTCGCCGATGTCGAGACTGCGCTACGGGCCCATCCATCGACGCCACGCACGCTGATCGACAAGGGCGACGTCGATGCGGCGATATCAGGCGCCGCCAAGCCGATGCAGCGCACCTACGTCTGGCCATACCAGATGCACGCCTCGATCGGCCCGTCCTGCGCGGTCGCAGATTTCCGGGATGGCAATGTCCGCGTCTGGTCGGGCACGCAGAATCCGCACCTGCTGCGCAGTGACCTCGCTCTGCTCATCGAGCGGCCGGAGAGTGAGGTCGAGGTCATCCGGCTCGAGGCCGCCGGCTGCTACGGCCGCAATTGCGCCGACGACGTCAGCGCCGACGCGCTCTTGCTATCCCGCGCGGTCGGCCGGCCTGTGCGCGTGCAGTTGACGCGCGAGCAGGAGCACGCCTGGGAGCCCAAGGGCGCCGCGCAGCTCATCGACGTCAACGGCGGCCTCGATGCCGACGGCGGCATCGCCGGTTACGATCTCGCCACGCGCTATCCGTCGAACGCGGCACCGACGCTCGCGCTGCTGCTGACCGGCCGAATCTCGCCTGAACCTGCCGTGCTCGAGATGGGCGACCGCACCGCGATCCCGCCCTATAATTACGACAACATGCGCGTCGTCGCACATGACATGGCGCCGATCGTGCGCGCGTCCTGGTTTCGCGGCGTCTCGGCGCTGCCGAACACGTTTGCGCATGAATCCTATATCGACGAGGCCGCGACCGAGGCCGGCGTCGATCCCATTGAATATCGCCTGCGCTATCTCAAAGACCAGCGCGCCGTCGATCTCGTCAATGCGGTAGCCGAGCGCGCGGGCTGGACGCCGCGGCCGGTCCGCGAGGAGAAAGACGGCGAGGTCGCGCACGGGCGCGGCTTTGCCTATGCGCTCTATGTTCACAGCAAATTTCCGGGCTATGGCGCAGCCTGGTCGGCGTGGGTCGCCGACGTCGCGGTGAATAAGACTACCGGCGACGTCAGCGTCACCCGCGTTGTCGCCGGTCAGGATTCCGGATTGATGATCAATCCGGACGGCGTGCGCCACCAGATCCACGGCAACGTCATCCAGTCCACCAGCCGCGCGCTGATGGAGGAGGTTTCGTTCGAGCGCGGCGCCGTGGCGGCGCGGGAATGGGGCGCCTATCCGATCATGCCCTTCCCCGACGTGCCAAAGATCGACGTGCTGATGCTGCCGCGGCCGGACCAGCCGCCGCTCGGCGTCGGCGAATCCGCCTCAGTCCCTAGCGCAGCGGCGATTGCGAATGCGATCTTCGATGCCACCGGCGTGCGCTTCCGCGAGCCGCCGTTCACGCCGGAACGTATCCTCAGGGGATTGCACGGCGACGTGCCGGCGACGCCGCAGGCCTTGCCTTCCCCCGCGGCGCCGCCGCCGTCGCGCATCTGGGAAAATCCCGTGGCCAAACGCGCCGGCGTTTTCGCGACCATCGCGGCCGTCTGCACCGCCGCGATCGGCATCGGCGCGGCGCTTCTGCCCGGGCGCGCCATTGCGCCCATCGCGCGGCCCGATGCATCAGTCTATTCCGCCGCGACAATCGCGCGCGGCCAGCAGCTTGCGGCCCTCGGCAATTGCGCCGAGTGCCACACCAGCCTCACGGGCGTGCTCAACGCCGGCGGTCGCGCACTGGAGACGCCGTTCGGCACGATTTATTCGACCAACATCACGCCCGATGTCGAGACCGGCATCGGCGCCTGGTCCTATCCAGCCTTCGAGCGCGCGATGCGCGACGGGCTGCATCGCGACGGACGACAGCTCTATCCCGCCTTCCCGTACACGCATTTCTCGAAGACTGATGATGCCGACATGCAGGCGCTCTACGCCCATCTGATGGCACAGCCCGCGGCGCGCGCGAGAGCTCCGGCGAACAATCTGGCCTTCCCCTTCAATCTGCGCCCGCTGCTCGCGGGCTGGAATGCGCTGTTCCATCAGACCAAGGAGTTCAAGCCCGATCCCGCCAAATCCGAACAGTGGAATCGCGGCGCCTATCTGGTCGAGAGCCTCGGCCATTGCAGCGGCTGCCATTCGCCGCGCAATGCACTCGGCGCCGAGCAGCGTCAGGCCTATCTCGCCGGCGGCTCTGCCGAGGGCTGGGAGGCGCCGCCGCTGACCTCGCTCTCGCACGCGCCGATCCCATGGAGCGAGGACGAGCTGTTCGCCTATTTGCGCACCGGCCATTCGCGCTACCACGGCGTCGCCGCCGGGCCGATGGCGCCTGTTGTCAGGGATCTCAAAGCGCTGCCCGACCCCGACATCCGCGCGATGGCGGTCTATCTCGGCTCGTTCAACGACACGACGGCCGACGCGCCCGCCCTGGCAGCGAGGCTGGAGAGCGCGACGCAAGTCACAGTCGCCTCGTCCAGCGGCGCACGGCTCTATCAGGGCGCCTGCGCCGTCTGCCACGAGGTCGGCGGCCTGCCGCTGTTCGGCAGCCGTCCCTCGCTCGCGCTCAACAGCAATCTGCACAGTGCGACATCGGACAATCTCGTGCAGGTGATCCTGCACGGCATCGCTGAGCCCGCATCGAGCGACCTCGGCTACATGCCGGCGTTCAGGGGCAGCATGAGCGACAGCCAGGTCGAGGAGCTCGTCAGCTTCCTGCGCAATCAGTTCGCGCCGGACAAGCCGGCATGGACCGGCGTCCGCGAGACGATCGCGCGCATCCGTGCGTCAACACATTAAGCGTGCTTCTTCATTTCCACCGGCGGCGTGCCGTGGGTGTGGAAGGATTCGATCGTCTTCAGGCCCCAGGCCTGGCCCTTCTTGCGCTCTTCTTCGGTCCACACGATCGGCTTCCAGTCCGGTGCAAGGATGAGGCGGGCGCCGGCGTTGGCGACTTCGACGCGGTTGCCGCCGGGCTCGTAGACATAGAGGAAGAAGGTCTGCTGGATCGCGTGCTTGTGCGGGCCGGTCTCGATGTGAATGCCGTTCTCCAGGAAGATATCTGCAGCGCGAAGAATCTCCTCGCGGCTGTCGAGCGCGTAGGTGACGTGGTGGAAGCGGCCGGGCGTACCGGAATGGTCGAGCGAATAGGCGAAGTCATAGCTCTTGTTCGTCATCGTCAGCCACATCGCAGCTTCCCGGCCGTCATTGAGCACGATCTGCTCGGTCAGGCGGCAGCCGAGATAGTTCTCGAAGAACTCGCGGTTGGCCTTGATGTCGACGGCAAGGCAATTGAGATGATCGAGCCGGCGGACATTGACGCCGCGCGCGGGAAAGCGCTGCGCCTGGTTCTTGAGTGCGGGTTTGAGCTCCGGTGGCGCCTGATACCATTCGGTCTCGTAATAGAGCTCGACGATGTGGCCGTCGGGGTCGCGGCAGCGAAAGGTCGGCCCCTGCCCCATGTCGCCGTCGATCCAGCCGATGTCGAAGCCCGAGCCTTTGAGCGCGGCGACGCGACGCTCCAGCGCCTGCTGGCTGCGCGCGCGCAGCGCCATGTGCTCCATGCCTGAGGTCTTCGACGCCGTCAGCTTCAGCGAATAGCGCTCGTAATCGTCCCAGCCGCGCAAGTAGACCGACTCGCCCTTCTGCCCGCTGACCGTCATGCCCATGACGTCGACGAAGAATTTCAGGCTCTCGTCAGGCTTCGGCGTCAGCAGCTCCATGTGGCCGAGATGAGCGAGATCGAGGATCGGTTCGGGCTGCATGGGGTTCCTCCAAAATGTGGCTTGCGATCCGTCTCCCGGAATCGCGCAATCTGGCGCCAGGTGCAATTGGCGCATGCGCCGGGGCGGCACCGAGGCTGCTGGGTTCATTTGTACTAATGTACAAATGATTAGGTCTCGTCAACAAACCAAGGTGTGCCCTGCCCGGGACGAGCGCCGTCGCCGCCGTGAACGGCCGTCCCGCCGAATGGCGGACGGACTGCCCGAATGGTAAAATCTTCCTTAATTCGTTTCTGCGCCCGAAGGCCCCGCGAAGCAGCATTTCCCGGCCGATTTCGCCGACGAGCATGCATTGGGAACAAACCTACCAACCGAATTGTCGCAGATTTAACAAAGCCCCCGCGCCTGCCGTTTAACCGTTTGTCCAGCCCCGCCTCGCATAGTCGGGGTTAAACTCCTCGGACTTTCCAGGTTCATCCATCGTGACATCCTTTGGACGCGTGATTTCGGTTCGCGGGTCGCTCGCCCGGGTCGGGCTTCTGGCCGCAAGCCAGATGCCGGTCTCGGAGGTTCGGGCCACCGTCGGCCGCTTCGTCAGCATCCGCTGCGCCAGCTCGGTCATCGTCGCCATGATCACCGAGGTGTCCTGCGAAAATCTCTCGAGCACCGACAATCTGATCGCGATCGCGTCGGTCGATCTGCTCGGCGAAATCCTCAACGCCGCCGACAAGGCCAAGTTTCAGCGCGGCGTCACCAACTATCCGACCATCGGCGATTCCGTCGACCTGATCACCAGCCAGGAGCTGCGCACCATCTACGCGCCGACCGGTTCGGACCAGATCAATGTCGGCTTCCTCCAGCAGGACCGCTCCGTCGTCGCCTATGTCGATATCGAGGAAATGCTCTCCAAGCATTTCGCGGTGCTGGGGTCGACCGGCGTCGGCAAATCCACCGGCGTATCGCTGCTGCTCAACGAGATCCTGAAAGCGCGGCCCAACCTGCGCATCTTCCTGCTCGACGTGCACAACGAATATGGCCGCTGCTTCGGCGACCGCGCGCTGGTGCTCAACCCGCGAAACCTGAAGCTGCCGTTCTGGCTGTTCAATTTCGAGGAAATCGTCGACGTGCTGTTCGGCGGCCGCGCCGGCGTGCCCGAGGAGCTCGACGTCCTCGCCGAAGTCATTCCGATCGCCAAGGGCATCTATACGCAATACCAGAACACCGATCGCCTCGGCCTGAAGCGCATCGATCCCAAGCAGATCGGCTTCACCGTCGATACGCCGGTGCCGTACCGCCTGGTCGATCTGATCTCGCTGATCGACGAGCGCATGGGTAAGCTGGAAAACCGGTCCTCGCGCATCATCTATCACAAGCTGATCTCGCGCATCGAGGCGGTCCGCAACGATCCGCGCTACGCCTTCATGTTCGACAACGCCAATGTCGGCGGCGACACCATGGCCGAAGTGATCAGCCATCTGTTCCGCCTGCCCGCCAACGGCAAGCCGATGACGGTGATGCAGCTCGCCGGCTTCCCGGCTGAGGTCATCGATTCCGTCGTTTCGGTTCTTTGCCGCATGGCCTTCGATTTCGGCCTGTGGAGCGACGGCGTCTCGCCGATGCTGTTCGTCTGCGAGGAAGCCCACCGCTATGCCTCAGCCGACCGCAATGTCGGTTTCGGCCCGACCCGCAAGGCGGTGTCGCGCATCGCCAAGGAAGGCCGCAAATACGGCGTCTATCTCGGCCTGATCACGCAGCGCCCCGCCGAGCTCGACGCCACCATCATCTCCCAGTGCAACACGCTGTTCACGATGCGTCTTGCCAACGAGCGCGACCAGGCGCTGCTGCGCGCCGCGGTGTCGGATGCGGCTGCGAATTTGCTGTCCTTCGTGCCATCGCTCGGCACTCGCGAGGTGCTGGCGTTCGGCGAAGGCGTCGCACTGCCGACACGGCTGCGCTTCAAGGAGGTGCCGCCGCATCAATTGCCGCGCGGCGAAGCCACCATCTCGAGCGTGCCGTCGGTCACCTCCGGTCACGACATGCATTTCGTCGGTGCCGTGCTCGAGCGCTGGCGCGGTGCGACCTCGCAGCGCGACGTCCCGAACGACCCGGTGTTCCAGGCGCCGCCGGCCAAGACGCTGGCGCCGGCCGAGACACCGATGCTGCAGCCCTCGATGGGCCTCGATCCGGACCGCTTCTCGCTGCTGAAGAAGCCGCTGCGGTAGCTCTCGTATCCCGGACGCGCTGCAACGCTCTTGCGTTGCTGCGCAGAGCCGGGACCCATGCCGCACACACTGCTTTCTCGGAAATATGGGCCCCGGCCCTGCAGCGCACCGCTGAAGAAGCGCTGCGCCGCGTCCGGGGCGCAGACCGGCACGTTGAGCCCGCCTCCCGCATCGACTATGGTTGCCGGCCCCTAGCCGGAATCCATGCCCATGATAAAGCCTGCGCAACGCTTCCCCGCACCCGCTCTCGACACGCTTCCTGACGACATCCGCACGCGTCTCCTCGCCGTGCAGGAAAAGAGCGGTTTCGTGCCGAACGTGTTTTTGACGCTGGCCTACCGGCCCGACGAGTTCCGCGCGTTCTTCGCCTATCACGACGCGCTGATGGAGAAAGACGGCGGCCTCACCAAGGCCGAGCGTGAGATGATCGTGGTGGCGACCTCGGCGGCCAATCAGTGCCAATATTGCGTGATCGCCCATGGCGCGATCCTGCGCATCCGCGCCAAAAATCCTGTGATCGCCGACCAGGTCGCGATCAACTACCGCAAGGCCGACATTACGCCGCGCGAGAGGGCGATGCTCGATTTCGCGATGAAGATCTCGGCGGACGCCCAGCGCGTCTCCGAGGAGGATTTCGCAAGCCTCGGTCCCCACGGCTTCAGCGACGACGACATCTGGGACATCGCCGCGATCTCCGCCTTCTTCGCGCTGTCGAACCGGCTGGCGAATTTCACCGGCATGCGGCCGAACGAGGAGTTTTACCTGATGGGACGTCTGCCGAAAAAATGACGGAGCTCGACTGGTCCGAAATCCTGCTGCGCCTCGGCGTCGCGACGCTCGCCGGCAGCGCGATCGGGCTCAACCGCGACCTGAATGGCAAGCCGATCGGGCTGAAGACGCTCGGCATCGTCGGCCTGTCCACCGCGACAATGGTCCTGCTGGCGCTGCAACTCGCGGAGCCCGGCAAGGCCGCCGATGCGACGAGCCGGGTCATCCAGGGCATCCTCACCGGCATCGGCTTCCTCGGTGCCGGCGTCATCGTCCATGAGAGCGAGCGGTTTCGTGTCCGCGGCTTGACCAGCGCCGCCTGCGCCTTCTTTGCCGCCTGCCTCGGCGTGGTCTGCGGTGGTGGGCAATGGAAGATCGTCGCAGTCGCGCTGGCGCTGGCCTTTGTGCTGCTCACGGTCGGCCGGCGCATCGAGCGCCACGTCCACCGCGCGCTTGGCGGCAAGGACGAGCCGCACGAGGACCAGCGGAAAACGTAGCGGCCTTTGCTCAAATCTTCCGCTCGCATATTGGTCTGAAGCGCTGATAATTGTTCCGAAAAAATTCGCGGTGGTCGCTGGTTCGATTGCCGTTCGGACCTGAGAGGCATGATGGACAGCGGTGCTCACGACCCCGGCGACGTGACGTTCGACTTCCGCGAACTGTCGGCGCGCGACAAATACAAGCTGCTGATCGGCACGGTCGTGCCGCGGCCGATCGCGCTGGTGACGACGGTCGATCCGGACGGGCGGATCAACGCGGCACCGTTCAGCTTCTTCAATTGCCTGTCGGCCGATCCGCCGATCCTTGCGCTCGGCGTCGAGAACCATCCGGATATGCGGTTCAAGGATACCGGTCTCAACATCCGCCTGACCGAGGTGTTCACCGTCAACATCGTCTCGCACGCAATCGCCGAAGCGATGCATGTCTGCGCCGTGCCGTTCTTGCCGGAGCATGACGAACTAAAGGCCGCGGGCCTGACCGCGATGCCCGGCAAGACCGTGGCGTCGCCCTGGATCAAGGAGGCGCCGGCCGCGTTCGAATGCCGCCGCCACATCACGCTGGAGCTCGGCAAGTCGCGGCAGATCATCATGGGCGAGATCCTGTTCGCGCATTATCACGCCGATGTCGTCGACGCCGAGCGCCTGCACATCGATCCGGCGCGGCTCGATGCCGTTGCAAGGCTGGGCGGCAGCACCTGCTCGACCATTCGCGATCGTTTCGACATGGCGACGCCGACCCTCGATGATTGGAGGCAGCGGGAGTCGTAAAGAACATCCATCAAAGCGTTGGCGACTGGTGCAGATAACGGTCGTCGAAATCCGCCAATTCCAGAAACCTCCGCTCGTCGATCACGGTGACGCGTCCGCGATGCAGCTCGACGATGCCCTCCTCGCGCAACTGCCTGATCACACGATTGGCGTGCACCGCGGTAATGCCCAGCGCTTCGCCGATCTGCTCCTGGGTCAGCGGCATCTCGAAGCTGCCCTCGTCGACGCGCCCGATGATCCTAAGGCGTTCGCGCAATTCGACCATGACATGCGCAAGCCGCGCGGGCGCGGGCCGCTGGCCGACATTGACGATCCATTCGCGGAACATCGCCGCGTCGATCAGCGTGTCGCGCCAGAACATCTCGGCGAGAACAGGCCTGCGGCGATGCAGCTTTAGCAGCGCCTCGTGGCTGATGAAGCCGAGCGTCGCCGGCGTCAGCGTCGACAGATCATGGTCCATCACATGCAGGAACAGGCTCATCAGGTCCGGGATTTCGCCGGGGATGTCCAGCGAAAGGATTTGCCGCTTGCCGCTCGCGATCGTCTTGGAGCGCGCGCAGAATCCATCCGCGATCAGGCAGCAATCGGTCGCGCGCTCGCCGTCGCGCACCACCGCCGTCTCGGCGGGGTACTGCCGCACCGAGATCGGCAGGGCTTCGATCTCCTTGATGTCCTCGTCCGCGATCGCGGACGAGATGCGCAGGCGCCTGATGAGCGCCGCGCGGATCTCATCGCTGGGCACGTCGGGTTGGCTCCGGTCGTGAGTATGGGACCCGGATTGGACTTCGAAAGCGCAATAGCGCAGTCACAGGGAAACCCGGGAGCCACCGCCCCGGTTCCAACAAAAGTTAAGGACGCCGGCGCCGAGCGCCACGCCCTGCTGCAGAAGGCCCGCGACGGCGACGCAGCCGCCGACATCGAGCGATTGCTGTCCTCGCCCACCCTGCAACATCCGAAGTGATTCCGCCGCGGCGTTGCTTGCAGCAACGAGACGCGATGCCGCTAGTGCTTCACCATCAGCGGAAGCGCCGGCGCAAAACGCTCGGCGAAGGTCGGTGTCCTGGCCTGGTGAACTGCGGCGAACGAGGCAGAGATTCCGGCGGAAGCCACTGCGAGCAGGGCAATTATGAAAACCAGACGGCGCATTTTCGCCTCCTGTGTGAGCTCGAAGCACAAGAGATGGGGTAGCTCTGTTTCAGGACGGTTTCGTCGGCGCGGAATATGATGTCGCTCAAGCGGCTGTGATCGGAACTAGCCTATCGGGGCGCATGTCGTAACCAACTCATAAGGGTCGGGACTGATGCGAGCGCCAGCGCCTCAATCATCCGACGCCGGGCCGCACCAGCCGGGCAGATAGACCGCGTCCTTGCTCTTGGCCGCGGCCAGCGCCTTCTCCAGTGCCTTGTCGAAATTGGCATCGACCGCCTTGCGCGTCAGCTTGCGGCGCAGGAAGTCGGCCCAGAGAAACTCGGAGAACGGCGTGGTGTCCTTGGCGAAGCCGCCCATGCGGCGAAGCTCGCCGGCGAGACTGCGATAGGGATCGTCCTTGAGATCAGCTACAGATTTCGGCAGATCGCGGAATGGACGTCGCTCGCCCTTGGAGTCGTAGGGATAGACCCAGCGCTTGTTGTCCATGACGCCCCAGAACGCTTCGCGGTCGACCATGCGTAGATCGCCGACGACGGTCACCAGCACCTCCTTGATGCCCTCGTCGTGCAGCGCGCGGCCAAGATGATGGTGATCGATGACGTAGTAACGCCCGTCTGGTCCGGCGACGACCGGGATCATATGGGTGCCAAGCAGGTCGGATTGCTTCTTCTTGCCGTGCTCGCGCCAGCGCTTGCGCTTCTCCTTGACCTCACGCATGCCGACCGTCATCTGCGTCGGCCGAAGCGACAGGATCGACACCGGGTGCACTCTCGGCTCGCGCGCGTTGGTGGTGGTCATGGTCGAGGGCCTCTCGTCTGGTGGCGGCTTGCGGTCCAGGTTCCCGATTATGCCATGGGCGTTGCGGCGGCAATATGCGTTCGGAGCATGCGGCGCCATCGTCCCGGTTGTTGTTGCAGCGCAACCCGCGCGACCCCGACGCCGGAATGACAACCCGCTCCGACGAGCGTTCGCAGCGCCTAGGAAAGCGCCTGAAAAATGATCCGGAAAGATAATGCGAATGCGCAATGCACGTGCGCGCTGAGAAGATTTCCTGCAACGCCTGCATCGCCTATGCTATCTAAAAAACGCTGCTTCGGAGTAATCCCCGCCCCATGAAATCCCAGCGGCCCATAACCTCGGACGACGAGCACCGGGTGCTCCAGTTCAGGCCGCGCAAGACAGCCTCCCCCCTGATGCACCGGGGCGGCGGCGTCGTACAGCCGCTGCACGCAACGGCTCCCGAACCGCTCGACCTGTCCCGTTACGAACAGCCCCGCGATCAGCCGGACGACTTCCGCCATCGCATGCTCGCCAATATCGCCGCGCTCGCCTTCACCATCGCGCTGACCGCGATCGGGATTTGGCTCGCCGTCAGCATCGCCGATTTGCGCCGGACCCAGGATTGCGTGCTGATGGGCCGGCGGGACTGCGTCAAGGTCACGACCCCGCACATCTAGGCAGGCCTTGTCGACGGACCTTGGCGCCGGAAGCCTTCCCACCGGCAGGTCATCGCCGGTGGGGCCTCCCGGATCGGCATCCCCAGGCCTGTCCCCACCCTGTCCGGCTCCATTGAACTCGGGGCGGCGCTCCGATATACGGGCTTTCGACCCAGCCAGAGGGGGTGAGGGCGTCACTCGGGGCGCGATGCCCGCCTGCCGTTCCACTCTGGACCACCTGACAAATACCAACAATATATCAAAGGCTTAGTGATGTCCTCCACATTCGATCAGGTCGCTACGATCATCGCTGAAACCTGCGACATCCCGCGCGACACGATCACGCCGGATAGCCATGCCATCGATGACCTCGGCATCGATAGCCTCGATTTCCTGGACATCGCGTTCGCAATCGACAAGCAGTTCGGTATCAAGCTGCCGCTGGAAAAATGGACCCAGGAAGTCAACGACGGCAAGGCGACCACCGAGCAGTATTTCGTGCTGAAGAACCTGTGCGCGCGCATCGACGAACTGGTTGCCGCCAAGGGCGCGAGCGCCTGATCGGGCGATCATGCAACTCGAATACTTCCACATGATCGATCGCATCGTCGACCTCAACGTCGACGAGAAGAAGATCGTCGTCGAGGCCCAGGTCCCCAAGGAGAGCACCATCTTCGAGGGGCACTTCCCGGGCTATCCGCTGATGCCCGGCGTGCTCCTGATCGAATCGATGGCGCAGGCCTCGGGCTTCCTCCTACTTGGCGTCTTGAAATTCGAGCGCATGCCGATTCTCGCCGCCGTCAAGGAAGCCAAGGTGCGCGGCTCGGTTTTGCCGGGCGAGCTCATGAGCATCGAGGCGAGCCTCGTCCATGAAGGCTCGGGCTACGCCATGACCGAAGCCAAGATCAGGGTCGGCGGCAAGCTGCGTGCGAATTCGACGCTCACCTTCACGCTGATCCCCTTCCCCAATGCAGATATCCGCGGATACATGGACGCGGTCGCAAAACGCGTCGGCTTTCCGCAACAGGCCGTATCGCCATGACTGACACCGCTTCGAAGCCCGGCCAGACGGAAGTCTGGATCACCGGCATTGGCCTTGCCACCTCGCTCGGCGAAGGTCTGGACGCCAACTGGGCCGCGCTCCAGGAGAAGCGCATCAATGTCGACGAGAAGGGCTTTGCGCCCTACATCGTGCACCCGCTGCTGCCAGTTACCTTCGACAGCCAGATCCCCAAGAAGGGCGACCAGCGCCAGATGGAAGCCTGGCAGCGCATCGGCGTCTATGCCGCGGGCCTGGCGCTCGATTCGGCCGGCATCAAGGGCAACAAGGATATCCTGTCGAAGATCGACATGGTCGTGGCCGCCGGCGGCGGCGAGCGCGATCTCAACGTCGACACCGGCGTGCTGACCGCCGAAGCCAAGGGCGCCAATGCACCCGGCTTCCTCAACGAGCGGCTGATGAGCGATCTCCGGCCGACGCTGTTTCTGGCCCAGCTCTCCAATCTGCTCGCCGGCAACATTGCCATCGTCAACGGTCTCGGCGGCACCTCGCGCACCTTCATGGGCGAAGAGGTTGCGGGCGCCGATGCTGCCCGCATCGCGCTGTCGCGCATCGCCTCTGGCGAGAGCGACATTGCGCTGGTCGGCGGCTCGCATAATGGCGAGCGCAAGGACCTCATGGTCCTCTACGAATTCGGTGACTTCAATCTGAAGGACAAGTTCGCTCCCGTGTGGCAGCGCAAGGACCACGCCGGCTTCGCGCTCGGCTCGGCCGGCGCCTTCCTGGTGCTGGAATCGAAGGCGCACGCCGAAGCGCGTGGCGCAAAACCGTTCGCAAAGCTGTCGAGCGTCGTGACGGATCTGGCCCGCCGCAAGCAGGCCGGTGACATGGAAGCGACGCTGGAGAAGCTTTGGGCCAAGCTGCCGAAGCGCGATGGCAAGGGCGCGATCATATCGGGCGCAACCGGCGCGGAGCCGGCGACGTCGGAGGAGCGCGGCTTCCTGAAGAAGCACGCCGACTTCCCGGTGCGTTCGACCGGCACGATGTTCGGGCACACCATGGAAACGCAATTCCCGCTCGGCATTGCGCTCGCGGCGCTCGCGATCTCGCGCGGCGCGCTGTTCCCGCCGAACGATTCGACCGGGACCGAGATTGAAATGCAGGGGGCGCCCACCCAGATCGTAGTGGTGGGAGCCGGACACTGGCGCGGCGAAGGCATGGCGCTGGTCGAGGCAGTTTAGCTCATTCGTTTGGGGGACACATGACTGCACCACGCGACAAACTCGGGCGTCCCGTTGTCGTCGTCACCGGCATGGGCATCACGACCTCGCTCGGCGCCGGCAAGGCCGACAATTGGTCGAAGCTCGTTGCGGGCGAATCCGGCATCCGCACCATCACGCGCTTTCCGATCGACGGC
The DNA here is from genome assembly GCF_040546885.1 of Bradyrhizobium sp. S3.2.6. Taxonomy (NCBI): domain Bacteria; kingdom Pseudomonadati; phylum Pseudomonadota; class Alphaproteobacteria; order Hyphomicrobiales; family Nitrobacteraceae; genus Bradyrhizobium; species Bradyrhizobium sp. S3.2.6. The sequence continues at coordinate 58,457 of NZ_JBEPOS010000010.1, read as the reverse complement.
CTGAAGACCACGATGGCCGGGACGGTGGATTTCGTCAGCGTCGATCCGTTCTCCTCCACCGGCCTCTCCGAGCGGATGGCGGAGCTCGTCACCCAGGAAGCCCTCGAGCAGGCCGGCATCGGCGCCAGGGGCGATTTTCCGGGCCCCCTCTTCCTCGCGGTTGCGCCGGTCGAGGTCGAGTGGCCGCAGCGTCGCGAGCTTGGCCGCGCCGTCGGCGCCCCCGACTTCACCTATGACGATCTGCTGCGCATTTCCGGCGGCGGCAAGTACAGCGCCTATCACCATCGCTTCATGTTCGGCTCGGTGGCCGCGCATCTTGCCGAGACGTTTGGCACCAAGGGCTCGCCGATCTCGCTGTCGACGGCCTGCGCATCCGGAGCCACCTCGATCCAGCTCGGCGTGGAGGCGATCCGCCGCGGCGAGACCGATGCCGCTCTGTGCGTCGCAACCGACGGCACCGTGAATCCGGAGGCGCTGGTGCGCTTCTCGCTGCTCTCGGCGCTGTCGACCCAGAATGATCCGCCGCAGGCGGCCTCCCGCCCGTTCTCGAAGAACCGCGACGGCTTCGTCATGGCCGAAGGCGCCGGCGCGCTGGTGCTGGAGAGCTATGAGGCGGCGACCGCGCGTGGCGCAAAAATCCTCGGCGTCATCGCCGGCTGCGGCGAGCTCACCGATTCCTTCCATCGCACCCGCTCGTCTCCCGACGGCAAGCCGATCATCGGCTGCATGAACAAGACGCTGGCCGATGCCGGCATGACGCCGGACCAGATCGACCACATCAACGCGCACGGCACCGCGACGCCCGAGAACGACAAGATGGAGTACAACACGACATCGGCCGTGTTCGGCGATCTCCTGCAGAAGATTCCGGTCACCTCCAACAAGTCGATGGTCGGCCATACTATCTCGGCCGCGGGCGCGGTCGAGGCGATCTTCTCGCTGCTCACGCTGGAGCATCAGCGCATTCCGCCGACCATCAACTACGACAATCCGGATCCCACGATCCTGTTCGACGTGGTCGGCAACAAGGCGCGCGATGCCCGCGTCACGGCGGTGATGTCGAACTCGTTCGGCTTCGGCGGCCAGAACGCATCGCTGATCCTGACCCGCGAACCGGCCTGACCGGACGCATGGCGCTAAGCATTAAGGCCCGCGCGCGGGTGGCCGCGAAGCAGGCTGCCAAATCGCTCGGCGGAACGCTGATCGGGGCTGCCACCGTCGGCATGCTGCGCACCACGCGCTATTTCGATCCGGTCAAGACCTCGGACTTTTTCGCGCGCGTCACCAAGACCATCGGCCCGCGTCTGCGCGAGCACCGCATCGGCCGCGCCAACCTCGCCGCCGCCTTTCCCGAGAAGTCGCCGGAAGAGATCGAGCAGATCCTGATGGGCGTGTGGGACAATCTCGGCCGCGTCGGCGCCGAATTCGCCCATATGGACCACGTCTGGGACTACGACCGCGAGCATCCCGAGAACAGCCGGGTCGAGCTGCCCAAGCGCAGCATCGAGCTGTTCGACCAGATCAGAGACGACGGCAAGCCGGCGCTGATCTTCACCTCCCATCTCGCCAATTGGGAATTGCCGGCGATCGCCGCCGTCGCGCATGGGCTGGACGCTGCGATCCTCTACCGTCGCCCGAACATCGCATCCGCCGACCGCATCATCCAGGAGATGCGCCAGGTCAACATGGGCACGCTGATCCCCGCGGGCCGCGACGCCCCGTTGCGGCTCGCGCAGGCGCTGCAGGACGGCAAGCATGTCGCCATGCTGATCGACCAATATCTCACCGGCGGCGTCGAGGTCACCTTCTTCGGCCGCAAGACCCGCGCCAATCCGATGCTGGCCCGCCTGCTCCGCCAGGTCGAATGCCCGATCCACGGCGTGCGCGTCATCCGCAAGCCCGGCGGCCGCTTCGCCGCGGAGCTGACCGAAGAAGTCCCGCCGGTGCGCGATGCCGACGGCAAGATCGACATCCAAGGCACGACGCAGGCGATCACGAGCGTGGTGGAAGGCTGGGTGCGCGAGCATCCCGAGCAGTGGTTGTGGCTGCACCGCAGGTGGCGGTGATCTTGTTTCGTCATTGCGAGCGAAGCGAAGCAATCCAGGCTGCCGCCGCGGAGGGATTCTGGATTGCTTCGCTTCGCTCGCAACGACGGTTGCGGCCCCCTCACCGCCCCGTCTTCACCTTGGTCCAGAGCCGGTTGATGATGCGCTGGGTCGCCGGGTCGCGGGCGGTGATGACGAACAGCTTTGCGAGCGTCGCGTCGTCCGGATAGATATTTTTGTCGTTCAAGATTTTCGGATCGACCAGCTTCTGGCTGGCGAGGTTGCCGTTGGCATAAGACAAAAAGTCCGAGTTCTTGGCGGCGACATCCGGGCGATAGAGATAGTTGATCAGCTCGTAGGCTTCCCCGACGTTCTTCGCATCCGCGGGGATCGCGAGATTGTCGAAGAACATCTGCGCGCCCTCCTTCGGGATCGCATAGCCGATCTCGATGCCGCTGCTATTGTCTTTCCTGGCTTCGGCGGCGCGGGCGCGCGCCTGCATGATGTCGCCGGACCAGCCGACAACGAAACAGATCTCGCCGGTGGCGAGTGCGCTCAGATATTCGGATGAGTGAAATTTTCGAACCGACGGGCGAACCTTGGCGACGACATCGGCGGCTTTCTCCAGATCAGCCTGCTTGGTCGAGTTCGGATCAAGCCCGAGATAGCTCAGCGCCGCCGGAAAGATGTCGTCGGCGGAGTCGAGCATGTGCACGCCGCAGTCTCTGAACTTCGCGAGGTTCTCCGGCTTGAAGACGATGTCCCAGCTGTCGATCCTGGCGTCGGGCCCGAGGATCTGCTTCACCTTGGCGACGTTGTAGCCGATCCCCGTCGTGCCCCACATGTAGTTCACGGCAAACTCGTTGCCGGGATCGTAGGTCGCCAGATTCCTGGTCACCATCGGCCAGGCGTTGGCGAGGTTCGGCAGCTTCGACTTGTCGAGCTTCTGGAAGATGTTCGCCTTGATCTGGCGCTGCAGGAAATAGGCGGTGGGCACCACGACGTCGTAGCCGGACTTGCCGGCCATCAGGCGCGTCTCCAGCGTCTCGTTGGCATCGAACGTGTCGTAGACCACCTTGATGCCGGTCTCCTTGGTGAAGGCCTCAAGGACGTCAGGCGCCATGTAGTTCGACCAGTTGTAGAAGTTGACGACCCGCTCCTCGGCTCCCGCCGGAGGCGAGAGCAATGTCAGCGCTGCGGCGATTGCAAAGCCAAGGCAAAGCCCGACACGGCCGACGTTCGTCATCTTAGGTCTACCTCTTGCGTCCGCGTACCGCGTCCGACAGCCGATCCAGCGCGGTGTCGAGCGTCTGGTCCTTCTTGGCAAAGCAGAAGCGGACCACCGATGTCACCGGGTCCTGCTCGTAGAACGCCGAGACCGGAATCGCGGCGACCTTGTAATCCCTGACGATGCGCCAGCAGAACTCGGCATCGCTCTCGTTGAGCCCGAGCGGCGACAGGTCGACGGTGAGGAAGTAGGTGCCCTGCGACTTCAGCACGGGGAAGCCGAGGCTCTCCAGCCCCTTGGTCAGGCGGTCCCTGCTCCGGGCCAGATCCTGGCGCATCGACAGGAAATACTCGTCGGGCTTGCCGAGGCCATAGGCGACGGCGGCCTGGAGGTTCGGCGCCGTCGTGAACGTCAGGAACTGGTGCACCTTGGCGGCGACGCGCAACAGCGGCGGCGCCGCGCAGACGAAGCCGATCTTCCAGCCGGTCAGCGAGAAGATCTTGCCGGCCGAGCCGACCTTGATGGTGCGGTCGCGCATGCCGGGGATGGTGATCAGCGGGATGTGCTTGTGCTCGTCGAAAGTGACGTGCTCCCAGACCTCGTCGCAGATCGCAATGACGTCGAACTCCTGGCAGTAGCGCGCCAAGAGCTCGAGGTCCTCGCGCGGATAGACCACCGCGGAGGGATTCAGGGGATTGTTGAACAGCACCGCCTTGGTCTTTGAATTGAAGACGCTTTTCAGCATGTCCTCATTCAGCCGCCAATGCGGAGGCTCAAGGCGCACGAGCCGCGGAATGCCGCCGGCCTGGCGGATGATCGGCAGATAGGAATCATAGACCGGCTGGAAGCAGACCACCTCGTCGCCGGGCTGCACCACCGACAGGATCGCCGAGGTCAGCGCCTCGGTGCCGCCGGAGGTCACCATCACCTCGCTCATCGGATCGAGCTTGAGGTTGTGCCAATGGCCGTAATGGGTCGCGATCGCCTGGCGCAGCTCCGGGATGCCCATCATCGACGGATACTGGTTGTAGCCGTTGAGCGAGGCGTCGGCGGCGGCGCGGCGGATGTCCTCGGGGCCGGGATCGTCAGGAAAGCCCTGGCCGAGATTGATGGCGTTGTTGTCGCGCGCGGCCTGCGACATCGCCTCGAAGATGGTGACGGGAAGATCGGCGAAGACCTTGTTCAGCGAAGAGCTCTTGGTCATCGCGTCGTTAGCCACCGACCTTGCTGGGAAGGCCCGCCGCCTTCCAGCCGAGCATGCCGCCGGCCAGATGTTTGTCGTAAGCCAGGCCCGCCGCCTGCGCCGCCAGCGAGGCCGTGACCGAGCGCTTGCCCGAGCGGCAGGCAAACACGACCTCTTTGCCCTGCGGATCCGGGATCGTCTTGGGATCGAAGGTCGAGAGCGGCACGACCACGCCGTAAGGGTAGGCCTCGGCCTCGACCTCGTTCGGCTCACGGACGTCGACGAGAAGATAGCGCCCTTCCGCGACACCCTTGGAGACTTCGTCCGGGGTCAGATCCTGTACTTGATTTGCCACATCATCCTCCAACGTCGCAGGGCGCCGCCGGGGCGATCCCGGCCGGCGGGCAACCTCGCCTCTCAGACACCGAAAATCAAGCGCTACAAAGGCTTGAGCTGCCTTGCGCAAGTTAAAGCTAAATTGCAGCGACTTGAAGTGCGCTTTGAATCCCGGCCCATCATCGCCAGCCTAGATCGTGACCTGCGTACCGACCTCGACCACGCGGCCGCTCGGGATCTGGAAATAGTCGGTGGCATCGTTGGCGGAGCGGCTGAGCGAGATGAACAGCCGGTCCTGCCAACGCGGCATGCCGGAATGGGCGGCGGGCTTGAGCGCCCTCCGCGACAGGAAGAACGAGGTCGACATGATGTCGAACTGCCAGCCGAGCTTGCGGGCGATCGCCAGCGCCTTCGGCACGTTGGGCGATTCCATGAAGCCGAACTTCAGCGTCACCTTGGAGAAGGTCGGGCTGATCGGCTCCAGCTTGACGCGCTCGGCCGGATCGATGCGAGGGGTCTGCGCGGTCTCGATGGTGAGAATGACATTCTTCTCGTGAAGCACTTTGTAGTGTTTCAGACTGTGCATCAGCGCGGTCGGTGCGCTCAGGGGGTCGCTGGTCAGGAATACGGCGGTACCGGGCACCCGCTGCGGCGGCCGCTTCTCCAGCATCGCCACGAGGTCGGCGAGCGGGAATTCAAGCTTTCGCGACTTCTCGAACAGCAGCCGGCTGCCGCGGCGCCACGTGTACATCATGAGGATCATGAGTGCGCCGAGCGCCAGCGGCACCCAGCCGCCCTCGAACACCTTGAGCAAATTGGCGGCCAGGAAGGTCAGGTCGAGGAACAGGAACGGCGCGATCAGGGCGGCCGCCGACCACGGCGACCACTTCCAGGCCTTCCAGATCACCACAAATCCCATCATCCCCGTGACGACCATCGTGCCGGTCACGGAGATACCGTAGGCGGAGGCGAGCGCGCTGGAGGAGCGGAACAGCAGCACCATCATGATCACCGCGACCAGCAGCAGCTGGTTGATGCGCGGGATGAAGATCTGGCCGGAATGAGCTTCAGAGGTATGGCGAATTTCGAATCGGGGCAGCAGCCCGAGCTGGATCGCCTGCCGCGTCAGCGAATAGGCGCCGGTGATAACGGCCTGGCTCGCGATGACGGTGGCGGCCGTGGCCAGCACGACCATGCAGCCGCGAATAATGCCTTGCGGGAAGAGCTGGAAGAACGGGCTCTCGATCGCGCCGGGATCGCCGAGGACGAGAGCGCCCTGCCCCAGATAATTCAGCGCCAGCGACGGCAGCACGATGAAGAGCCAGGCGGTCTGGATCGGCCGCTTGCCGAAATGGCCGAGATCGGCATAGAGCGCCTCGGCGCCTGTAACGGCCAGGAACACGGCACCCAGCGTCACGAAGCCGATGATGCCGTGGTGGAACATGAAGGACACCGCATAGAACGGGTTCAGCGCCAACAGCACCTGCGGCTGCTCGATGATCGGATGGATCGCCGCGACCGCGATCACCGCGAACCAGACGCACATCACGGGTCCGAAGAACGCCGCAACGCGGGCGGTGCCGCGCGATTGCACGGCGAACAGGACGACCAGGATCACCACGGTCAGCGGAACGATATAGGGCTCGAACCGCAGCGTGACGTCCTTCATGCCTTCGAGGGCCGACAGCACCGAGACCGCCGGCGTGATCACGGCATCGCCGTAGAACAAGGCGCCGGAGATGATGCCGAGCAGGACGATGGTCGCCCCGCCGGTGCCGACAGCGCGCTGGGCCAGCGCCATCAAGGCCAGCGTGCCGCCCTCGCCGTTGTTGTCGGCACGGAGCAGGATCACGACGTATTTGAGCGTCACCACGACGATCAGCGCCCACAGGATCAGGGACACCACGCCGAGAACAGCCGCCGACGTTGGCGCGCCTTCCGCGCCCGAGGCCGCCATCACCGCCTCGCGGAACGCGTAGAGCGGGCTGGTGCCGATGTCGCCGTAGACCACGCCGATGCTGCCGAGCGTCAGCGCGCCGAAACCGGCGGTAGTGTGGGCGTCGCCATGCCCATTGGCCGCCGCCGTTTCCGGGGCGGGAACTGCTACGTCACTTGTCATGGGAGAGCCTGGTGGCCTCTAAAAATGCTTCACTGCACAATGGCGGAGGAGCGCGCGCGGCTTATAGTCCTGCGCTGGTGGCATAGCCTAGCCCGATTTTGGGCCCTTGGCATGCAAATCCGCATGGGTCCGCCAATTGCGTCCCTATGGAAGGCTCAAATGGTGACTTGGGTTCCGACTTCAACCACCCGCCCGGTCGGAATCTGGAAATAGTCGGTGGCATCGTTGGCTGAGCGGCTGAGCGCGATGAACAGGTGATCCTGCCAGAGCGGCATGCCCGACTGCGCCGACGCCTTCAGCGAGCGCCGAGACACGAAGAACGACGTCGACATGATGTCGAACTGCCAGCCCTGCTTGCGCGCAATCGCGAGCGCCTTGGGCACGTTCGGCTGCTCCATGAAGCCGAAGCGCAGCCGGACCTTGGAGAACTTCTCGCTGATCTTCTCCATCTTGAAGCGCTCGGAGAGATCGACCCGCGGCGTGTGCGCGGTTTCGATGGTCAGGATCACGTTGTGCTCGTGCAGCACCTTGTTGTGCTTGAGATTGTGCAGGAGCGCGGTCGGCACGAAGGCGGGATCGCTGGTCAAAAACACCGCCGTGCCCTTGACGATGTGCGGCGGCCGCTTCTCCAGGCTGCGGATCAGATCGTCCAGCGGCACCTCGATCCGGCGCGTCTTCTGGATCAGAATTCCCGAGCCGCGCCGCCAGGTCCAGATCGTCCCTGCCATCGCCGCACCGAACAGCAGCGGCACCCAGGCGCCTTCGAGCAGCTTCAGCAGGTTGGCGCTGAAGAAGGTCATGTCGACCATGACGAAGGGCAGGATCACGACCGCAGCCGTCGCGGCGCGCCAGTTCCACAATTTCCAGATCACCACAAAACCCATGATGCCATCGGCGACCATGGTGGTGGAGACTGCGATGCCATAGGCCGAAGCCAGATTGCTGGGCGTGTGGAACAAGAGCACCAGCAGCATCACGCCAATCAGCAGCAGCCGGTTGACGCGCGGCAGATAGATCTGGCCGGCATGCGACTCGGACGTATAGCGCACCTCGAAGCGCGGCAGGAGGCCGAGCTGCACCGCCTGATAGACCAGCGAATAGGCGCCGGTGATCACCGCCTGGCTCGCGATCACGGTGGCCGCGGTTGCAAGGCCGACCAGCGGCAGCAACAGATGCTCCGGCACCATGCGATAGAACGAATGCTCGATCGCGCTTGGATCGGACAGCACCAGTGCGCCCTGCCCGAAATAATTGATCAGCAGCGACGGCAGCACGAAGAACATCCAGGCCGACTGGATCGGCTTGCGGCCGAAATGGCCGAGGTCGGCATAGAGCGCTTCGCCACCGGTTACGGCGAGGAAGACCGCGCCGAGCGTCACCAGACCGATCGTGCCGTGCGACAGCAGGAATTGGAACGCATAATAGGGATTGATCGCGGCCAGCACGGACGGATCGTCGGCGATGTGAATGACGCCCAGCACCGCCAGGACGGTGAACCAGATGACCATCACCGGCCCGAAGGCCGAGGCCACCAGCGCGGTCCCCTTGCTCTGGACCGCGAACAGCAGCACCAGGATCAGCACCGTCAGCGGCACGACATAGTGCTCGAACGCCGGCGTCGCGAGCTTGAGGCCGTCGACCGCCGACAGTACCGAGATCGCCGGCGTGATCATGGAATCGCCGATGAACATGGAGGCGCCGACCACGCCGAGCGCGAGCAGGAACCAGCTCCGCCGCCCCAGCGCGCGTTGGCCGAGCGCCATCAGCGAGAGCGTGCCGCCCTCCCCGTTATTGTCGGCCCGCAGCAGCAGCAGGACATATTTGGCGGTGACGACGATCAGAAGCGCCCACAGGATCAGCGAGAGCACGCCGAGCACCATGATCCGCGTCACCGGCTCGCCATGGGCCGCGCCCCTGACCGCCTCGTGGAACGCGTAAAGTGGCGAGGTGCCGATGTCGCCGAAGACGACACCGATGCTCCCGAGCGTGAGGGACCAAAAGCCGGAGGTGACCGGCCCTTCCTGGGTCTCGGTCGATGTGATGCTCGCCGTCATGAGGGTGGAAAACGCTTCGTCCCTGGAATTGATCCGGCGCCTTTTGAAGCTTCCGGCGCGCCTGTCAATCGGCCCCCCACCATAGCAGGCGCGGAGCGAGATGCTGTAACGGCGCGGCCACGTTCGTCGTCTTCGCGACGAATAGCCTCAGGTAAAATGGTAGCGCAAGAGGTTTAGGGCTTCAAGTTCGGCGGCAGCGGCGGATCCTCACGCATCAAGGTGATGGTGACGCGGCGGTTCGCCGCCAGCGACGGATCGTCCGGGAACAGCGGCTGCGTGTCCGCCTTGCCGGAGACGGCGAAGATATGCGACGGCGGCAGGCCCTCGCGTTCGAGGATCTGGCGCACGGCATTGGCGCGGTCAGCCGACAGGTCGAAGGCACCGTAGTCGCTGCGGGTCGGCACGAAGCCGGCCGCGGTGTGGCCGGCGATCGAGACGCGCAAAGGGGTCGCCTTGAGGGGCACCGCGAGCTTCTCGATCAGGCGGCGGGTGCGGTCGTAGGGCACCTTGGAGCCGTCAGCGAACATCGAGCGGCCGTCCTGGTCGACGATCTCGAGATTGAGGCCCTGCTTGGTCTCCTCGAACATGATGTGCTTGGACATCTCGGTCAGCTCCGGCAGGTCCTGCAAGGCCTGTCGCAGCGAAGCCGCGGCGAGCGCGAAGTTGCGGTCGACCTTGATCTTGGCGCCGGACGTCTTGTCGCGATCCTCCTGGTCCGGCGTCGGCGTGTTGGAGGCCTCCTCAGGCTGGATGTGGTCGACGTTCTTCAGCCGCGCACGGGTCGGCAGGCCGTCGGATTCGATGATGCCGGCGTAGCGCGCTTCGCTCTGGACGCCGAAGGCCTCGCGCATGGAGCCTGCGACGATCTTCAGCTTGTTGGCGTCCTGGGTGGAGAATGCGACCAGCATCACGAAAAACGCCAGCAGCAACGCCATCAGATCCGCAAACGTCACGAACCAGCCATGGCCGCCATGTGCTTCTTCGCGTTTCTTCTTTGCCATCGGTCAGGTCCCGACGTCCGGCGTTACGCCGGAACCGGCTCGCCTTCGGCGTGGCGGTGCTTCTCGGGCAGATAGGCCAGAAGCATTTCGCGCACCAAAGTCGGGCTCTTGGAGTCGCGAATCATCAGAATGCCGTCGATGATCAGCGTGCGATTGGTTTCCTCGTCGATCAGCTTGCCATGCAGCTTATCAGCGATCGGCAGGCAGAGCAGGTTCGCGACCAACGCACCATACAGAGTTGCCAGCAGGGCGGTCGCCATGAACGGGCCGAGCTTCGAGGGATCCGACATGTTCGAAAACATCTGCACCATGCCGATCAGCGTCCCGATCATGCCGAATGCAGGCGCGCAGTCGCCGACGGCGCGGTAGATCTTGCTGCCTTCGTTGAGATGCAACAGGAAATTGTCGCGATCGCGCTCCAGATTATCCCTGATGAAATCGAGATCGTAGCCGTCGGCGACGTAGCGGATGCCCTTGGCGAGGAACGGCTCGTCGGTCTCGACCTTTTCCAGGCCGACCGGGCCCTGCTTGCGCGCGATCTCGGCGATGCGGGCGAGCTCGTCGACGAGATCATGGGCCGACAGACGGCTCATCGTGAAGGCGAACTTGGCGCCAAGCGGCAGGCCGTGCATCAGCGCCGAGAGCGGAAAGCGGATCATGGTCGCTGCGGCCGATCCTCCGAAGATGATGATCATCGCATGATCGCTGATGAACATGTGCAGATCGCCGCCGAGAAACACCATCGTCGCGATGACGATCATGCCCGCCAAGAGGCCGGCGCCCGTCATAATATCCATGGGAGTCTCCAAAGCGAACGCAACAACGGCCGTCCTGGCCGGTGGCGCGGTCCAACCCCGAACCGCATCGGAAACCCTAAAGACCCGCCCTTAAAGCCGCGTAAAGGTTAAGTTCAGCCGATGCGACGGAGCGGCGCGGTGCGCGGAAATGACGGCGGCTTTGCCGTTCTGCGACACCAATCTCAACGTTCTGCTAACCATGAATGAGGCGCGTCAGGACGACAGTCCTGTCAGCTCCAGGCTGAGCGCGCGCAGGCGCCTGCGCGCATCGGCGTCATAGGCCTGCGGATTGGCGCGCGCCTCGTTCATGCCGTTGAAGAACAGGCCGCTCTTGCCCGCGACATCGTCGCCCTGGACCAGATGCAGGATGGCAGCACCACCTTGCTCCACCGTCAACATCGGCGTGATGCCGCCGGCGCGTACCATCGTGGTGTTCATATAGGTCGCCGGATGCAACGAATTCACGGTGATGCCGACGTCCTTGAGCTCGGCCGCGAGATCGATGGTGAACATAATCTGCGACAGCTTGCTCTGCGCATAGGCGCGCGAGCCGCTGTAGCCCTTCGTGATCATGACGTCGTCGAAATCGATCGGATGCTGGCCGAGCGACGCGACATTGACGATGCGCGAGGGCGGGGCGATTTTCAGCAACGGCAGCAGCAGATGGACGAGCAGAAAACCCGAGAGATAGTTCACGGCAAAGCGCAGTTCGTGACCGTCGCGGCTCTCCTGACGCTGCGGACCGCCGTTCTGCGAGCCGATGCCGGCATTGCTGACGAAGACGTCGAGACGCTGATGATCGCGCGTCACGGCGTCGGCGAGCGCGCGCGTACCTGCCATCGACGACAGATCGGCTTGATAGAAAGTCGGCGCAGTGTGGCCGGCCTTCACGATCTCGTCGATCAGTGATTTTGCACGCTCGTCACTCCGGCCATGGATCAGAACGCGTGCGCCCTCGGCGGCAAGGCGGCTTGCGACATAGCGCCCGACACCATCGGTCGAGCCTGTGATCAGAACCGTCTTGCCGCGCATGTCCATGGAGCTACTCCGAGATTAGTGGATCTCCGCCGAGCGCTTCAGCGCGGCCTTGAGCTTCTCCAGGGAGAAGTCCGGGCTGCGTGCGATCTCGAGGATCGGCGTCTCGCGGCGGCCGCAGAGTTCGGCGGCCTCGGGAAGCTTCGCGGCGATATCGAGCGGGATCACGATGGCGCCATGCTGGTCGGCGTGGATCAGATCGTCGGACTTCACGGTCATGCCGGCGACGCGCACCTCGCCGCCAAAACTCTCCGCGTGCACCCATGCATGCGACGGGCCGATCGAGCCCGCGAGCGCCTGGAAGCCCGGGGCCCATTGCGGGATGTCGCGGATCGAGCCGTCGGTGACGACGCCGAGGCAACCGAGCGCCTTGTGCACGTTGCTCTGCACCTCGCCCCAGAACGCGCCGTAGCCGGCGTCGGGACCGTCGATGTCCTGGATCACCGCGACGCGCGGCCCGTGGCCGGTGCCGACATATTCGTAATATTCGATGCGGCGCTTCGACTGTTCTTCGGCCGGCAGCGACGATTTCAACACCGAGCGGATTGCGACGGTGCGGGCGTAGCCGACGATCGGCGGCAAATCCGGGAACGGGCAGACCAGGTGCTTGGTGGTGTAGCCGATCAGGCGGCGCTCGGGCGCCACGATCTCCATGGCGTTGCAGATCGTCGGCGTGTCGTAGCGGCCCAGCGCTTCGAGGACGGAAGCGGGCAGCGGCCCGGTCGCGGTATTGGTCACGGCGTTATCTCCCAGATTGGCGGCTGATTGACGCGATGCCGCCGTCACAGGGCGATATAGCCGAGATCGGGTCTCAACCCAACTCGGGCGCACTCATGGCAGATATCCGCGCGCGATCGCTCAGTGCAGCCGTCCGGGCCGGTCGTCGTCGTGCGGCGGCTCGGACAGGCTCGCCATTGTCGGCGCCGAGGGCGGCGACGAGACCTCGCTCCCCGCAGGGGCGATGGCTTCCATCGCACGCGCCTGGTCGCGATAGGATTTGTAGCCGAGCGGCAGGCCAAGCAGATAGAGTACCGTGCCGATCGAGAGCACGTGCCAGGGATAGGCGATCACAAGCGCGATGAAGAAGATCACCGCGACGAACGCCGGCAGCACCAGCTCCGGCGGCACGCGCATCCGCTTGGTCTTGCCGGAGAACACCGGCAGGCGCGAGACCATCAGGAAGGCAATCAGGAGCGTATAGGCCGCGGTCACCGCCGCCGGTGCGCGACCGAGATCGAGGAAGGCGACGTAGATCGGCAGCAGCACGGTGATAGCGCCGGCCGGCGCGGGCACGCCGGTGAAAAAATTGGCGGCGAAAGCGGGCTTGTTCGGATCGTCCATGGTGGCGTTGAAGCGCGCGAGCCGCAAGCCGCCGGAGATCGCAAACACCATGGCGGCGATCCAGCCGGCATTGCCGAGCTCGTGCAGCTGCCAGAAGTACAGCATCAGGCCGGGGGCGACGCCGAAATTGACGAAGTCGGCAAGGCTGTCGAGCTCGGCACCGAATTTGGACTGCCCCTTGATCAGGCGCGCGACGCGGCCGTCGATGCCGTCGAGCGCGGCCGCGAACACGATGGCGTAGACGGCGAGCGACATACGCCCCTCGATCGAGAGCCGGATCGAGGTCAGGCCGGCGCAGATCGCCAGCAGCGTGATGACGTTGGGCACCAGCATCCGCACCGGGATCGGGCGGAACCGCCGGCGGCGAACATCGGGATCTCTGTAGTCGTAGGGCGTCATTGGCGCGTCCTCACCTGCAGGCGAGATATAGCAAGCCATTTCCCCCTCCGCCATTGCGGCGGAAGGCCCCCGACAGCGGCTTCTTGGTTAATTGGCGCGATAGGAGCGGTTCGGGTCGTCTCCGGTGAGATCGGCCAGGATGGTCTCGCCGGCGATCGCCGTCTGCCCTTCCGAGACCAGCGCCTTGGTGCCGACTGGCAGGTAGACGTCGAGCCGCGAGCCGAACCGGATCAGGCCGAAGCGCTCACCGGCGCCGACCGCCTGCCCTTCCCTAACAAAGCACACGATGCGCTTGGCGATGAGGCCTGCGATCTGGATCACGCCGATACGGCCCTGCGGCGTCGAGATCACCAGCGAATTGCGCTCATTGTCCTCGCTCGCCTTGTCGAGCTCGGCATTGATGAAGAGGCCCGGCCGATAGGCGATGCGGTCCACCCTGCCCGCGATCGGACTGCGGTTCACATGGCAGTTGAACACGCTCATGAAGACCGAGACGCGCGGCAGCGGACGGTCGCCGAGCCCGAGCTCGGCCGGCGGCAGCGCCATGGTGATCATCGAGACACGGCCATCGGCCGGCGACACCACGAGCCCGTCGCGCACCGGCGTCACGCGCACCGGATCGCGGAAGAACAGCGCGCACCATACGGTGAGGATGGTGCCAATCCAGCCTAGCGGCGACCACAGCCAGAACAGGACGAGGCTTGCCAGCGCAAAGCCGCCGATGAAGGGATAGCCCTCCTTGTGGATCGGCGGGATCTGACGCTGGATCGAATCGAGAATGGACATCGCTATCTGCCGCTCAGGGGTTGATGGCGCGGGTCGTCTCGCGCACCGGGGTTGTTTAGGCCAGAGTTGGGACCGGAGACAAGCTCACTCCGCGGCCGCTTGCGCCGTGAGGGCGTCCTCGACCGCCGGCGGCTCCCGGTTGGGCGCCTCGCTGCGGTCGGCCATCCGGGCCAGTTTCTCGCGTGCAGCCTCGGCTTCGCGCTGCCTGTTCCACATGCTGGCGTAGAGACCGCCCTGTGCGAGCAGGCTGGCATGGGTACCGCGCTCGGCGATGCGGCCCTGGTCCAGCACGATAATCTCGTCGGCACCGACAATGGTCGAGAGCCGGTGGGCAATGACGAGCGAGGTGCGGTTCTTGGCCACGCGGTCGAGCGCGCCCTGGATCTCGTGTTCGGTGTGGGTGTCGAGCGCCGAGGTCGCCTCGTCCAGCACCAGGATCGGCGGCGCCTTCAACACCGTGCGCGCGATCGCGACGCGCTGCTTCTCGCCGCCCGACAGCTTCAGCCCGCGCTCGCCGACCTGGGTCTCGTAGCCCATCGGCGCCATGCGAATGAAATGGTCGATCTGCGCCAGCCGCGCCGCCTCCTCGACCTCGGCATCGCCAGCGTCCCAGCGGCCGTAGCGGATGTTGTAGCGGATGGTGTCGTTGAACAGCACCGTATCCTGCGGCACCATGCCGATGGAGGCGCGCAAGCTCGCCTGCGTGACCTCGCGGATGTCCTGGCCGTCGATCAGGATCTTTCCGCCGGAGATGTCGTAGAGGCGGAACAGCAGCCGCGAGATGGTCGACTTGCCGGCACCTGACGGGCCGACGATCGCGACCGTCTTGCCGGCCGGCACCTCGAAGCTGATGCCTTTCAGGATCGGGCGCGCCGGCTCATAGGCAAATCGCACGTCCTCGAAGCGCACCGTACCGGCGGAGACGACCAGCGGCCGCGCGCCGGGCTCATCCTTGATCTCGGCCTCGCGGCCGATCACGCCGAACATCTTCTCGATGTCGATGATCGCCTGCTTGATCTCGCGATAGACCATGCCCATGAAGTTCAGGGGTTGGTAGAGCTGGATCATCATGGCGTTGACCAACACGAAATCGCCGACCGTGTTGGTGCCGTTGCGCACGCCGATCGCGCACATCAGCATGGTCGCGGTCAGGCCCAGCGTGAAGATCACGGCTTGCCCGGTATTGAGCACGGCCAACGAAGTGTAGGCGTGGACGCTCGACTCCTCGTAGCGCGCCACCGAACGGTCGTAGCGCTGCGCCTCTCGCGCCTCGGCGCTGAAATATTTGACGGTCTCATAGTTGAGCAGCGAGTCGATCGCCTTGGTGTTCGCCTCGGTGTCGGAATCGTTCATCTTGCGCCGGATGCCGATCCGCCATTCGGTAGCGACGTAGGTGTAATACATGTAGACCGTGACGGTGATCAGGGTTGCGACCACGTAGCGCCAGTCGAACTGCCACAGCAGCACGGCCAGCAGCAGCGAGACCTCGACGATGGTCGGGATCAGCTGCAGGATCACCATGCGCACGATGACCTCGATGCCCTCGCGGCCGCGCTCGAGCACGCGCGTCAGGCCGCCGGTCTTGCGCTCGAGATGGAATCGCAGCGACAGCTCGTGCATGTGGACGAAGGTGATGGTGGCGAGCTTGCGCACCGCGTGCATGGCGACGCGCGCGAAAATGCCGTCGCGCCATTGCGTCAGCACCGCCATCACGATGCGCATGACGCCGTAGCTCGCGGTCAGCAGCAATGGCGAGGCGATCACCCAGAGGTGCCAATTGTCAGGCTGCACCGGCGCGGTGTTAGCGCCAGTCAACGCATCCGTCGCCCATTTGAAGCTGAACGGCACCGTCAACGTGATCAGCTTGGCGGCGAGCAGCAGCACCATCGACCAGACCACCCGCATCTTCAGGTCGACGCGGTCGCCCGGCCAGATGTAGGGCCACAGATGCGCCAGTGTGCCTATCAGGGTGGCCCGCTCCAGCGGTCCGCCTGAGGGATCAGGCACGTCGGGGACGTCTGGCGAATGAGGTGGGCTCATCAAGAAACCTGAAGGCCCGCCGGATGCGGGCGCGTTGCGATTAACTGTTTTCGCTCGTCATATAGAAGCTTCCGGGGGCCAGCGCACCCCGCCAGATGGCGAATCTTCGATTGTTTGTCGCCATTTACCGGTAGATTTGCGGGCGGTCCGAATCACCGATTGGGCTTGACGCCCATTCGCTGCAATGCATCATGGCGCCAATGAGCACGATCAAAACCGTCTGTGTCTATTGCGGCTCCGGTCCCGGAACCAATCCCCACTTCACCGAAGGCGCCAAGGCGTTCGGCAAGGCGCTCGCCGAGAGCAACATCCGCCTGGTTTATGGCGGCGGCTCGCTTGGCCTGATGGGCTCGGTCGCGACCTCCGTGCTCGATCACGGCGGCACCGTCACCGGCATCATTCCCGAATTCCTGCGAAAGCGCGAGAATGCGCTGACCCGCGTGCAGGAAATGATCGTCACCCCCGACATGCACGAGCGCAAGCGGCTGATGTTCGAGCGCTCCGACGCCTTCGTGGCGCTGCCGGGCGGCGTCGGCACGCTGGAGGAGCTGGTCGAGCAGCTGACCTGGAAGCAACTCGGCCGTCACGCCAAGCCGGTGCTGCTCGCCAATTTCGACAATTTCTGGGAGCCGCTGTTCTCGCTGCTGTCGCATATGCGCCAGACCGAGTTCATCCGCGCCGGCCTCTCGGTCGATATCCTCAAGGCCGATCGCGTCGAGGACATCTTGCCGAAGCTGAAGGCCGCCGTGGCCCAGCTCGCCGAGGCGGAAAAGCAGCTCGCCCCGGAAGTGGCGCGCAAGCTTTAAGCCTCACTCGCTCGGAAACGTCACCGCCTCGATCCGGTTGCCGTCGGGATCAAGGACGAAGGCTGCGTAGTAGCGCACGCGGTCGTGCGGGCGAATGCCCGGCGCGCCATCCGATGCGCCGCCTGTCGCAAGCGCGGCAGCGTGGAATGCATCGACCTCGGCCGTCGTCTTCGCCCGCAGGCAGATGTGCACGCCGCTCTCCGGCGGCACAGGCGGCATGGCCTCGCGCAGATTGATCCAGAACTCGGGATAGGCCTTGCCGAAGCCGACCGTGCGCGGCCGCGTGACGAGGCAGGTGAGGCCGAGGGCGGCGAGCGTGGCTTCATAGAATGCGGCGGAGCGCACGATATCGCTGACGCCGACGGAGATGTGGTCGATCATTGCTAGCGCTCCCCTCTCTCCTCGTCATTGCGAGCGAAGCGAAGCAATCCAGAGTCTTTCCGCGGTGACAGTCTGGATTGCTTCGCTACGCTCGCAATGACGGCGTTTGTAGCGCCGCCGCGCCCTACGCCGGCGCGCCCGACTTCACGAGCTTGTAGATCACCGAATCCATCAGCGCCTGAAACGATGCATCGATGATGTTCGGGGACACGCCGACCGTGGTCCAGCGATCGCCGGTCTCGTCCTCGCTCTCGATCAGGACGCGCGTCACCGCACCGGTGCCGCCGTTGAGGATACGCACGCGGTAATCGATCAGCGTCAGGCCCTCGATGTACTTCTGGTATTTTCCGAGATCCTTGCGCAACGCGACGTCGAGCGCATTCACCGGGCCGTTGCCCTCGGCTGCCGAGATCAGATGCTCGCCTGCAACGTCGACCTTCACCACGGCCAAGGCGACCGTGACGCGCTCGCCAAGCGCGTTGTAGCGCTGCTCGACATTGACATCGAACTGCTCGACCTCGAAATATTGCGGCACTTTTCCGAGCGTGCGGCGCGCCAGCAGATCGAACGAGGCGTTGGCGGATTCATAGGCGTAGCCGGCAGCCTCCCGCTCTTTCAATTCCTCGACCAGTCGCGTCAGCTTCGGATCTCGCTTCTCGTAAGCGATGCCGGCGCGGTCGAGCTCGGCCATGACGTTGGAGCGGCCGGCCTGGTCGGACACCAGCACCTTGCGGTGATTGCCGACGGTCTCCGGCAACACATGCTCGTAGGTCTGCGGATCCTTCATCACGGCGGAGGCGTGAATGCCGGTCTTGGTGACGAAGGCGCTCTCGCCGACATAGGCGGCATGGCGATTGGGCACGCGGTTGAGCATGTCGTCGAGCGTGCGCGAGACCTTGACGAGCGTCGCCAATTTCTCCGGCGTGACCGAGATCTCGAAGGCGTCGGCGAATTCCCGCTTCAGCTTCAAGGTCGGAATCAGCGAGCAGAGGTTGGCGTTGCCGCAGCGCTCGCCGAGTCCGTTCAGCGTGCCCTGGATCTGCCGCGCCCCGGCACGCACCGCGGCGAGCGAATTCGCCACCGCCTGCTCGGTGTCGTTATGGGCGTGGATGCCGAGATGGTCGCCGGGGACGTGTTTTGTGACCTCGGTGACGATGGCTTCGATCTCGTTCGGCATGGTGCCGCCGTTGGTGTCGCACAACACCACCCAGCGCGCGCCGGCCTCATAGGCGGCCTTGGCGCAGGCGAGCGCAAAACTCGCATCTTCCTTGTAGCCGTCGAAGAAATGCTCACAGTCGAGCATCACCTCGCGGCCCGCGGCCTTCGCGGCTGCGACGCTGTCGCGGATCGAGGCGAGATTTTCCTCGTTCGTCGTCTCCAGCGCGACGCGCACCTGATACGCCGAGGACTTTGCCACGAAGCAGATCGCGTCCGCCTTCGCTTCCAGAAGCCCGGCGACGCCGGGGTCGTTGGAGACCGAGCGCCCTGCCCGCCGCGTCATGCCGAAGGCGGTGAAGCGCGCATGGTTCAGCTTCGGCTTGCTGCCGAAAAATTCGGTGTCGAGTGGATTGGCGCCGGGATAACCACCCTCGATATAGTCGATGCCGAGCTCGTCGAGCATCGCCGCGATGACCTGCTTGTCGGTCAGCGTGAAATCGACGCCGTTGGTCTGCGCACCGTCGCGCAGCGTGGTGTCGAACAGATACAGACGCTCCTTGCTCATTGCAGCGCTCCCGATGCGGGTCCGGTGCCGAACGTTTTCTGCATGGTGGTGTTGGCGAGCCACTCGTCGTTGACGGTGATGCTATTGCGCTGCATGGCGACATAACCGCGCTTGGCGAAGAAGCCTTCTGCCGTATCGCTGGCGTCGACCGTCAATTTTTCCGCGCCACGGCCGCCGGCGAGCTTTTCCAGCGCGTCGACCAGCATGGTCGCAATGCCCTGCCCCGCCACGGCCGGATGAACGTAGAGCATATGGATGTGATCCTTGCCGCGCAGCGAGGCGAAACCGACGGGCGAGCCATCCAGCGTGGCGATCAGCGTCAGGTCGGCCGCCAGCCGCTTGCCGAACTCCTCGGTCTCGGCCGCCGCCATCCAGGCTTCCTGCTGCGCCTCGCTGTAGTCGTCGCCGGTCAGCTCCTGGATGCTGGCGGCGAAGATCGCGGCCAGCATCGGAACGTCATCAGGCAAAAACGGCCGCAAGCCGGGTTTGGGATGCGCTTGTGCCATCACGCGAGCTCCCAGGTCGTCACCGGCTTGCCGTCGGAATCCTTGCCGTCCTTAATGACGACGCCCTTGGCCGCGAGCTCGTCGCGGATGCGATCGGACTCCTTGAAGTCTTTTCGCGCCCGCGCAGCCGTGCGCTCCGCGATCAGGCGATCGATCTCGCCGGCATCGACGCCGCTCGCCTGGCGCTTGCGGCCCTCCCATTGCGCCACGCTCTCGGACAGGAAGCCGAGCAGACGCAGCGACGCGGAAAGACCCGCCGCATCGGACGAATTGCGCAGACCATGCAGCGCCGCGATCGCCTGCGGCGTGTTGAGGTCGTCGAGCAGGGCTTCGAGCACGGATGCCGCCGGCTTTGACGGCGCGACGTCAGCGGCAAAGCGATACCAATCGTTGAGCGTCTTGGCGCTCTCCTCCAGCGACTTCATGGTCCAGTCGATCGGCGAGGTGTAGTGCGTCTTCAGCATGTTGAGGCGCAGCACCTCACCCGGCCAGTCCGCGAGCAGCTCGTGGATGGTGATGAAGTTGCCGAGGCTCTTCGACATCTTCTCGCTCTCGACCTGCAGGAAGCCGTTGTGCATCCAGTAGTTCGCCATGCGCTGCTGGTGGAAGGCGCAGCAGGTCTGCGCGACCTCGTTCTCGTGGTGCGGAAACACGAGATCGATGCCGCCGCCATGGATGTCGAACTGCTCGCCGAGATGCTTCCAGGCCATGGCCGAGCATTCGATGTGCCAGCCCGGACGTCCCTGCGCGGCGATGCCGGCCGGCGACGGCCAGGACGGCTCGCCGGGCTTGGACGGCTTCCACAGCACGAAGTCGGTCGAATCCTTTTTGTAGGGAGCGACGTCGACGCGCGCGCCGGCGATCATTTCGTCGAGCGGCCGCTTCGACAGCGCGCCATAGCGCGGCAGCGTGGAATTGGCCGCGTTCATCGCCTGCGGCGAGAACAGCACGTGGTCCTCGGCAGCGTAGGCAAAGCCGCCGGCAATGAGCCTTTCGATGATCTCGCGCATCTCGCCGATATGCTCGGTCGCGCGCGGCTCGACGCTCGGCCGGAGCGCGCCGAGCGCATCGACGTCGGCGTGAAACTGCTTGCCGGTCTGCTCGGTGACCTTGCGGATCGCCTCGTTCAGCGGCAAGCCGGGAAAATCCCGCGCGGCGCGATCGTTGATCTTGTCGTCGACGTCGGTGATGTTGCGGACATACTTCACGTGCGCCTCGCCATAGAGATGGCGGAGCAGCCGAAACAGCATATCGAATACGATCACCGGGCGAGCGTTGCCGATATGGGCGAAGTCGTAGACGGTCGGTCCGCAGACGTACATGCGGACGTTCTCTGGCTTAAGCGGCACGAAGGTGCGCTTCTCCTTCGTCATCGTATCGTAAAGACGCAATTCCATATGGATACCCGTCGGCTGTTGGCCGGGCGTCCAGTGCTCTCAATGGTTTTGAGAAAAGACGGCTCCAGCCAGCGAATCGCTAGCTCGTAATCTCGCGGCAAATAATGCAGATGGCGAGGAGACCGTTCATGCGGCGACATATGGGCCACGAAGGCGCCTTTCGTCAAGAGAGCCGCGAAAATGCCGCTTTATTTCCGCAATGCGCGGCCGCACCGCCTTGATGGTTCGTCATCCTTAACCTTTTGGGTTTAATTCGGAACCCGGTGGTCCCCCCAGCCCCCGGTGCACCCATGCGATCCCTGCTCGCGCTTGTCTCCTGTGCCTCTCTTCTCGCGGCATCCAGCGCTTTCGCCGAGACCCGCGTCTTCATCATCGCCAACCAGGCCGACGGCTACGGCGTCGACCAGTGCCTGGCCAAGGGCGAGAAGTGCGGCGCGCAGGTCGCCCGCACCTACTGCCAGTCACGGGACTTTGCACAGGCATCAAGCTACCGCCGGGTCGATCCCGACGAAATTACCGGCTCTGTCCCCAAATCCGGCGCAAACTGCTCCCATGGCCATTGCGACGAATATGTCGCAATCACCTGCCAGCGCTGAATTCGCTCGGAGCTGGCGGACCTTAGGACCCGTTTACCGCCCCTGAAACGACGTGACGCTGCCGCAGGAAGCGGCTATTGGAGGGCGCGCTTCGGCCCCCAAATCACGTTGAAAAGTCACTTGGGGCCGTGACCTCGCTAGAATGGCGGATATGCCTGAATTTTTGTCTCTGTCCCGTCGCCGCTCCTTCCTTGCCTGCACCGTGCTTCTGAGTGCGATCGTGCTCGCCACTGACGCCTTTGCACAGGCTGGCCCGCCCGGAGCACCGCCGCCTCCGCCCACCCAGGGCGGGCTCGGGCCGAACCCGATGTGCGTGCGGCTCGAAGGACAACTCGCCGCGCTCAACGGTGGGGCGAGCGGCGATCCCGCGCGCGACGACCAGATCCGCCGCTACCAGGATTCCCAGACCCGCCAGCAAGCCGAGCTCGACCGCGTCACCATGCAGGCCAAGCGCATGGGCTGCGATTCCTCCGGCTTCTTCTCGCTGTTCAACGGCCAGTCGGCGCAATGCGGTCCGGTCAACACCCAGATCCAGCAGATGCGTGCCAATCTCGACCAGATCACCGGCAATCTCGAACGCCTGCGCGGCGGCGGTGCCGGCGGCAGCCCTGAGCGCGACAGCCAGCGCCGCTCGGTGCTGATTGCGCTCACGCAAAACAATTGCGGCCCGCAATACGCCAACGCCGTGCAGTCGCAGGGCGGCAACTTCCTGAGCAATCTGTTCGGCGGCAATAACGCCAACAATCCGCCGGGCGCGCCGCCCTCCGATCTCGGCGGCCCGCAATCCGGCACCTACCGCACCGTCTGCGTGCGCACCTGCGACGGCGCGTATTTCCCGATCTCGTTTGCGACCGTGCCAGCGCGCTTCCCCGATGACGAGAGGACCTGCAAGGCGCTGTGCCCGGCGGCCGAAGCCGCGCTCTACGCCCACCGCAATCCCGGCGAGGACATGAGCTCCGCGGTCTCGATCAGCGGCCAGCCCTACACGGCGCTGCCGACCGCCTTCAAATTCCGCAGCGAGTTCAACCCGTCCTGCTCGTGCAAAGCGGCGGGCCAGACCTGGGCCGATGCGCTGAAATCGGCCGACGACAAGGCGGCCGCCGAGCAGCAGGGTGACATCATCGTCACCGAAGAGAGCGCCAAGAAGATGCAGCAGCGGCAGCTCACCAAGGGCGCGCCGGCGAATGCCAAGAAGGGCGCAGCTCCTGCGCCGACGACGGCCACGGCACCGGCCGCCACGCCGCCTGCGGATGCGAGCACCGCGGCCACGTCGGAGAACAAGCCGATCCGCTCGGTCGGCCCGAGCTTCCTGCCGCAGCAGCAGAAGTAAGCGGCTCCAAAACTCAGTGTCATGCCCCGCGAATGCGGGGCATCCAGTACACCGCAGCGCCGGCCGGTTCTCACAACATCCGCCGCGGAGTACTGGATCATCCGCCTTCGCGGATGATGACAGCGGAATGGATCGCCTACCCCTCGAACGCGTCGATCGACGCCTTGCTGCCGGGCGAGACCAGCGTCTCGTCGGGCGCGGGCAACTTCTCGCCTCTGTCGCGAAAGCGGTTGGTGATGGGATAGCGGCGGTCGCGGCCGAAGTTCTTCCGCGTCACCTTCACGCCGGGGGCGGCCTGGCGGCGCTTGTATTCGGCGACGTTGAGAAGATGGTCGATGCGGGTCACCGTCTCGCGGTCGAAGCCCGCGGCGATGATCTGGTCGAGTGGCTCCTCGCGTTCGACCAGACGCTCCAGGATCGCGTCGAGCACCTCGTAAGCCGGCAGTGAGTCCTGATCGGTCTGGTTCTCACGCAGCTCCGCAGTCGGCGGTCGTGTGATGATATCGGGCGGGATCACCTCGCCCGCCGGTCCGAGTGCTCCGTCGGGCTTCCATGCATTGCGCAGCGCCGCCAGCCGGAACACCTGCGTCTTGTAGATGTCCTTGATCGGATTGAAGCCGCCGTTCATGTCGCCATAGAGCGTGGCATAGCCGACCGACATTTCCGACTTGTTGCCTGTCGTCACCACCATCAGCCCGGTCTTGTTGGAGATCGCCATCAGCAGCGTGCCGCGGGTCCGGGCCTGGAGGTTTTCCTCGGTGATATCGGGCGGCAGGTTCTTGAAGATGCCGGACAGAATGGTCTCGAAACCATTCACCGCCTCCGCGATCGGCAACACCTCGTAGCGGATGCCGAGATGGCCGGCGAGCTCGCCCGCATCGGCAATCGAGTGTGCCGCCGTGTAGCGATAAGGCAGCATCACGCCGTGCACCTGGTCGGCGCCGAGTGCGTCGACCGCGATCGCCGCACAGAGTGCGGAATCGATGCCGCCCGAGATGCCGAGCAGCACACCGGGAAAGCCGTTTTTGGTAACGTAGTCGCGCAAGCCCAGCACGCAGGCGGCATAGTCGGCCTTATCGCCCTCGGGCTGCTCCGCGATCGGACCCGTGCAACGCCAATCGCCGCCGTTTCTGATGAAGCGCAACGTCGTGACGTTCTCCTCGAACGCGGGCAGTTGCGCGGCAAGCGAGAGATCGCCATTGAGCGCGAAAGACGCGCCGTCGAACACGAGCTCGTCCTGGCCGCAGACCTGGTTGAGATAGACCAGAGGCAGGCCGCTCTCGGTGACCCGCGCGACCGCCACCGACAGACGCACATCGTTCTTGTCGCGGCCATAGGGCGAGCCGTTCGGGACCAGAATGATCTCGGCGCCGGTCTCGGCCAGCGTCTCGATCACGTTCTCGTAGTCCTCGGACTCTTCCAGCCAGATGTCCTCGCAGATCGGCACGCCGATCCGCACGCCGCGCACGGTGACCGGACCAGCAGCTGGCCCGCGCGCAAACAGCCGCTTCTCGTCGAACACACCGTAATTCGGCAGATTGCATTTGAAGCGCAACGCGGCGATGCGCCCGCCGTCGAGCAGCGCACAGGCATTGTAGAGCTTGCCGTCCTCGACCCAGGGCGTGCCGACCAGCAGCGCCGGGCCGCCGTCGGCGGTCTCGCGCGCTAGCGCTTCGATGACGGAACGGCAGGCGGCCTGGAAGGCCGGCTTCTGCACCAGATCTTCCGGCGGATAACCGGCGATGAACAATTCCGGAAACAGCACCAGATCGGCACCATCGGCGATCGCTCGCTCGCGTGCCGAGCGAACCTTCGCGGCATTGCCATCGATATCGCCCATGGTCGGATTGAGCTGGGCGAGCGTGACCGCGAATGCGTCGAGACGTTCGGTCATGGCCACCGCACTCCAATTTCGTGGCTAGAGGAATCCCAGACGCTCGATGATCGCGATGATCCAGAACGCGCCGGCCATCAGCAGCGCGACGCCGACCGCGGCCGAGCCCATGTCCTTGACCCGCCCGATCTGCTTGTCGTGATCCATGGTCAGGCGATCGGCGAGCTTCTCGATCGCGGTGTTGAGCAACTCGACCACCAGCACGAAGGCGACCGAGCAGACCAGCTCGACCGCGCGCGTCGCGCTGGCGGCGACGAACCACGCCACCGGCAGCGACAGGAGCAGCGCAAAGATCTCCTCGCGGACGGCCTGCTCCGAGCGGAACGCAAAGGCCAGACCGTTGCGGGAGTTGATCGTGGCCTTCCAGATCCGCAGCAAGGATTTAGAGCCCCGCTGCAGCCGGCATCGGCCTGACCTTGCCGGCGCGTTCCTGCTTCAGCAGTTCGGCGACCAGGAAAGCCATATCGATGGATTGCTCGGCATTGAGGCGGGGATCGCAAACCGTGTGGTAGCGGTCGTTGAGATCCTCGTCCGTGATGGCGCGGGCGCCGCCGATGCACTCGGTGACGTCCTGGCCGGTCATCTCCAGATGCACGCCGCCGGCGTGGGTGCCTTCCGCGGCGTGGATCGTGAAGAACGACTTCACCTCCGACAGCACGCGGTCGAACGGCCGCGTCTTGTAGCCTGACGTCGAGGTGATGGTGTTGCCGTGCATGGGGTCGCACGACCAGACCACCACCCTGCCCTCGCGCTTCACCGCGCGGATCAGGCCCGGCAGATGGTCGGCGACCTTGTCGGAGCCGAAACGGTTGATCAGCGTCAGCCGGCCCGGCTCGTTGTCAGGATTGAGCACGTCGATCAGCTTCAGCAGCTCGTCGGGCTTGAGCGACGGGCCGCACTTCAGGCCGATCGGGTTCTTGATGCCGCGGAAATATTCGATGTGACCGTGATCGAGCTGGCGGGTGCGGTCGCCGATCCAGATCATGTGGCCCGAGGTCGCGTACCAGTCGCCGGTCGTGGAATCAACGCGGGTCATGGCCTGCTCGTAGCCGAGCAACAGCGCCTCATGGCTGGTGTAGAAATCGGTAGCGCGCAGCTCGGGATGGCTTTCGAGATCGAGGCCGCAGGCACGCATGAAGTTGAGCGCGTCCGAGATGCGGTCGGCCAGTTCCTTGTAGCGGCGGGACTGCGGCGAGTCCTTGAGGAAGCCGAGCATCCACTGATGCACGCTGCCGAGGTTGGCGAAGCCGCCGGTGGCGAAGGCGCGGAGCAGGTTCAGCGTCGCGGCCGACTGGCGATAGGCCATCAGCTGGCGCTGCGGATCCGGCACGCGCGCTTCCCTGGTGAAGGCGATGTCGTTGACGATGTCGCCGCGATAGCTCGGCAGCTCGACGCCGTCGATCTTCTCGGTCGGCGACGAGCGCGGTTTTGCAAACTGGCCGGCGATGCGGCCGACCTTCACCACCGGCACCGCGCCGGCATAGGTCAGCACCACCGCCATCTGCAGCAGCACGCGGAAGAAGTCGCGGATGTTGTTGGCGCCGTGCTCGGCAAAGCTCTCGGCGCAATCGCCGCCCTGCAGCAGGAAGGCGTCGCCGGCCGCAACGCGCCCCAGCGCCTTCTTCAGATTGCGCGCCTCGCCGGCAAACACCAGCGGCGGAAAGGTTGCAAGCTGCGCCTCGACGTCGGCCAAAGCCTTGGCGTCGGGATAATCGGGCACCTGTAGCACCGGCTTGCTGCGCCAGGACTCGGGCGTCCACCGCTCGGACATCGCAATCTCTCCGTGAAGCAAAAAGTGCAACCTGATCTGTGGGTTGCGAGGGCCGCCTTATACACAGGCTGGCGCGACACCGCCAGTTGTAAATCCATTCCGCAATGCAAACCCTTGCGGGCAAAGCCGAATTCGCATTTGCTGGGGGTGGCAGAGGAAACCGGCAAGACAGCTTCGATCCATGGACGCGGCACTGGACGACGTTTTCATCGACGAGATCAGCTTCCCGGCGACCGACGGGTATGCGCTGACCGGCACCCTGTTCCTGCCGCGCGGCGCCAAGCGCCATGCCGTCCTGATCAATTCGGCGACCGCCGTCCCGCGAAAAATCTATCGCGGCTTCGCCTCCTATCTCGCCCATCGCGGCTGTGCGGTCCTCACTTACGACTATCGCGGCATCGGCGACTCCCGCCTGCCGGCCATGGTCGGCTACAACCAGCCGAAATCGCTGGTCGGCTTCAAGGCCTCGATGTCGGACTGGGCCGCGCTCGACATCACCGCCGCGGTGAGCTGGATGCGCGAGCGTTACAACACGCTCCCCCTTGCCTATTTCGGCCATTCCTTCGGTGGCCAGGCGCTCGGGCTGATCGCGAACAACACCGACATCTCGCGCGCCGCGTTCGTGGCCTCGCAGGCCGCGACCTGGCGGCTGATGACGTCGCCGGAGAAATACCGCGTCTTCGCATTCATGAATTTCGTCGGCGTTCCGCTGGTCCACGCACTCGGCTACGCGCCGGGCTGGGTCGGCATCGGCGAGGATCTGCCCAAGGGTGTCTTCCTGCAATGGGCGGACTGGGTCTCGAGCCCGCGCTATCTGTTCGATTCCAAACTGCCGGCGCTGGCGAATTTCGCAAAATTCAAGGGCGAGCTGCGCGCGCTGTGCTTCTCCGACGATCCCTGGGCGACGCGGCCGGCGGTCGAGCTGCTCACGGCAGGCTTCACAGCGATCAAGCCGGAGGTGCTGACGGTGAAGCCGTCCGACGTCGGCGCCAAGGCGATCGGCCATTTCGGTTTCTTCCGCACCGAGCACCGCGACACGCTGTGGCGCGGCCTGGCGGAATGGATTCAGGGGGAGTGATCGTCAGGCGGCCGCGGGCAGTTTGACGACGATCCGCAGCCCTGTTCGTCCAGCCTCCGTCATGTTCACCGCTTCTATCGTCCCACCGAGCCGATCGACGATCCGCTTCACGATCGAGAGGCCGAGACCGACGCCATCGCCTTCCGGACGCTGACCACGGAAGAACGGCTCAAAAATCCGGCCGATCTCGTCGGGGGAAACGCCGGGCCCGGTGTCCTCGATTTGAAGCACGGCCGTCGTGTCGTCCTGGTAAATCGCCACGTCGATCCTGCCACCTTCCGGCGTGAACCGGAGCGCGTTGTCGATGAGATTACGGATCATGGCGGCGAGCATGATAGGCTCACCGCGCACCGGTACAGGCTCGGCTCGTGCGAAGCCAAGATCGACGCCGCGGCCGATCGCCTCCCGCAACAGATCAGCGATCACCCGTCTCGCCATGCGATCGAGCTCCACGACCTCCCATTGGACGCGGTCGGAGGGCGTTACGTCATGCCGTGCCAGCGCCAGCAACTGCTCCAGGAGATGCTTGCTGCGACGCATGCCCTGCCGAAGCGCCGCAAGGCGCTCGCGCGCGGCCGGCGGCAGTTCGACTTGATCGAGATTTTCGGCCTGCAAGCTCAGCGCGGTGAGCGGCGTGCGCAGTTCGTGCGCAGCATCGGCGACGAACCTGCGCTGCTGCTCCATCATGTCGTGCACGCGGCGCAGCAAGCCGTTGATCGAGGACACGAACGGGTTGAGTTCGCTCGGGAGGCCGTGAAGCGGGAGCGCCGTCATGTCATCCGCGGGCCGGGCATCGAGTTCGTCTGCCAGACGCACCATCGGGCGCAGCGATCTCGCGATGACGAAGGCGATCACCAGCATCAGGCAGGGGATGAGCGCTGCAATCGGAAGCACGGTGCGGAACGCCATGTCGCCCGCGATCTCATCACGAACGCCCGTGCTCTGGGCCACTGCAAAGCGGCTGCCATCGGACCGCGTCCGCAACACCACGCGGATCGGCTTTCCGTTTCGCGTCGCGTCGCGCATCCCGTCCTGAAGCCGCCACAGCTGGCGCTGCTCGGGCGTGCCTTGCGGCGCCTTGCCCAATTCCATCAACCAGACTTCGGAATCTTCATCGACCCCATGGAGGTCCTGAGTTCCCGTGAGACCACCGCCCTGAACGAGATCTGCGATCTGGATCAGGACGGAGTCCTGGGTCTCGATCGCTTCGTCGAATGCCCACCGGTGCGCAAACACGCCCCCAACAAGACCTGTCAGCAGGACAATCGTCGTCAAGCTGATGAACAGCCGGCCGCGCAACGACTTAGTCATGGCCCCCGATCCACCATCCATCCCATCCCGCGCACGTTACGGATCGCCTCCGTGCCGAGCTTCTTTCGGATGGAGTGGATCAGGAACTCGACTGCATTGCTTTCGACCTCCTCGTTCCAGCCGTAAAGCTGCCGCTCGAGTTCGCTCCGCGACAGGATAGTCCCGGGCCGCGTCAGCAAGGCCTGGAGCAGCGCGAACTCGCGCGCGGTCAGAATGGACGTCTGGCCGTAGAGCGAGGCTTCGCGGGTCGCAGGATCGAGACTGAGCTTGCCGTTGCCAAGCACAGCGGGCGCACCGCTGCCTTCACGGCGAAGCACCGCCCGCATCCGCGCCAGCAGTTCGCGGATCTCGAACGGCTTGACGAGATAATCGTCCGCGCCGAGATCGAGCCCTTCGATCCTGTCGTCAAGCGCATCGCGCGCCGTCACTATGATGACGGGAAGCTTGCGGCCGTCAGCACGCAGCCGCCGCAAAATATCGCGGCCGTCGGTATTCGGCAGACCGAGATCGAGCAGCAGCACCTCGTAGGATTCGCTTTCCGCGGCGAGCAGCGCGGTCTCGCCGTCCCTGACCCAATCGACGGCGTAAGCGGCATCCTTCAGCGCCTGCTCGATCGCCGCGCCAATCATCCTGTCGTCCTCGACCAGCAGAACCCGCAAGACTCGATCCTCAACCGCTGGCCATCCGGCCGTCAAGATCATGGCCATTCCGGCTTAGCGCAGAGTTAGCAAACGCCAGCAGGCCCAAATTGCGGCGAAGGCCAGCCTGCCCGGAATTTTCTCATCCCTAAGCCGGGGCTAAGTCCCCTGCGCGACGCTCCGACATCACTTCGGCTTTGGGAGATTTGGGCGTGTCGCAACATTCAGGCTTTGGCGCAAGGCGGATGCTGAACAAGGTTCCGGAGGTCACCGCGACCTTCTGGGTCATCAAGATCCTCTCGACCACGGTCGGCGAGACCGGCGCCGACTATCTCGCGGTGCATGTCGGCCTTGGCGCCAGCCTGACCGCGATCTGCATGACCGGCCTGCTGATTGCCGCGCTGCTGCTGCAACTGAACCGCCGCGCTTATGTACCCTGGATTTACTGGCTCACCGTCGTCCTCGTCAGTATCGTCGGCACGCAGCTCACGGATCTGCTGACAGACAAGCTCGAGATCAGCCTTTATGTCAGCACCGCCGTTTTCGCCTGCGCGCTGGCTGCGACCTTTGCGGTCTGGTTCGGCGTCGAACGCACACTGTCGATCCGCAGCATCGTCACGACGCGACGCGAGCTGTTCTACTGGACCGCGATCCTGTTCACCTTCGCACTCGGCACCGCCGCCGGCGATCTTGCGACCGAAGCACTCGGTCTCGGCTTTCAGCTCGGCGTCGTCGCCTTCGGCGCGCTGATCGTGGCGGTGGCCCTCTCCTACACCATCGGCGCCAATCCCGTTCTCACCTTCTGGCTCGCCTACATCCTCACTCGCCCGCTCGGCGCCTCGCTCGGCGATCTGCTGTCACAATCGCGCGAGTATGGCGGCATGGGCCTCGGCACGATCCACACCAGCATCGCCTTCCTCACCGTGATCGTCGGCCTCGTTGCCTGGGTGACGTTCGAAGGCGACGGCGCGCGCCGCGCCGGTCCTGCGCAATAACGCCAATCACAGTTTCAACGCAGCCTGCACGGACGCAGGAGCCACACCAGGAGAAACCACATGATGAAACTCATTCCCGCCGTCGTCGTTTGCCTGCTGACGACCTTCACGGGCGAACCGAACATGCATGCGAGCCAACGCTTCACCTTCGTGCCGCTCGCGGAGGCCGCGACCGCCAAGCTCGGCGATCTCACGCCGTTCCGCAGCATCGTCGTCGATGTCGCCGCACTGGTCGACAAGGGCGACCTGCCCGGCGCCAAGACAAGGATCAAGGATCTCGAGACCAAATGGGACGAGGCCGAAGCCGGATTGAAGCCGCGTGCGGCGGCGGACTGGCACACGGTCGACAAGGCGATCGATCGCGCGCTGGAGGCGTTGCGCGCTGGCACGCCGGACGCTGCAAAATGCAAGCAGGCCATCGCCGATCTGCTCGCGATCATGGATAGCGTCGCCAAGGCCTGAGACGACAACGAGGACACCATGGAAGATTACACGAAGAGCAACCTCGTCAGCGAGAGCAAGGTCCCTGAAGTCACACTCGGCTTCTGGATCATCAAGATCGCCGCCACGACTCTCGGCGAGACCGGCGGCGACACCGTCACAATGACGCTGAACTGGGGTTATCTCGCGGGCACCTGCCTGTTCCTGGCGGCGATGATCGTCCTGGTCGCCGCACAGATCCGCGCGCGCAAATTCCATCCATCACTGTACTGGACGACCATCGTGGCCTCGACCACCTTCGGCACCACGATGGCCGACTTCGCCGACCGCTCGCTCGGCATCGGCTATACCGGCGGCGCGACGCTCCTTCTCACCTGCCTCGTGCTGGTGCTTGGCCTCTGGTATCGCACCGAGGGAACGATCTCGGTCAACAGCGTCAGCACGCCGCGGGTCGAGGTCTTCTATTGGGGAGCGATCACCTTCTCGCAGACGCTCGGCACCGCGCTCGGCGACTGGATCGCGGATACCGGCGACATGGGCTATCGCGGCGGCGCGCTGATCTTCGCAACCGGGCTTGCCGTCATCGCCGCACTCTATTTCTGGACCCGCGTCTCTCGCGTCACGTTGTTCTGGGCCGCCTTCATCCTGACGCGACCGCTGGGTGCGACCGTCGGCGACTTCCTCGACAAGCCGCTCGATCATGGCGGCCTCGCGCTGAGCCGGCCGCTGGCCTCGGCCGTGATCGCGGCGTTCATGGTGGGCTGCCTGCTGCTGATCCCTCAACGCGCGGGACAGCATCCAGGCGGTAGTCGAACAGCGGAGCAAACCTGAAAAATCGATTACCGGATGATCGTCGTCAGCGACGAGTAGCGCTTGTTCGGCCTGGCTTCGGCCGCCGAGAACTGCGCGAAGGCTTCGCTGACGCGGGTCGCCGGTGGCGTGTCGCTGGCAAAGCGGAATTCCTTCGGTTTCGGCGCGTAGTAGCTGGCGCTGTAATAGGCGTCGTCGAAGCGCGCCTCGCCGACGCCGAACACTGCGTCGCAGACGAACAGGAGCGCGTAGACTCCTGCGACCGCAGCGACGATCTCCTTGAGAACTGACATGCTGATGCCCCAACCTTTTGCAGGCAGGATGCATGTCGGTTCCAAAGCGGAGGTTTAAGCCGCTTCGGTTCTTGTCCGCAGGGTTTGCCGCGCGTGAGCGGATTGCAGACACTTTTATCGATCCCCGAAAAGAGAGCCCGCCTGACCGGACGGATCAGGCGGGCTCCAGGATTGGCCGCTCGGGAGGTATCAGACGGCCAAATTCATCCAGACAGCCTTCGGCTCAGTGAAATTGTCGAGCGCAGCAGTGCCGTGCTCGCGGCCGAGGCCGGAGTCGCGCTCGCCGCCCCAGGGCAGGCGCACGTCGGTGTAGCCATAGGTGTTCATCCAGACCGTGCCGGCGCGCGCCCGCTTGGCGAAACGCTGCAGCTTGCCGATATCGCGGCTCCAGACGCCGGCAGCGAGGCTGTAGGCCGTGCCGTTAGCGATCCGTAAAGCATCGGCCTCGTCCCTGAACTTGATGACGCTGACGACGGGGCCAAAGATCTCCTCCTGTGAGATCCGCATCTCGTGTTCGACATTCGCGAATACCGCTGGGCTGATGAAATAGCCGCGATCTCCGACCTTCTCGCCACCGGTGACGAGGGTCGCGCCCTCTGCCCGTCCGATATCGACATAGTCGAGGATCGACCTCATCTGCTTCTCGGAGATCACGGGACCAAGCGCTGTCTTGCGGTCAAGCGGGTCGCCGATTCTGATCGACTTCGCGCGCGCGGCGAGGCGTTCGACGACTTCGTCATAGGCCTTCTCCTGCACCAGCACGCGGGAGCCGGCCGAGCACACCTGGCCGGCATTGAAGAAGATGCCGGAGGCCGCAGCCTTGGAAGCCGCTTCAAGATCCGCATCGTCGAAAATGACGTTGGCCGACTTGCCGCCGAGCTCGAGCGAGACGCGCTTGAAGTTGCTGGCCGCGGCCTTCATGATTCCACGGCCCACGCCGGGCGAGCCGGTGAAGGTGACCTTGTCGACATCGGGATGATTGACCAGCGCGTCACCGACGACGCGACCGGGCCCGGTGACGACGTTGAAGACGCCCGCCGGCAGGCCCGCTTCAAGCGCGAGCTCCGCAATGCGCAGCGCCGATAGCGAGGTCAGTTCGGCCGGCTTCATCACGATGGTGCAGCCGCAGGCCAGCGCAGGTGCGAGCTTCCACATGCCGATCATCAGCGGGAAATTCCACGGCACGATCGCCGCAACCACGCCGACCGGCTCGCGCACGGTGTAGGTCAAGGCATCGTCGCGCACGGGCACGACGTCACCGCTGATCTTGTCGGCCCAGCCGGCGTAGTAGATCAGCGTGTCGACGGCAGCCGGGAAGTCCTGGCGCGCCGTCGCGGAGATCGGCTTGCCGGCGTCGATCGACTCGAGCTCGATGATTTGTTCCGCGTGCTGCTTGAGCAGGTCCGCCCAGCGCAGCAGAATCTGGCCGCGCTCGGAGGCGCGCATCGTGCGCCACGGGCCTTCGAAGGCCCGGCGGGCGGCGGCCACGGCGTGCTCGACATCGGCCTCGTTGCCCTCGGCGATGGTGGCGATGACCCGCCCGGTGGCGGGGTTGAGAGATTTGAAGGTGCGGCCTGAGCTCGCGGGGACGCGGCGGCCGTCGATGAGCAGATGCTGCGGCCGGGACATGAACTCGCTGGCCGGCGAGTGGGCAAAGTCATATGCAACAGACATCATATTTCCTCCGGTTCTGGTATGCCAGACTAGGCGCCTATTGGCCGGAGTTAAATATGATATGATGTGCCGATGGACGCCCCGCATATGAAGCGTAATTCATAAGGAGAGCCGATGCTTCAGATCGAGATCGAGGCTGTCTGGCGGTTTCGCCATGAAGGCAGTCCGCGCACCGCCGTCATCATGATCGGCGTGCTCAACGAGATCCGGAAGACCGGGAAGATCACGAGCGCGGCCAGCGATGCGCAGCTGTCCTACCGGCACGTCTGGAATCTGATCGAGCAGTGGACCGAGTTCTTCGGCACGCCCCTGGTCGAAACCCGGCGCGGCAAGGGCTCGAAGCTGACGCCATTCGGCGAGCGGCTGGTGTGGGCCGGCGAGCGCATGCAGGCCCGGCTCGGACCGCAGCTCGAAAACCTGGCCCAGGAGCTCGCGAGCGAGATCAAGCCGTTCCTCGAACAGCGGCCCTCCGTGATCCGCGTCCATGCCAGCCACGGCTTTGCGGTCGCCAAGCTGCGCGAATTCCTCGATCGCGAGCCGGGCATCGGCGTCGATCTACGCTATGTCAGCAATCAGCATTCGCTGGTCTCGCTGGCGCAGGGCGCCTGCGACCTCTCCGGCCTGCATCTGCCGCATGGCGCGCTACGCGCCCAGGGCATCAAGGCCGCGCGCGAATGGCTCGATCCGCGCGAGGACCGCATCATCAGTTTTGTGACGCGCGAGATGGGTCTGATGGTCGCGCGCGGCAATCCGCGGCGGATCGCCTCGCTTGATGACCTCACCCGGCCCAACGTCCGCTTCGTCAATCGCGACCATGATTCCGGCACGCGCCTCTTGTTCGACCAATTGCTCGCCGCGCATAGCATCGACGAAAGCAGGATCAACGGCGCGCAGCAGATCGAGTTCACCCATGCGGCGGTCGCAGCCTATGTCGCGAGCGGCATGGCCGATGCAAGCTTCGGTGTCGAGGCGGCCGCCCGCCAGTTCGGCCTCGACTTCATCCGCATCCTCACCGAGGATTATTTCTTCGTCTGCAAGCGCGCCTTCCTTGAGACTGCGCCGATGCAACGCATCCTCGAGATCATGCGCAGCGCCGATTTTCGTGCCGCCGTCGCCACCCTGCCCGGCTACGTGCCATCGGATACCGGTACCGTGACCGGCGTGAAGGCGTTTCTGGAGATGCACGCGGTGCGATGACGCATGGCGCGCTCGCCTTGTCCACGACGGACAAGAGTGGCAATCTGCCAAGCCAGAGCACAAGAGACATCATCATGTCGCGCGCGAGCGCCAAATCCCTTCCCCAGCTGAGCCTTCGCATCGACCTCGACGGCGAGGATCGGATCGGGCCCGGCAAGATCGAGCTTCTGGAGCAGATCCGCGCGCAAGGCTCGATCTCCGGGGCCGGCCGCGCCATGGACATGTCGTACAAGCGCGCCTGGGATCTCGTGGACGAGATCAACCGAATCTGCGGACATGCCGCGGTCGAGCCCCAGGCCGGCGGCAAGAACGGCGGCGGCGCAATGCTGACGCCGTTCGGCGAAAAGCTTGTGGCGCGCTACCGGAGGATCGAGCGCGACGCCGCACGCGCGGTGCACAAGGATCTGGAAGCGCTCAAGAGCGACATCGCACGTTCACGAAAATCCTCGTAGAGGTCAGTTGCGAGCGCAGCGCGCTGGAGGCGTGGTGGCACGTTGTCTCGGCCGTCGACACGCAGCCAGACATCGAATCGCATTTCGACAGCCTGCGAGACTCCGAACTATTACGTCCGGTCAGAAGACCGGCTCGTCCTTCAGCGCCGTGATCAGCTGCTCGCCCTGCGCCGTCAGGCGGTAGGTCACCAGCGGACGGCTCGATGGCGGCTTGCGGTCGGTCTCGACGATGTGGCCGCGCACCATCAGCGCTTCGAAGCTGCCATAGTAGCCGTACATGCTGATCTGGTTCTGCCCGAGCAGCTTGAACTCGCGCAGCAAGCGGATCTCGTTGCCCGAGAGCAGCGAGCGGCGGACGCGCTGCACGAAGCTCGCGCGCTGCTCGAACCAGGCTGGATCGGGCAGCTCACGCGAAGACGGCGCGGCGTCACGATCGCAGGGCCGCGCTTCGACATCGGCTCGCACCGCCGGCGGCGACGGCATGTTGCTGCCGACCGCTTCCCTGGCGTCATCGAGCAACGCGATCGGCCAACGCCGCTTGTTGTCGACCATGACCGGCGGCGGCACGACATTGTCGCGCACCAGCTGCTCGAAGCGGCCGGCGGTCACGCCGACATAGGCGGCAGCGCGGCGGCGATCGACGAGACGGGCGTCCCGCCCGTGCTCCAGCTCGCAAGCGATATTCTCGTTCACCCCAAAATCCCCTGCCGCATCGTTGCGGCGCATCGCCGCGCGGGCCCGAAAGGGCCCGACGGCACATGACACTAGGGTGAAACCAGCGCTCTCAAAAGGCAGAGAAATTCGCACATGTTGCTGCCGTTTCGGCAACGGCTATAGTGCCGCCGGGGGTCCCATGCGCTTTCACTCACCTTCCATCCAATACTTCCATGCCGTCCGCCGCACCGGCTCGATCCGCGCCGCAGCGCGCCTCCTGAACGTCGCCTCGTCCGCCGTCAGCCGCCAGATTCTCAAGCTTGAACAAGAGGTTGGATCGCCCCTGTTCGAGCGGAATGCGCGCGGCCTGACCCTGACGACGGTCGGCGAGATGCTCGCCCGCCACGTCATGAACGTGCTCCAGGACCTCGACCGTTTCCGCTCGGACGTGGCGTCCCTGTCCGGCGCCTGGCACGGCACTGTCAGCATCGCCTGCATCGAGTCCATCACCGAGTCGGTGTTGCCGGATCTGATCGCCTCGCACCGGACCCGTGCCCGGCGCGTCAGCTTCACCGCAGAAATCATGGGATCGTCCGACGTGCTCGAAGCCTTGCGCCGGGGCGAGGCCGATATCGGCATCGCCATCGCGCTCAGGCATCCTCCGGACCTGCGGCAGGTCGCGCTGAAACGGTTTCGCCTCGGCGCGCTCGTTGCGCGCGAGCATCCGCTGGCGCGGCGCAAGACGGTGACGCTGGAGCAATGCCTCGCCTTCCCCGTCATCCAGGCGCTGCCGGAGCTGTCGATCTACCATCTGCTCCAGCCCTTGATCGCGCAGCTCTCCGAGACGCCGGAGCCTGCGATCCAAGCCAACTCAATCGACCTGATGCGCGAGCTCGCCGCGCGCGGCGTCGGCGTCGCCTTCCAGACCCAGCTCGGCATCGGCCGGCTGTCGCGCGACGCGCAGCTCGTGTTCCTGCCGCTCGACAATGCGGGAAGTCCGGTGTGGTCGGATCTCGGCATCTATGTCCGCGCCGAGCGCACCCTGCCAGCCTTCACCGAGTCCTTCCTCCAGGAACTCGTACGCGAGCTCGGCGAGCGCGAACGGCGCGAGAACGCGGCCTATCCGCAAGGAGCGTGATGAAGCGCCGCTGTCGTTTCCGCTGGCACGGAGCCAGCGTCTCTGATCAGGCCGGGCCACGCCTTCAAGCGTGACCGTTCTCCTTGCGATGTCCGTTCTCGCTGAGGCGGTCGACCCAGGCGATGCCGATCGCGGAGATGATGAAGGTCAGGTGGATCAGCACCTGCCACATCACGCCGGTCTCGGTGAAATTGCTGCGGGTGGTACCGAGATTGCCTGCCTCGATGAAGGTCCTGAGCAGCGAGATCGAGGAGATGCCGATGATCGCCATCGCCAGCTTGATCTTGAGCACGCTGGCGTTGACGTGACTGAGCCATTCCGGCTCGTCGGGATGGCCGCTCAGGTTGAGCCGGGACACGAACGTCTCGTAGCCGCCGACGATCACCATCACCAGGAGGTTCGAGATCATGACGACGTCGATCAGCCCGAGCACGATCAGCATGATCTGCTGCTCGCTGGCGTCGAACGAGTGCGCAACCAGGTGCCAGAGCTCTTTCAGGAACAGCAGCACATAGACGGCCTGCGCGATGATGAGGCCGACATAGAGCGGCACTTGCAGCCAGCGCGAGCCGAAGATCAGCTGGGCGAACGGGCCGATTTGCGGCTGCGGCGAAGGCGCGACCGAAGCTGCTTGGGGTTCAGACGACATGGATCACTCCCGGGAAACAAAGGCAGGAAAACGAAAGCAGGACTTAGAGACTTGCGATAACCGGCGCGAGCTCGAGCGAGCCGCGATAGATCATCTCGATGGCGACGTAGACGATGATGGCGAGGCCGACATAGGCGATCCAGCGCTGCTTCTGGAGCACGCGGCCGAGCAGGTCGGCGGCGACGCCCATCAGCGCGACCGACAGAACCAGGCCGAAGACGAGGATATAGGGGTGCTCGCGCGCCGCACCCGCGACCGCGAGCACGTTGTCGAGCGACATCGAGACGTCGGCGGCGACGATCTGCAGCGCAGCCTGCCCGAACGTTTTCCGCGGCGCCGGCGCGGCGGTCGCCCCACCGGCATGGCTGAACGCGGGCCGGTTCGCATGCGCAGCCTGCTCGCGCAGCTCGCGCCACATCTTCCAGCACACCCACAGCAGCAGCACGCCGCCGGCGAGCAGCAGGCCGATCACTTGCAGGAGCTGGGTCGCGACGCCGGCAAAGACGATGCGCAGTGCGGTCGCGGCGACGATCCCGACGACGATGGCGCGGCGGCGCTGATCGGCCGGAAGGCCTGCGGCCGCGAGACCGATGACGACGGCATTGTCGCCGGCGAGCACGAGGTCGATCAGGACGACCTGCAGCAGCGCGGTTAGCGCGTCGGGGGTGATGAATTCAGTCATGTTCGATCATTTTTCGGTACGGACGGATCCAGCCAGTGCGGCTTGCGGCGCTCGATCCAGTCGAAGACCTTTGAGCGTGACGCACGCAGCGCCGGCACGTCCTCGGCGAGCAGCGCGAGGCCGAGCGGCAGCATCCAGATGCCGAGCACCGGCAGGAAGGACAGCACGCCACCGACGACGAGCAGCGCGCCCGAGGGAATCCGGACCCAGCGGCTGGACGGTTGCAGGAGATAGTCGACGCTGCTCGCAAGGCGCGGCGGCAGCCGCTGAACCAGCGCGTCAAGCCGCGGGTCGCCACCGGCCGGTTGACCGCTGGCGCCCTCGCCTCTCGTCCTTTGCTCGTCCGAAGCAGCACTCATGCTCACGCCTTCTCGGCGGCGCTGACGGCAGCCGGCCCGACCGGCTTCGCGCGCGGCAACACCAGCGTCAGCAGGCGCAACAGCTTGATCGCCTGCACCTCGTGCGGATGCACGTCCTCATCCGCGGCCGCGACGCGCTCCGACAGTTCGAGAAGATGAGAGGACAGCGACTGGTCCGAGACCGGCCGCAGCGTGTCGATCACCACATTGGCGAAATCAGGCTCTTCGAGCCGTTCGGCGAGCTCGTCGAACATCGAAAACAGGCGCTCCTCGCTGATGTGCGGCGCCAAGCCGCGTTCCCTGATGAAGCGGATCACCTCATCGCGCTCGACCGGCGACACGCGCCGGTCGGCCACGGCGACCAGCGCACCGGCGATCACCAGCGCCACCGCAGCCTGCTCGTTGAAGCTACGCGGCTCGGTGATCTCGAGTTCGATCGAGTTGGAAGTGTTGGCGTCAGACATCGTCGCTCCGTTATCTTGCGAAATGACCGCGCGGAGCTTCGATGGGGACGATTTGGTCGGAGAGAACTTAAGAGGGCCCGACGATCGGCCGATCCATCGCATTCGCGCGGGACAGGTCATCCGACATCGCGAGGTTTTGCTGACACAGTCAGCGTCCTCGCCAGAGGGGCCCGGATTCTTGTTCTCCCCAGACATAAAGCCGGGTGAGCCAGAATCAAGGCGACAAGAGTGCGACCAGCAGCCGCATCGGGGTTCCGTCCGCGCCGTCATTGCGAGCGCAGCGAAGCAATCCAGAATCCCTCCGCGGAAAGAGTCTGGATTGCTTCGCTGCGCTCGCAATGACGGAGTGTAGGCGCGAGCATCGGTCCTACCCGACGCGCTCCACAAGATGCGCGCGCGATGGTGACGGATCGAACCGGTCACCGAAATATTGCGTTTCGTGCGCCACTGATCCGTCGCGGAATTCCATGATGCTGACGACGTAGGACGGCACGCCGTCATAGGTCAGGATGAATTCGCTCACCCAGAGATCACCGCCGCCGACGATCCGCCGGACCGTGAAGCGCTTTCTGTTCGGCTGCACGAAGCGGCTCTCCTGAATCTTGCGGCGGCCGCGAATTCGCTCGCCGGACTGCGGATAATCGAGCACGGCATCCTCGCGATAGATGTCATGCTCGGCCTCGAAATCGTTTGCGTCCGAAGCGTCCCAATGATGCTGGAGCGCCGTCAGCCTCGCCTGATCGTCCATCGAGATCTCCCTCTTGCGGTTCCTGCTCTTTAGGTCGGAGCGCAGACAGACCGCGGCAAGGCGGCCTCGCAACGTCTAACAACGACTAACGTGCAAAAATGGGCCGCAAGGGAGAATTTTTATCCCTACGGCAAGGCTTACGTCGAAACGCCCGGCGAACGGGATTAGAACCACATTTCCGACCCTCGTCGGCCGTACCAATGCCGGCCTGGAATGTGGATGATGCAGAAGAGAACCAATCCGGGCCGCCGCGCGCGCCGCATGGGCGCACGCCAGATCTACGAGGCGCTGCGCGACCAGATCATGTCGCTGGTCTACGGCACTGACGGCCTGCTGCCGTCATCGCGGGCGCTCGCGGACGAGATGGGCGTGGCGCGCTCGACCGTCACGATTGCCTACGAGCAGCTCGCCGCCGAAGGTTTTATCGAGACGCGCCATGGCGCCCGGCCGCGCGTGGCGCGCGCGGTGGTGGAGCGCGGACGCACGCGCGCGACGTCCCGGCCATCGACGCGCAAGGCGCGGCTTTCGACCTTCGGCGAGCGGCTGCGCCAGGACCCGCCTCACTGGTCCGCGCCGCCGTGCGGGCTTGTCGCGAACTTTCGTTATGGCGAGCTGTCGCCGTCGGACTTCCCGGTGCTGGCATGGAAGAAGGCCGTGACGGCTGCCATGGCGCGCAAGCCCGAGCGGCTCGCCTATGACGATCCCTGCGGTGCGCTGCGGCTGCGGACTGCGCTACAAGGTTATTTGTGGCGATCGCGCAGCGTCCGCTGCGACGTCGACCAGATCGTCGTCGTCAACGGCTCGCAGCAGGGCCTCGACATCTGTGCGCGCCTGCTGCTCGATGCCGGCGACCGCTTCGTGATGGAGGATCCCGGCTACCAGATGGCGCGGCACACCTTCGCGGCGACCGGCGCGGTCACGGTGCCTGTCACGGTCGATGCCGAAGGCCTTCAGACCGAGCGGCTCGACGGCATCGCGGCCCGCCTCGCCTATGTCACGCCGTCGCATCAATATCCGCTCGGCGGCGTCATGCCGATCGGCCGTCGGCATCAATTGCTGGCGTGGGCGCGCAAGAACGACTCTTACGTGATCGAGGACGATTACGACAGCGAGTACCGCTACGACACCAAGCCGATCCCGCCGCTGCATGCGCTGGAAGACAGTGATAACGTGATCTATCTCGGCACAGTCTCGAAGACGCTGTCGCCGACCTTGCGGATCGGCTATCTCGTGGTGCCGCAGGCGCTGCGATCCCTGTTCGCCGCCGCCAAGCAGATCATGGACCGGCACACGCCGCTGATCGAACAGGAGGCGCTTGCGGCGATGCTGGAGAGCGGCGCATATGACAGCCATGTCAGGCGCGTGCGCCGGCGCAACGCCGAGCGGCAGCAGGCGCTGCTCGACGCCCTTCGCCGCCGCTTCGGCGATCGTATCAGGATCGAGGGCGCGGCCGCGGGCCTGCATGTAGTGGCCTGGTTCGACGAGGTGCCGCAGAAGCGGGAGGATGCATTGATCAACGCGGCCCGCGCCAAGGGCGTCGGCATCTATCCAGTTTCGGCGCTGTTCGCCGGCTCCCGAGCACGGAAGTCGGTCGGCCTTGTCATGGGTTATTCGGCGCTGGACACCGCGCAAATCGAACGGGGCTGCAGGCTCCTGGCGCAGGCGGTCGCCGAACTGGACTGATATAATCATATAAAACTGGCAGTTTCTTATAGTCCAGATTGCGGCTATCTCTGCAGTCAGAACGGAGACACGCCATGTACATTCCCCCCGCCTTTATCGACGACATCGAGAGCATCCGCGCGACCATCCGCGCCGCCCGCCTTGCGAGCCTGGTCACGGCCACCACCGAAGGTCCGGTCGCCACGCCCTTGCCGCTGTTCCTCGACGAGAGCGAGGGGGATTACGGCGTGCTGTACGGTCACTTGGCGAAGGCCAACCCGCAATGGAAGCTGCCGCCGATCGGCGATGCACTCGCGATCTTCAGCGGTCCCGACGCCTATGTGACGCCGTCCTGGTACGCGACCAAGCAGGAGACCGAAAAGGTCGTGCCGACCTGGAATTACATCGCCGTGCATGCCTATGGCCCGGTGGAATTCTTCCAGGAGCCGGAGCGCCTGCTCGAGGCCGTGACGCGGCTGACCAAG
Organism: Bradyrhizobium sp. S3.2.6; assembly: GCF_040546885.1. NCBI lineage: Bacteria > Pseudomonadati > Pseudomonadota > Alphaproteobacteria > Hyphomicrobiales > Nitrobacteraceae > Bradyrhizobium > Bradyrhizobium sp. S3.2.6. The sequence goes on along the minus strand of NZ_JBEPOS010000010.1, from coordinate 15,959 downwards.
AAGCAGGAAGGCGCGCGTGCAAAGCCGTGGGCGGTCAGTGATGCCCCTGCCGATTTCGTCGCCGCGCAACTGCGCGGGATCGTCGGCGTGCGCATCCCCGTGGTGCGGTTCGAAGGCAAGCGCAAGATGAGCCAGAACCGGCCCGACGCCGACCGCATCGGCGTCGCGCAAGGTCTCGCGGCGAGCGAGAACCTTGGTGATCGCGAGGTCGCAGCCCTGATCCCGCTTCCGGTCTAGTCTCCGGTCTGCTTGCGCAGCCGCTGGGCGTATTCGGCGCCCCATCCGAGGCCGAGCGTCACGGAGATGAGCGAGCCGAGCAGCACGCCGAACTTCGCGGCGTCAAGCAGCCTCTCGTCGGTAAACGCGAGCATGGCGATGAAGATCGACATCGTGAAGCCGATGCCGGCCAGCAGCCCGACGAGGCAGACGCCGCCCCAGGATACGCCCGGCGCCAGCCGGCATCCACCCGCGCGCACCGCAAGCCAGGTCGCACCGATCACGCCGATCGGCTTTCCGGCGCAGAGCGCAAGCCCGATGCCGAGCGCCACGAATTGCGCGCCGCCAGTGAATTCGGTGCTCTTGAGGTCGACGCCGGCATTGGCAAGCGCGAACAGCGGCATGATTGCGTAAGCGACCCAGGGATGCAGCGCCGCCTCCACGCGGATGACGGGCGGCACTGTCTCGGGATCCGCCGAGCGGACCGGCGTAATCAAGCCGAGCACGACACCCGCAAGCGTCGGATGCACGACGGCCATAAGGAACCCTGCCCAGACGAGGAGGGCTGGCAGGACGTAGGCAAAGGCCGAGCCGAAGCCGAGCCGTTGAAATCCCAGCGCCATGAGAACACCGAGCAATGCAACAACAAAGCCGTTGAGATCGAGTCCATTGCTGTAGAACAGCGCGATAATGAGAACTGCGATGATGTCGTCGATGATGGCCAGAGCGAGCAGAAAGACCCTGATATTGGCGGGGATTGATCGTCCTAGCAGGGCGAGCACACCGACTGCAAAAGCGATGTCCGTTGCAGTTGGAATCGCCCAGCCTTGAATGCGGTTCGCGACGTTATTGAAGCTCAGGTAGATCAGCGCCGGGACGACGACACCGCCGACGGCGGCCAGCACCGGCAGAATGGCCTGATCGAACCTGCTCAGCGCGCCCTCGTGGATTTCACGACGGACCTCCATGCCGACGACCAGGAAGAAGACCGTCATCAGCGCGTCGTTGATCCAGAAATCCAGAGGTCTGACAAAGCCGAGCTCGCCAAGGCGAAGTGAAATCGGCAGGTTCCAGACGTCGTGATACGAATGGGCGAATGGCGAGTTGGCCCAGAGCAATGCGGCAACCGCAGCTATCAGCAGCACGACGCCACTGACGGCCTCGACATGCAGGAATTGCTGGAGCGCCGTGAGCGTTCGCTCGACGAAAAACGGGGATTTGGGCAGGTGCCTGCCGGGCAGCTGATCGTTCATGGGCGCACGCATCCTGCGTGGCGGCCCGACCATCGCTTGACCTGTCGCTGCCCCAATGCAGCGAGCACCCGGGCCCGTTCTATATCGTGCTGCGATTAACGCAACCCCCGCCCGGTGCCATCCGTGTCAGCGACGGCCGGAACCCCGACGCGGTGCGGATGGTTAGCGCTCCTCACGACACTTTGCAGGTGGGAACTCCATGTGCCGCTGGATCGCATACCGGAGACGAACTCGTTCGAACCCCATGTCATCGAGCCCGAGCATTGCTTGATCGCGCAGGAGCATCCGCTCCGCACAAGCTTCGCCAACGAAAACGTCTGTTCTGAACTTGCTACGCCATAGGGGAATGCATGACTGACATCGCCTGGTGCGCCGGTTGCGGCCACAGCCTGGTCCCGATCCTGTCCGAGCAGGGCCTGACAACGCCGAGCTGCTTCTGGTGCGAGGGCATCGACGCGCGGACCATGGAGATGGCGAAGTGGGCGGACAGCCCGGCCGGCAAACCGGATCGGGCCGCGCCGCACTCCATTGATTGAGCCACGCTCTGCGTCAAGCCCTCGCCACCAGGCGTAGACCGAACACAGACGCGACGGTCGGGGCAGCAGCAGCGACCGGCTTTCGCATCGGCCGGCGCCGCGGGATGAAGAAGCTGTTGACGAGGATCGGCTCGTTGTCGCCGAGCGCGGTTCGCTCCTTCACCAGCCCGCTCATGACCAAGCGCATCTTGATGAGGTCCTGCGCCACGAAGCTGCAGTCCTCCTCGCGATTGATCTGCTCATGCATGATCGCTTCAGCCTCGCGCATGCTGACGCGGAGCGCTCTGATCGTTCTGCGGATATCGTTGATGCGGTTGTCCATGGCTGCCTCTCCATCTCGGTCGCAGCATAAGAACAAAACATGAACATCTTGTCAATCGCCGTCCTAACGAATTGCGACGTCGCCCCCGATCCACAGAAGGCACAACTGCCCGCACACTGGCGAGGCTTGCTGACAAATTAGCCAGCTCGAGCCGCTCTCCTGGAAGCGCGAGGCGCTGACGCTGCGCCGGACGGTCAAGCCAATCGGGCGATCTAACCTAGTGTGCAACCACCGGATTTTTTCCTGGCCGGGCTCGCCGCGTCACCGCGCGGGCCCGTTTGCTGATCCGCAAACCAACTGGCCCAAAATTCGCAGTGACATTGCAAGCTGGCAATGGCGCAGAGCGGAGAACGTCATGAACGTGCATGCTGCGGGCGATCTCAGGACGACCGGCCTCACTCATCCGAATGGCGCGCCGCTCCGCCTCAACACCCGGGATTTTGTGGCGATCGATCGCGACCGGAATGCGAAGTTCGAAGCGACGTATCGTCCGCAAGCCCTCTACAACCGCGCCAACGAAGGCTTTCACGCCAACAACGAAACCTTCCTGCTGCACGAAGTCGCGACCAATCTGCCGATCTACCGCCCCGACACCGGCCCCACCGACTTCCATCTGCATCTGCCGCCGGGCGGGTTTCAGCTCGTGCTGGTCACCTCGGGCGCCTTCACCTTCGACTATGACGGTCGTTTCTATAATGTCGGCCCGGGCGCGGTGATGCTGCAAAGCGCGATCGTGCATCGCCAGCTGTTCTACACCTGGTCGGGCCTGTCGACCGAAGAGAATTTGAAGACGCCGCAGACGGTGGTGCCGGATCCGATCTCGATGGGCTATTCCGGCAAATTCCTCGAAGCCTTCATCACCGATCCCACCACCTTTCCGAATCCGACCATCGTCGGCCCGGATCAGATCGACGAAGCCGAGACGCCGCGCGTGGCCTGGAACCATCCTCTGCACGATCGCCCGGCCGATGGAGGCTTCTGGCTTCAGGATCCCCTCGCACTGGATGCACTGTTCAAGCCGCTCGTCGACGGCCCCATCAAATCCGCATTGCCGGTCTATGTGCGCGATATCGGGATCGAGACTCCAAGCGGCCATCTCGTCACCGGCCACATCATCGCAACCGACCCGCGCGGCCACTCGCTTCTGCCGAAGAGCGCGTCGATCGCCGCGGATGCCGACTGCTTCGCCAAGGGCGAGGTCGTGATCTATCGCGTCATTCGCGGCACGGCCGAATTCAGGAAGAAGGCCGGCGAGACCTTTGAGCTCGCAGCCGGCGATGTCGTGACGGCGGGCAAGGATTCGATCAGCCTCGTCGGCGTCGGCGAAAACACCCAGGTCCTGCGGCTCGGCCTGCTCAAAGGCATGAACGATCTTCGCAGCTGGACGCCGACGCAACGCGACGAGATCGATGGCCTGGCCGGTCAGATCATCACGCAGAAGGACATTCGTCCCCTGCGCACCGAAGGCAAGCCGGTCGGCTATCTGTACGCGTAGGCACGAGGCCGACGCAACGCATCCGGTTCTCTGCGCCGCAGGTCTTGTCTGCTGAAGAGAGCTTGCCCCTCCGCGAATGCTGCTGGTAGTTCATAGGCGATCGAGATGCGCCTGGAGCACCAGCTTCGCCCGTGAGCCCCGAAATCACCAGAACCTGCGGAAGTTGCACCGCCTGCTGTGATGGCTGGCTGCAGATCGAGGTGCGCGGTCACAAGGTACGCAAGGGGCAACCGTGCCCCTTCAGCATCGCCCGGTGCTGTTCGATCTATCCGGAGCGCCCGCAGCATCCCTGCCGCGAATTCATCTGCGGCTGGCTGGTCGCATCGAGCCCGCTGCCGGATTGGATGCGGCCGGATCAATCCAGCATGATCATGCTGGCCGCCAATTTCTTCTGGCGCGGCTTGCCTGTTGACGTCGTGGTGCCTGTCGGTGAGCAGCCAAAGAAGAAGGCGCTGGATTGGCTGACGCGATTTTGCGCCGAGAACAGACGGCTGCTCGTCTACCAGATCAGCGATGAGTGGTTCGCGTTCGGACCACCCGTGTTCCAGACCGACATCGCCAGCCGTCTCGCGCGCGGCGAAACGCCGTGGGGCGATTGACCCCAAGGGCCGGAAGCCGCTCGCCTTTTTGACAAGGAACCAGTTCGGCGCACCACAATGCGGCAGATCGCCGCGCGACACGCTTTGTCGGGAATAGTTGCTGATCAGACACAGTCGGGCCGGAAAGCGAGCTAAACCACAACAGCCCGGTTGTATATGGTATCTGGCATACATTAGCTTCCGCTTTATCCCGGGCCCATTGAGAGTCCGCGGCGATAGAGGGGAAACACGATGAGGAAGGCCTTTCTGCTCGGCACAGGCTTTGCGGCACTTTGTGCAACCACAATTAGCCATCCCTTGAATGCTGCAACCATGGATGACGTCATTGCGCGCCTCGATGCGCTCGAGCGCAGCAACGCCAAGCTCGCGAAGGAGAACACGCAGCTTCGCGAACGCGTCAATCACATCGGCGAGTCGAAGACCGCGGTGACAGCCGTCGCCCCGGCCTCGCCGAAGGGCAATCCGGTTCTGCACGCGGCGGTCGCGCCCTCACCAGCGCCTGCGCCTGAACACACCGTCGTCAGCATCGGCGGCGCTCCGCTCTACAGCAAGGCGCCCGGCGCCAATCCGTTCATGGACAACACGACCGTGACGCTCTACGGCCACGTCGATCTCTCGGGCGACATCTTCAATGCGGGCGTCTACGACCAGGGGACGAAATTCGGGGTCTCCAGCAACCTCACCTATTTCGGCGTTCGCGCGCGGCACAACCTCGATCCCTATGGCTATCCCGGATGGGCGGCCATCGCGCAGTTCGAATCCCTTGTGGAAGTCGCGGCCGTTCCGACCGAACGCGCGGCGTTCGGCACGCGCGACAGCTTCCTCGGCATGGAAAGCCCCTGGGGCGCGATCAAGGCCGGCAAGGCGGACACGCCCTACAAGAAGGCGACGGCGAAGTTCGATCCGTTCTCGGCCACGCTCGGCGACTACAACTCGATCATGGGCAACACCGGCGGCGACCTCCGCGCCGAGTTCGATTGGCGCGCCGCGCATGCGATCTGGTATGAATCGCCGGTGTGGAACGGCTTCCAGGCCACCGTCATGCTGTCGCCCGGACAGAACACGGCGAGGGACAACAGCGACTTTGCGCTCGGCGATTTCAACTGTCCTGCGACATCGTCGCGCGGTAGCGGCTCGGGCTTCCCGCTGACATCGGCGCCGGAAGGCTGCACCGACGGCTCCTACGGCAATCTCTACAGCGCGTCGCTGACCTACAATCAGGCCGGGTTCACGGGGGTCGCCGCCTACGAATTCCACGAAGGAACCAACCGAACCGGCGACGAGGCGGTGACACCCCTGAGCAACGGCGGCGTTCTGACCGTGCCGGCGGGCGCAGTCGGCATCGCCAACGAATGGGCAGCGAAAGTCGGCGCGGGCTATAAGTTCAACGACATGATCGGAAGCCTGCAGCTCTACGGCATCTACGAGATCATGCGCCGCGAGCACACGGTTGCCGCCTTCAACGAGCGCTCGCGCGACGGCTACTTCGTGAGCGCGACCCAAACGGTCGACAAATGGGACGTCAGCGCATCATGGGCTCACGCCAATGCGTCGCCTGGCTCGCCGGGCACCGGCGTCCTCAATGCCTATCCCACCCCCGGGGTCGTGGTCTCCGCTCCAGCCGGTGCCGCCGACTTCGCGCTCAACAGTGTGGACTCAAGCGCGGACCAGTACGCACTCGGCGTGAAGTATCACTTCAGCCCGTTCGTGAGCTGGTACCTGGTGGGCAGCTATCTCCGCAACGGACCCGGCGCACATTACTGCCTCGGCGTCAGCGGACACGGCTACGGCGTTTGCGGACGCGACGCCAACAACAACGTCGTTGCCGGCAACAAGGCCGAAGCGGTCACCACTGGCATGACGTTCGACTTCTGACCTGAAGAGCGGACAGCGGGGAGCCGGTCGCGGCTCCCCGTCGTGAGCGCCTACTCCGCCGCCTGGCGCACGTGGCGCGCGGTCGGTGTGCGCATCGTCACCAGCTCTTCGGCCGCGGTCGGATGCAGCGCGATGGTCGCGTCGAAATCGGCTTTCGTCGCCTTCATCTTCACCGCAATCGCGACGACTTGCGTGACCTCGGCGGCACCATCGCCGACGATGTGACAGCCAAGCACGCGGTCGGTCGAGCCATCGACGACGAGCTTCATCAGCACGCGGGTATCACGGCCCGACATCGTCGCCTTGATCGGGCGGAACGTCGTCTTGTAGATGTCGACGTGGCTGAACTGCGCGCGCGCTTCGGTTTCCGTCAGGCCGACGGTGCCGACCTCCGGCTGCGAGAACACCGCGGTCGGGATGGTGGAATGATCGACCTGCACCGTACGCTTGCCGAACACGGTGTCGGCAAAGGCATGGCCCTCGCGGATCGCGACCGGCGTCAAATTGTGGCGATGGGTGACGTCGCCGATCGCGTAGATGCTGTCGACCGAGCTCTTCGAGAAATGATCGACCGCGATACCGCCATTCTTCGGGTTGATGGCGACGCCGGCCTTCTCCAGGCCGAGATTGGCCACCGCCGGATGACGGCCGATCGCGAACATCACCTGGTCGGACGCGAGGCTCGATCCGTTCGACAGATGCGTGGTGAATTCCTCGCCATTGCGATCGAAATGGCGATCGACCCTGTTCACTGTGCAGCCGGTGAGAATGGTGATGCCCTGCTTCTCCATCTCGCTGCGGACATGCGCGCGGACGTCTTCGTCGAAGCCGCGCAAAATGTTGTCACCACGATAGATCACGGTGACGTCGGAGCCGAAGCCGGCGAAGATGCCGGCGAACTCCAGCGCGATATAGCCGCCGCCCTGGATCACGATCCGCTTCGGAAGCTTCTTCAGATGAAATGCCTCGTTGGACGAGATCACATGCTCGATGCCCGGGATCGCCGCGCCGTGATTGGGCGCGCCACCGGTGGCGATCAGAATGTATTTTGCGGTGATCTTCCTGTCGTCTGCGAGCAGGCGAATGGTGTGCCTGTCCTCGATCAGCGCCCGACTCTTGACGATCCGCGCGCCCGACTTCTCGACGTTGGCCGTGTAGGCCGCCTCCAGCCGCGCGATTTCCTTGTCCTTGTTGGCAATCAGCGTCGGCCAGTCGAAGGTGGCGGACGGAACGGTCCAGCCGAAGCCGGCGGCATCCTCGAGCTCTTGACGGAAATGCGAGCCGATCACGAAGAGCTTCTTCGGCACGCAGCCGCGGATCACGCAGGTGCCGCCCATGCGGTACTCTTCCGCGATCATCACGCGGGCGCCGTGGCTGGCCGCGATACGGGCGGCACGCACGCCGCCCGAACCGCCACCGATGACAAAGAGGTCGACGTCGAATTCAGCCATTATCCACTCCGACCTCTTCAACCCAAGCCGCGACGCGCTTTGGGGCTTCCTGATCAGCTATCCTGTCAGATAGGTATTGTCACATTTCCTTGCCACGCTTCTTCATCTCGGCGCGGAACGCGCTCGCGACGACCTCGGAGAAGTTCTGCGCCCACGCGTTCATGACCTGCATGCTGAGGCTGATGGCCTTGGGCTCGTTGGTGATCAGCTTCTGGCCGAGCGGCGACTTGTAGAACGCGACGAGATCCTTCAGCTCCTGCTCGGTGAACTCGCCGGCATAGACGCCCACCATGCCATCGCCGATCTCCTGCTCGCGGCCGGCAAGCTGCTTGGTGATGATCGGGGCGAGCTCGTTGAGATCCTTCTGGTAGTTGAGGTTCTGGCCGATCAGCGTGCCCTTGACCTTCTCCACCATGCCGGGCACGGCGTTGGCGTACATCGCGCTGGCATTCTTCAGCGTCAAAATCTCCCTCGCCGCCGCAATCGACGCCGCAGAGGGTGCTGCCGGCTGCTGCGCGATCGCAGGCGCTGCCCCCAGTGCGAGCGCGAAGGCGAGGCACGCAGCAGGCACGATCTTCAAAACACTCTTCATTCTAGTCTCCTTTCGGCTTTCGCCGTTCAATCACGCGAATTCCCTCGCCACCCGCCAAAACAGCCGAGCTGGCCAAGCCGATGAACAACCCATGCTCGACCACGCCGGGGATCGCGCTCAACGCCCTGGCGAGGCTGGGCGGATCCACAATACGTCCGAGCTGGGCATCGACGATCCAGTGGCCGCCATCGGTGACGAAAACGTGGCCATCCTTGTCTCCGCCCTTGGCCTTGCGAACCGCCATTTGCCCGGAAACGCCGCATTCCGCAAATGCCTTCTCGATCGCCCGACGCGTCGCGCCGAGCCCGAACGGAATGACCTCGATGGGCAGCGGAAAGCCGCCGAGCGTCGGCACCCATTTGGTGTCGTCGGCAATCACGATCATGCGATCCGAGGCGGCCGCCACGATCTTCTCACGCAGCAGCGCACCGCCACCGCCCTTGATCAGGTTGAGCTCGGGATCGATCTCGTCGGCGCCGTCGACGGTAATGTCGAGATGCTCGATCTCATCCAGCGTCGTCAGCGGCACGCCGCAACGCTCCGCATCGGCGCGGGTCGCCTCCGAGGTCGGCACGCCGATCACCTTGAGTCCGGCGGCGACGCGTTCGCCCAGCAGCTCGACGAAATGCTTGGCGGTCGAGCCGGTGCCGAGGCCGAGCTGCATGCCGTCACGCACCTCTTCCAACGCGCGCGCCGCAGCCTGCCGCTTCAACTGGTCCATGTTCACGTCTGGGCTCGCCTCTCAAATCAGGAGTGCCGCAGGTATCGTCGGCCGCGGCGGGCCTATGTAGCCTCGTTTTTCCCCGGAGAACAGGGTCTGGGAACAGGCCTATAAGCCGATCTTATGATCCCGCCCCTTGCGCCGGTACGGCCGGGCCGTTAGCGCTGGGACCATGACCTCCCCCTACACCCTCGTCTTCGATCTCGACGGCACGCTTGTGGATACGGCGCCCGACCTGATCACTGCGCTAAATCACGTGCTCGACCGCGAAGGCCTGCCGCCGGTGCCGATGGCCTCGGCCCGCAACATGATCGGCGCCGGCGCCCGCAAGCTGATCGAGCGGGGCCTGGAGGCCGAGGGCCGCACGGTCACGCCGGCCGACATGGACCGGATGACGGCAGATTTCATCGCCTATTACGCCGATCATATCGCGGTCGAATCGCAGCCGTTCGAGGGGCTGCTGGACGCGCTCGACCTGTTTGCGGCCCAGGGCCATCGTCTCGCGGTCTGCACCAACAAGCTGGAATGGCTGTCGAAGCGGCTCCTGGACCAGCTCGACCTGAGCCGGCGGTTCGCGGCGATCTGCGGCGCGGACACTTTTGGGGTCCAGAAGCCCGATCCGACCATTTTCCGCGAGACCGTGGCGCGGGCCGGCGGCGAGGTCAAAGCCAGCATCATGGTCGGCGACGCCGGGACCGATGTCGGCGTCGCCCGGCGTGCCGGGGTGCCCGTGATCGGGGTCAGTTTCGGCTACACGGACGTGCCAATCGCCGAGCTGAAGCCGGACCGGCTGATCCATCACATGCGCGACCTGCCGGCCGCCGCCCACAGCCTGATGATGGTTTCGGCGCCAGGCAAGGCCCTGATATAGCTGGGTTATTCCATGGAACCCCGCGTTAACCATCTATTAACTATGCGCGCTCCGCCGGTTGCTTGCCTCAGGCGACGCTCCTAAGGTCCGGACGGGGTTATGTGGCGGTTCGTCGCAGTAAAGTGGATGGTCATGCGTCGTGTCATCGCGATTGCGCTAGCAGGAGCGAGCCTGGGTGGCTGCTCCTCGATGTCTTGGGACATGTTCAAATCGGCACCGCCAACGGTCCAGGTCCGGCTCGAATCCAATCCCCCGGGGGCCGACGCCAGGACGTCGCTCGGACCGGGCTGCAAGACCCCCTGCTCGGTCTCGGTTCCCGCGCCGGAGGCCCCGTTCACGGTCGACTACGTCTTCAACAAGTACCAGCCGACCAGCGTGCCGGTGAACGTGATCAAGAATCCCGGCGATTTCACCACGCCCGCCTCGGTAACCACCGATCCAAACCCGGTGTTCGCGGAGCTTCAGCCGGCGGTGCCGCCCAAGCCCGCGAAGAAGAAGCCGCACCGGCCGAAGAGGCCGAAACCGGCCGCAGCCGCACCCGCCGCGGCGCCGGCCGATGCTGCAGCGCCCGCAGCCGGTTCTGCGTTCCCCGATCCGAATGCGGGCAAGCGTTAATCCAAGCGTTGTCGATCCAAGCGTTGTTAATCTATGTATACCACCCGATTGTCCTCTGCCTGCGCGATGCTTAGATTGCGTCCGGAGCATCGCTGAAGCAAAGATGCGTCCGTCGCCGTAAGTGACCAGGCAGTTGGCAAGGCAGTTGGTATGAACGGATCTCCCGCGACCTCCCGCTCCGCGCTCTCGAGCGCGATGACCGATCCGTTCGGGCGGACCATCACTTACCTGCGCGTCTCCGTCACCGATCGCTGCGATCTGCGCTGCTTCTATTGCATGTCGGAAGACATGACGTTCCTGCCCAAGGCCGACCTGCTGACGCTCGAGGAACTCGACCGGCTCTGTTCCGCTTTCATCGCCAAGGGCGTGAAGAAGCTGCGGCTCACCGGCGGCGAACCCTTGGTCCGGCGCAATGTGATGTCGCTGGTGCGCTCGCTGTCGCGCCATCTCGCCAGCGGCGCGCTGGGCGAGCTGACGCTGACCACCAACGGCACGCAACTCGCAAAACATGCCCGGGAGCTCGCCGATTGTGGCGTTCGCCGCATCAACGTCTCGCTCGACACGCTCGATCCCAGGAAGTTTCGCGAGATCACGCGCTGGGGCGAGATCGACAAGGTGCACGAGGGTATCGAAGCCGCGCGCGCCGCTGGCCTCGCGGTGAAGATCAACGCGGTGGCGCTGAAGAACCTCAACGAGGACGAGCTCCCCGATCTGATGCGCTGGGCCCACGGCAAGGGCATGGGGCTGACCTTGATCGAGGTCATGCCGATGGGCGAGATCGGTTCGGGCCGTATCGACCAGTATCTGCCGCTGTCGCTGGTGCGCGCGCGGCTCGCCCAGCAGTTCACGCTGACGGACCTCGCGGAAAGCACCGGCGGCCCGGCGCGCTACGTCAGTGTCGCCGAGACCGGCGGCAAGCTCGGCTTCATCACGCCGATGACCCACAATTTCTGCGAATCCTGCAACCGGGTACGCATCACCTGCACGGGCACGCTGCACACCTGTCTCGGCCACGAGGATGCCTCCGATTTGCGCAAACCTCTGCGTGCATCCGACGACGACACGCTGCTTGCGGCTGCGATCGATCGCGCCATCGGGCTGAAGCCCAAGGGCCACGACTTCATCATCGACCGCCGCCACGACCGTCCCAGCGTCAGCAGGCACATGAGCGTGACCGGCGGCTAGTTGACCCGCCGACGCCCGGGCAATTTCCCTTAACTATCAGCAAACTTCCAATTGACGGACGGCACGCCCGCTGGTTTTGTGCGGCGGCCTCATGCCTGCGCGGCGAGACAAGCCGAGCGCGCCGAGTCGGCGCAGACAAGACGGCCGGGGCACAAGCGGGGAGGACCTATCATTGACAGCGCTCCTGAAATTGAGCGGCAGGATCGACGCGTTTACACGCTGGACCGGCAAGCGCCTAGCCTGGCTGATTCTGGTCGCCGTCATCATCTCGGCGGCAAATGCGATCGTGCGCAAGGCCTTCGACACCTCGTCCAATTCCTGGCTCGAGCTACAGTGGGTCCTGTTCAGCATCGTGTTCCTGCTGTGCTCATCCTGGACGCTGCTCGACAACGAGCACATCCGGATCGATATCGTCAACGCCATGCTACCGAAGCCGGTTCGCAACATCATTGACGTGATCGGACACCTGTTCTTCCTGATCCCGCTGACGGTCGTCATGCTTGTCACCGGCGTGCCTTTCTTCCTGCGCTCGTTCCAGATCAACGAGCAATCAGGCAATGCCGGCGGCCTCCCGCAATGGCCGGCCAAGTCACTCGTCATGATCGGCTTCGCGCTGCTGCTCGTGCAGGCCATCTCCGAGGTGATTAAACGGGTCGCCATCATGCGCGGCATGATTCCGGATCCGCACGAGTCGCAGATTTCGGCGCTGGAGGCCGAAGTCGAGCACCTCGTTGAAGCGATCGAAAAAAAGTAGTTGGCGAGCGGCCTTCGTAGGGAGATTCAATGACCGCGTTTATTATCGCCAATATGGCGCCGATCATGTTTGCGTCGCTGGTGTTCGTGCTGCTGCTCGGCTATCCGGCGGCGTTTTCACTCGGTGCCGTAGGCCTGTTCTACGCCGTGATCGGCATCGAGCTCGGTCAATTCCATCCGGACTTTCTCCAGGCCCTGCCCGAGCGCGTCTACGGCGTAATGAACAACGACACGCTGCTAGCTATTCCGTTCTTCACTTTCATGGGGCTGGTGCTGGAGCGTTCCGGCATGGCCGAAGATCTGCTCGATACGATCGGCCAATTGTTCGGCACCATCCGCGGCGGCCTCGCCTATGCCGTCGTTTTCGTCGGCGCGCTGCTCGCGGCCACGACCGGCGTGGTCGCCGCATCGGTGATCTCGATGGGCCTGATCTCGCTGCCGATCATGCTGCGCTACGGCTACGACCGCCGCGTTGCGACCGGCATCATCGCCGCGTCCGGCACGCTGGCGCAGATCATCCCGCCTTCGCTCGTTCTGATCGTGATGGCTGACCAGCTCGGCAAGTCGGTCGGCGACATGTACGAGGGTGCATTCATTCCGGGTCTCGTGCTCGCAGGCCTCTATGCCGGCTACGCTTTTCTCGTCAGCTTGATCTTTCCAAAAGCGGTGCCGGGTCTTCCGAAGGAGGCGATCGGCTTCCGGGAGGACAGCGGCAGCCGCGGCCTGACGTCGCTCGGCGTGCTGTTCCTTGCGAGCTGCGTCTTCGGCTGGTTCATGATGCGGAATTCGGAGACGCATGGCGCCGACTTCGTCGTGCTGAGCATGTTCTTCGGCATCATCTTCGCGTTCGCCGTCGCCGTCGTGAACTGGATCATCGACAAGCTCACGGGCTTCCGTTTCCTTTCGAAAATGGCGCAGCAGACTACCTTCGTGATGGTGCCGCCGCTGTTCCTAATTTTCCTAGTGCTGGGCACGATCTTCATCGGCATCGCTACCCCGACAGAAGGCGGCGCGATGGGGGCCGCCGGCGCCCTGATTCTCGGTGCCGCGAAGCGGCGGCTGAACTGGGACCTGGTTCGCCAGGCCACCGAATCGACGGCCAAGCTGTCTGCCTTCGTCGTTTTCATTCTGGTCGGCGCGCGCGTGTTCTCGCTCACCTTCTACGGCGTCAGCGGCCACGTCTGGGTCGAGCATCTCCTGACCTCGCTGCCCGGCGGTCAGATCGGTTTCCTGCTCTTCGTCAACGCCTTCGTGTTCGTGCTGGCGTTCTTCCTCGACTTCTTCGAGCTCGCCTTCATTGTAATCCCCTTGCTCGGCCCCGCCGCCGAGCATCTCGGCATCGACCTGATCTGGTTCGGCGTCATTCTCGGCGTGAACATGCAGACCTCGTTCATGCACCCGCCGTTCGGCTTCGCATTGTTCTATCTGCGCTCGGTCGCGCCGAAGGAGCGCTATAATGACCGCGTCACCGGCAAGCGCATGGAGCCGGTCACGACCGGCCAGATCTATTGGGGCGCGGTGCCATTCGTGGTGATCCAGGTCATCATGGTCGTGCTGGTGATCATGTTCCCGTCGATGGTGATGCACTACAAGGGCGTGCAGTCGACCGTCGATCCGAACACCATCAAGATCGAGATCCCGCAAATCGATCTGCCGCCACTCGATTTCGGCCAGCCACAGAAGTAGCTGACGCGGACCGTCTGGCCTCTGCGTTCCAGGGCAATCACATATGGGAGCGATTCCCGTGTGGCCATCCTTCGAGACGCCCGCCGTTGGCGGGCCCTCAGGATGAGGACCGGGTGTGCGGCCGTAGTTTTGACGAGCACCGATGCCGCTTAGCCTCATCCTGAGGAGACCGCGAAGCGGTCGTCTCGAAGGACGAGGCGCGCACTCAGCGGCGTGACAAGCGCCGGAAACGCAGGCATACCGGGCCATCCTCCAACAATGGACCGCCGCGCATGTTCCGATCGCTCCCTGCCCCATCGTTCGTTGGTTCGTTGATCGCGTCGCTCTGGCTGGCATGCGCCGCAACCGTCGCGCATGCCGCGCCGGTGGCGGATGTCCATACACTGGCGCAGAAGGAGCAGCAGCCGCTGCTCGACACGCTGCGCGATCTCGTCAGCATCGAATCCGGCAGCAAGGATGTCGAGGGCCTGAACCTGATCGCAGGCCGCGTCGCCGACCAGCTCAAGCAGATCGGCGGCACGGTGGAGATCCTGCAGCCCACCGACATCTATCGCCTCGACGACACGCCGGAGAAGATCGGCCCGGCCGTGCACGCCGTCTTCAAGGGCACCGGAGCTAAGAAGATCATGCTGATCGCCCATATGGACACCGTGTACCTGAAGGGCATGCTGAAGGACCAGCCGTTCCGCATCGACGGCGACAAGGCCTACGGCCTCGGCATTGCCGACGACAAGCAAGGCGTCGCCCTCATTCTCCACACCGTGGCGATGCTGCAGAAGCTCAACTTCAAAGACTACGGCACGCTCACCGTGCTGACCAATGGCGACGAGGAGATCTCCTCGCCCGGCTGGCGCAGCACCATCACCAAATTCGCCGCCGATCAGGACGTCGTGTTCTCGTTCGAGGGCGGCGGCACCGACGGCACGCTGCGGCTCGCCACCAGCGGCATCGGCTCGGCCTATCTCACGGTGACCGGCAAGTCCTCGCATGCGGGCGCGCGGCCGGAGGGCGGCATCAATGCGCTCTATGAGCTCTCGCACCAGGTGCTGCAGATGAAGGACCTGTCAAAGCCCGAGCAGGGCCTGAAGCTGAACTGGACCGTCTCCAAGGCCGGCACCAACCGCAACGTGATCCCCGCCGAGGCCACCGCCCAGGCCGATGCGCGCGCGCTCAAGGTCGCCGATTTCGACGAGCTGGAGAAGGCGCTGCAGGACAAGATCAGGAATCGCCTGCTGCCCGATTCCAAGGTCGAGCTGAAGTTCGAGGTGCGCCGTCCGCCGCTGGAAGCCAACGACGCCTCGCGGCATGTCGCGGCCTACGGCAAGACGATCTATCAGGAGCTCGGGATGCCCCTCAAGGTCGACGAGAAGGCGACAGGCGGCGGCACCGATGCCGCGTTTGCCGCGCTCAAGACCGAGGGCGCCGTGGTCGAAGGCATGGGCCTGTCGGGCTTCGGCGCGCATTCCAACGATGCCGAATATGTGAAGCTCGATACCATCGTGCCGCGGCTCTATCTGACCACGCGCATGATCATGGATCTGTCGACCGGCAAGCTGAAATAGCCGCCCCTTCTTCCTTCTCCCCTTGTGGGAGAAGGTGGCGCAAAGCGCCGGATGAGGGGTTCTATCGGCGAATTCAACTGCGAGAGGGACTCGCGGAGAGAACCCCTCACCCGTCTCGCCGCTAGCGCGACGTGTCCAGCGGATGGATTGGTAACAGAACAGACCGGATGGATGGGTGACACTGTTCATGATTTGGTCGGCTCCGGCGCTGCGCTAGCGCAGCGCCG
>NZ_JBEPOS010000009.1:0-244961 GCF_040546885.1 Bradyrhizobium sp. S3.2.6 | reverse complement strand
GGCGGCTCGCTGCGCGGCAAGACCATCGCCGTGCTCGGTCTCACCTTCAAGCCCGACACCGACGACATGCGCGATGCGCCGTCGATCCCGCTCGTGACCGGCCTGATCGACATGGGCGCAAAGGTGAAGGCGTTCGATCCCGTCGGCATGGAGCAGGCGAAGGGCGAGCTGCCCAGCATCACCTATTGCGAGGACGCCTATTCCTGCGCGCAAGGTGCCGACGCGCTAGTCATCGTCACCGAATGGGTGCAGTTCCGCGCGCTCGATCTCGACCGGCTGAAGGCGATCATGGCGCAGCCCGTCGTCGTCGACCTCCGCAACATCTACCGCCCCGAGGAGATGGCCGCGGCCGGCTTCGTTTATGAAAGCGTGGGACGGTCGTCTCAAGCCTAGCACGGCAATGCGCTCGCTGAGCGCTGCGGCTGTTCGCTCGCCTCGTCCCGAGGCGAGCGAAATCGTCTCCAGTGCGATATGGTCTGCTCGCATGAGGCCAGATGCCCTTCGGGCCTTCGGCGTGATGGAGGACTGCCATGACCGACGACACCCACACGATCCGCAGCGGGCCTCTCACCGCGACCATCAAGGCGCACGGTGCCGAGATGTGCTCGCTCAAGCACAAGGACGGCACTGAGTTCGTCTGGCCGGCAGGTCCCGCCTGGGCGCGCCATGCGCCGCTGCTGTTTCCGATCGTCGGGCGTCTCGCCACTGACGAAATGCGGTACCGGGGCAAGACCTACCGGATGACCCAGCATGGCTTTGCGCGCGACAGCCGTTTTGTCTGGGCGGAGCGCGGCGAGAGCCGTTGCACGCTCGTGCTCGAGGACAGCGAGGCGACGCGCGCGCTCTATCCGTTCGCGTTTCGGCTGACGGCGGCCTATGCGCTCGACGAGTCCGGTCTCGATCTCTCGCTCACGGTCGCCAACACCGGCCAGGAGACATTGCCGGCGTCGCTCGGTGGCCATCCCGCCTTCAACTGGCCGCTTCAGGCCGGCGTGCCGAAAGAGAGCTACGCCCTGACGTTCACGAACGAGGAGCCGTCTCCGGTTCGCCGTGTCGAGGGCGGACTCCTGCTCGCGGCAACGGATCCGAGCCCCGTCCGAGGCACTGTGCTTCCCCTGTCGGAAGCCCTGTTCGCCAATGACGCCGTCATCCTCGACCCCGTCAAAAGTGATGCGGTCCGCTATGCCTCCACGGATGGCACCGGGCCTTGGCTCAAAATGTCCTGGCGCGGCTTTCGCGAGCTCGGCGTCTGGTCGAAACCATCAGGCGCGCCGTTCCTCTGCATCGAACCCTGGCGCGGCTATGCCAGCCCCAAAGACTTCGACGGCGATTTCAGCGACAAGCCGGGCCTGATGCACATCGCACCCGGGGCAGAGGAGCAGTTGTCGTTCCGGGTCGAGGTGGGAACGTCATGAGGCCGATCATACGCCGGCGCTGCGGCTGTTGAGCGCCACGCGAGCCGTGGTGACGGGCTCCGCGCGCGCGGCTTTGGTCGCCGAAGATGTCAGGCGATGCGCCAGATCCTGCGCGTGCCGCTCGACCAGGTGCCAGGTCGCGCGCGCGACCAGATAGCTCAGTACTGCCGTGACGACATAGGCGAGCAGCAGCGATGCCAGCCCGTCCGCGAACGGCCAGATCTGGTGCAGGCCGAAGATCACCGCGAAATGCGACAGGTACATCGAATAGGAGTTGCGGCCGAGCGCCTCGAGTGGTTGCAGGCGGATCGCAAGGCGGATGCAGCAGAACACGAGTGCGCCGAGCACGAGGTTGATCACGAGATAGTTGAACTCGTGCGATCCGGTCGCGCGGTCGGCGACAAAGGACAGCGCGACGAAGCCTGCGAGGATCGCGGCGTCAGACTTCGCAAAACCGTCGCGCAGCGTGAAGAACAGCGCGCAGCCGACCAGGAAGACCGGCAACTGGTTCAGGAAGCTGATGTGCAGCGCGTTCCAGACGAACGCCTCGTGGCCGGGGCCGTAATAGGCCGAGAACAGCGCGAACGCCCACGGCTTGAACAGGCAGACATTGACGAGGTGCAGCACGATCGCGAGCGCAAGATAGAGATGACGGCGCGATCCGAACGCCGTGATCACGAACGGGAAGACCAGATAGAACATCATCTCGGCTGCGATCGACCAATCGCCCGGCACGACGCTGTTGACGCTGTCGGGCCAGAAGCCGTGCAGGAACGTCGCGGTCAGGATCACCTGGAGCGGTCCGATGCCGTTCGGCGCGTTGGTGCTCGGGCCCGTGCCGTTGATGACGAGATAGACCGGGATCGCGAGCCAGAACAGCGGTGCGATGCGCAAGAAGCGGCGGATGTAGAATTTGCGCGTCGGGCTCGCTTCGGTGCGCTGTGTCCACATCAGGCACATTGTCATGGCGCTGACGAAGTAGAACACGTTGACGCCGGTCCAGCCGCACATGAAGGCGTAATCGACGGCATGGATATTTGACGGAAAAGATTGCGAGACGTGGATCGCCATCACGCCGACGATGGCGAGGCCGCGCAGGAAGTCGAGGCTGTGCGAGCGGCCGAAGGGCGTTGCGCCTCGGTCGGTCCGACCGGCCAACCGGGCCTGCCCCTGCATCACGCCTGCTCCGTGGTCTTGCCGTTCTCTCGCGCTTGCGATGCGAAAGCATAGAGGCGGTGACGGCCAAACCGAAGCGGAAGCCTTTCTTTACGTTAACCGGCGGTTGAATCCGGATTCGGATGAACGGGCTTGTTGGTGCCGGGCGCGGCCGAAGCGGGGCCGAGTTCCGCGCATCGATGCGCTCAGTGAGAAGTGTGGGCCAATTCATACTTAATACTTCAATACCGTGACCAATATTGTTTGGGCAGCATAACAAGCCTAGTGTTCAAGCAGGCAGTTTCGGGGGCTCGAATAAGCCGTGAATGTACGTTCACAGGACAGCGCGTCGCGCGGCGGCCTGAATTTTCAGGGCGGCTCAAACGCACACAGGACATCCAACATCGTGGCCGATTCCGCACTTCAGGAATTGCGTCCTATCGGGCGCGAGCGATTGATTGTGGTCGAAGACGACCCGGTGATCCGGACGATGCTGGTCGGTTACTTCAGCGAGAACAATTTCGACGTGGTCGGCGCCGGTACCTGCGCGGAATGTCGCCAGGCGCTGCGCGCGCGCACCGACCTGGTCTTCCTCGATTTGCAGTTGCCCGACGGCGACGGCTTCGAGCTCGCCAGGGAGATCCAGGCGACCAGCAATGCGGGCATCATCTTCGTGACCCGCCGCGACACCGATGTCGACCGCATCCTCGGCCTCGAGATCGCCGGCGATCATTACGTCACCAAGCCGATCAATCTGCGCGAGCTGCTGGCGCGTGCGCGCAGCGTGCTGCGGCGGCGCTCGATCGACCGCAAGGCGGCGCGCAACCACAATTCGATCGCCTTCGGCGACTGGATCATCGACCTGACGCGGCGCGAGCTGCTCGGCAGCGACGGCAAGCCGGTGGCGCTGACGCGCGCCGAGTTCGATCTGCTCGCCGCGCTCGTCGGTGCGGATGGCAGGCCGCTCAGCCGCGACTATCTGATCGAGGTCGTCAGCAACCGCCAGGCCGAGGTCGACATCCGCACGGTCGATGCGCTGGTGGCGCGGCTGCGTCGCAAGCTCGTCGGCAGCGGCACGCCCGTCATCGCCACCGTCACCGGTGTCGGTTACAAGCTCGCGCTCAGCGAGCGGCTCTGATCTCAACTGTCGAAAGATCTGATCGCCCGCGCCCCTACCGTATGCGGGCGCTTTGATCCGTGGTGATTTGTCGTGTCGTCCCCGCCAGCTGGTCGTCGACCGCATAGAGCGTGCAGGTCGGCGACCATTTCATGCAGGCCGCAAGCGAATCGCGTTGCGCATCGTCCACGGTGTTGCGCCCCGAGCGCCAGCCGTAACCGCCATTGGGCGATACCGCAAAGGCCTTGTGCGGCATGGTGCTGGCGAGATAGCGCGCAAACTCGGCTTTCGCCGCGTCACTGAAATGGCCCGGCGGCGGCAGCGGATCGGGCGGGCTCAGCATGTCGTGGGCGAGCCCGCGCTCGCGCAGGAAGGCGTCGAGATAAGGCGTCCATTGCGGGCGGCCGGCCACGGAATAGAGATAGTGGCCGTCGTCGCCGTAAGGCGGTGCCGTGACGAATTTCGCGCTGCCGCCGCCGGCGCGAAAGGCGGCATAGAGGCGGCGCGCCAGGTCAGGGCCGAAGTACAGATCGTTGGTCGCGTAGACCCACAGCATCGGCACCCGTGAGGACTTGCCGAAGCTGGCGAAGGCCTGCACCAGCCCATCCTCGTTGCAGACGTCTTCGTCATCGTCGCGCGAGCCGCGGCCGCCGGCAAAGCTGATCGCGGCGACGAGGCCGGGCGGCGGCTGCGCGGTCAGCGCGACGGTGGCGAGCCCGCCGGCGGAATGGCCGGCCGCGATCATGCTCGTCGTGGTGACATCAGCCCGGCGCGACATCGCATCGATCGCCGCGCGCAAATCCGCGATCGCAACCGCTGCCGCCGGCAAATAGGCGGCATTGGCGCAGCCGCCGGCGCTGTCGGCCCGGCCGCCGGGCGAGGTGCCGTAGCCGCGCCGCATCACGATCAGCGCGGCGAAACCGCGCCGGGCATATTCGAGCGCGATGCCGTAATATGCGTGCGCCGTCATGGTCGCGCGATCGCCGAAGCTGCGCGGCGAGCCGTGGCTGAGCAGCGCGAGCGGATAGCGCTTGGTCCCGGCCGGGCGGACCAGAAACGCCTCCAGCCCCTGCGGCCCGGCTTCCGTCATCGGGATGCGGAGGTCCTCGGTGTAGAATTCCGCGGCCCGCGCTGGCGCAAAGCCCATCGCGAGCGAGCCAATCAGCAGAAACAAAAGCCTGTGAAACCGCACCATGTGCCGACTCGAAACCAGATCAAAAGAAGACCATAGCATGATCTCCGGAACGGCCGCCCACCGCGCGTGTTGTGCCCTTGGCGCGGGCCCGGCCGATGCTATGGTGTGGCGCAATCTCTGCACGACAGGACGAGGATATTTCCAGTGGCTGATGTACATCCCGCGGCGGGCAAAGTGGTCTCGCCGGACGCGCTCGCCAACATTCCGCGGCTCGTGACGGCCTATTTCGCGGGCAAGCCGGACGCGGCGGACCCGGCGCAGCGGGTGGCGTTTGGCACCTCCGGCCATCGCGGCACCTCGCTGAAGAGCTCCTTCAACGAAGGCCACATCCTCGCGACCACGCAGGCCATTTGTGACTACAGAAAAGAAAAGGGGCTGACCGGGCCGCTCTTCATCGGCATCGACACCCATGCGCTGGCCGAGCCGGCGCTCGTCAGCGCCATCGAAGTGTTCGCGGCCAACGGCGTCGAGGTGATGATCGACAAGGACGGCGGCTACACGCCGACGCCTGTCATCTCGCACGCGATCCTGACCTACAACAAGGGCCGCACGTCGGGTCTGGCCGATGGCGTTGTCGTCACGCCCTCGCACAATCCGCCGGAGGATGGCGGCTACAAATACAATCCGCCGCATGGCGGGCCGGCTGACACCGACGTCACGAGCGTCGTCGAGAAGCGCGCCAACGCCTATCTCGCCGACGGCCTCATGAGCGTGAAGCGCATCGACTATGCCAGAGCGCTGAAGTCGTCGACCGTTCACGCCTACGACTACATTACCCCGTATGTTGCCGATCTCGGCAATGTCGTCGATCTCGAGCTGGTCAAATCCGCCGGCATCAATATCGGCATCGACCCGCTCGGCGGCGCTGCCGTACATTACTGGCATCCGATCATCGCGCGCTATGGCCTCAAGGCCAGTGTCGTGAACGAGGCGATCGATCCGGCCTTCCGTTTCATGACCGTCGACTGGGACGGCAAGATCCGCATGGATTGCTCCTCGCCCTATGCGATGGCGAGCCTGATCGCGATGCGTGACCGGTTCGACGTTGCGTTTGCCAACGACACCGACGCCGATCGCCACGGCATCGTGACGCGCACCGGCGGCCTGATGAATCCGAACCATTATCTGGCGACCGCGATCTCCTATCTGTTCGCGCATCGCCCGAACTGGGGCGGCAGCGCTGCGATCGGCAAGACCGTGGTGTCGAGCTCGATCATCGACCGTGTCGCCAAGAAGCTCGGCCGCAAGCTGGTGGAGACGCCGGTCGGCTTCAAATGGTTCGTCGACGGGCTCCTCACGGGCGGCTTCGGCTTTGGCGGCGAGGAGAGCGCTGGGGCCTCGTTCCTGCGCCGCGACGGCACGGTGTGGACCACCGACAAGGACGGCATCATCCTCGGCCTGCTCGCAGCCGAGATCATGGCCAAGACCGGCCGCGATCCGAGCCAGCTCTTTGGCGATCTCACCGCCGAGCTCGGCGTGCCCCATTACGCCCGCATCGACGTCGCAGCGACCGCGCCGCAGAAGAACATCTTGAAATCCGTCACGCCCGAGCAACTTGGACTGAAGGACCTCGCCGGCGATCCGGTCCGCGCCACGCTCAGCAAGGCGCCCGGCAACGGCCAGCCCTTCGGCGGCATCAAGGTCGAAACCGACTATGGTTGGTTCGCCGCGCGGCCGTCGGGGACGGAGGACGTCTACAAGATCTACGCAGAAAGTTTTCGCAGCACCGAGCACCTCAAGCGGATTCAGGAAGAGGCGCAGGCCGGGCTGAAGAAGGTGTTCGGGGCGTAGGGACCGAGCCGAGCGCCGCTATCGTTACCCCCAAGGGAAGGGCTCGCCGTATCAACAGGTGTCATCACCCGCGAAAGCGGGTGATCCAGCACTCCGCGGCGCCGATTTGATGAATCAACGACCGCCGCGGAGTACTGGACTCCCCGCCTTCGCGGGGAATGACGGCGGGGTGAATCCTGTATACACGGCATCATCAGCCGGTATTATAATACAGCAATTTAGGCCTTGAATCGTTCCGTCTCCCAGCTATTGTATACATAGCGCATACATAAGCCTTGGGAGATCGCCCAATGACAAAACCCTTCCCCATGAACGCCTGGTACGCCGCCGCCTGGGACGCCGACGTCAAGCCGGCGCTGTTGCCGCGGACGATCTGCGGCAAGCACGTCGTGATGTACCGCAAGGCCGACGGCGCGGTGACCGCGCTGGAGGATGCCTGCTGGCACAGGCTGGTGCCGCTGTCCAAGGGCCGGCTCGAAGGCGACACCGTCGTCTGCGGCTATCACGGCCTGAAATACAACGCGCAGGGCCGCTGCACCTTCATGCCCTCGCAGGAGACCATCAACCCGTCTGCCTGCGTGCGCGCCTATCCCGTCGTCGAGCGTCACCGCTACGTCTGGCTCTGGATGGGCGATCCAGCGCTCGCCGATCCCGCGCTGGTGCCCGACATGCACTGGAATCACGATCCGGCCTGGGCCGGCGACGGCAAGACCATCCGCGTCAATTGCGACTACCGCCTCGTGCTCGACAATCTCATGGACCTCACCCACGAGACGTTTGTGCACGGCTCCTCCATCGGCAATGACGCGGTCGCTGAAGCGCCGTTCGACGTCACCCATGGCGAGAAGACGGTGACCGTGACGCGCTGGATGCGCGGCATCGAGGCGCCGCCGTTCTGGGCCAAACAGCTCGGCAAGTCCGGCCTCGTCGACCGCTGGCAGATCATCCGCTTCGAGGCGCCGTGCACCATCGCCATCGACGTCGGCGTGGCGCCAACCGGCACCGGCGCGCCGGAAGGCGACCGCTCGCAGGGCGTCAACGGCTTTGTGCTCAACACCATCACGCCCGAGACCGAGAAGACCTGCCACTATTTCTGGGCGTTCGTGCGCAACTATCAGATCGGCGAGCAGCGCATGACCACCGAAATCCGCGACGGCGTCTCCGGCATCTTCCACGAGGACGAGCTGATCCTGGAGGCGCAGCAGCGCGCCATGGACGAGAACCCGGACCGCATCTTCTACAATCTCAATATCGACGCCGGCGCGATGTGGATGCGCAAGCTGATCGACAGGATGCTCGCGAAGGAGAACCCGCCGCAGCAGCTCCAGGCCGCGGAGTAGATCATGGCCGAACGTGAGGTCGACCGCTCCGTCTCGCAGACCGTGAAGGCGCAGCTCGCGTTGCGTGACCAGATCCTGTCGGGGACTTTACGTCCCGGCGAGCGCATCTCCGAGCTGCAGGCGGTGGAGACCACCGGCGCCTCGCGCACGCCGGTGCGCATGGCGCTGGTGCGGCTGGAGGAGGAAGGCCTGCTGGAGGCGATCCCCTCCGGCGGCTTCATGGTGAAAGCGTTCTCCGAGCGCGACATCTCCGATTCCATCGAGCTGCGCGGCACGCTGGAAGGCCTCGCCGCGCGCTTTGCCGCCGAGCGCGGCGTCTCCGCGCGCGAGCTCGAGCCGCTCAAGGAGTGCCTCGCCGCGATCGACGAGCTGCTGCGGCAAGTGCCGATCTCGATCGAAGCGTTCTCGTCCTATGTCGCGCTGAACGCGCGCTTCCACGCGCTGCTCACCGAATTATCGCGCAGCCCGCCGCTGATCCGGCAGATCGACCGCGCCTCGGCGCTGCCGTTCGCCTCGCCGAGCGCCTTCGTGATGGCGCAGTCGGCACTGCCCGAGGCGCAGCAGATCCTGATCATCGGGCAGGAGCACCACCGCGTCGTGATCGACGCGATCGAGAACCGCGAGGGTGCGCGTGCCGAAGCCGTGATGCGCGAGCACGCGCGGCTCGCGGTGCGCAACTTAAGGCTCGCGCTGCGCAACCGCACGCATCTCGATTTGCTGCCGGCGCTGGCGCGGATCATGACCGCAACCGATTGAGGGCACCATGCGCTTCGTCGAAACCTGGATTCCGGCCACGCTCGTCTCGACCCGCGATCTTGCGCCCGGCATCCGCGAATTCCTGATCCGCCCGGATCAGTTCGACGGCGCCGCCTATCCGGTCGGCAGCCACATCAATGTCAGCGTCACCATCGACGGCCAGCCCGAGACACGGTCCTATTCGCTGGTCGGTGAAGCCTCGCCGCAAGGCTTCAGGATCGCGGTGCGCCGCGCGGAGGATTCCCGCGGCGGCTCACGCTACATGTGGCAGCTCGCGCCGGGCGCACGGCTCGACATTACGCGGCCGTCGTCGCTGCTCGCGGTCGATTGGACGCGCCAAAACTATTGCCTGATCGCCGGCGGCATCGGCATCACCCCGATCATCAGTGCCGCACAGGCGCTGGCGCGCCGCGGCGCCGCTGTCACGCTGCACTACGCCGTGCGCGGGCGCGCTGACGCCGCCTATCTCGACGAGCTCTCAAGCCTGCTCGGCGACCGCCTGGTCGTCCATGCCAGCGATGAAGGCAAGCGGCTCGATCTCGACAGCCTGTTCGCCGCACTGCCGAAGGGCACGCTGACGCTGTTCTGCGGCCCGATGCGCATGCTCGATGCCGCCCGCCACGCCTGGATCGGCGCCGGGCATCCGCTTCCCGATCTCCGCTACGAGACGTTCGGCTCCAGCGGCACGCTGCCGACAGAGACGTTCCGCGTGCGCCTGAAGGGCTCCGGTGTCGAGCTCGAAATCCCGCGCGAGCGCTCGATGCTTGATGTCCTCAACGCCAGCGGCTTTGAGGTGATAGCCGACTGCAAGCGCGGCGAATGCGGCCTCTGCGCCATCGACGTCGTCGAGGTCGACGGCGAGATCGACCATCGCGACGTCTTCTTCAGTGATCACCAGAAGCAAAGCAACCAGAAGATCTGCGCCTGCGTCTCCCGCGCGCGGGGAACCATCACCGTGGATACGCTGCTGCGGGCGGATGCGGTTTGACGCTAGCAGCTCGGCCTTGAGGGCGCCCGTTCATCGTCCCATCTGCTTCGGATCGTAATAGAACCGCTCCTCGATCAGCTGGTCGCCCCGCCAGGTCTGCCACGCGATCTCCTCGAGTGTCCGCGTCACACCTTCGGCATTGGTGAAGCTGAACTTCCAGCGTGAGGCGACATTATTGCCTTCGATCAGGCTCGGCCCGATCCGCACCGCCTTGACTTCCTTGAAGGCCGCCAGCACGCCGCGCTCTTTGGCCGCGAGCTTGTCGCGACCGACCATGGGTTCGGTCTGGTTTTCATACGTCGCGGCGTCCGGAGAGTAGTAATCGAGGATCGCTCCGACAAAATCGCCATCCTCCAACCGCTTTGCAAAGGCTTCGACAATCTCACGGCTCGGCATTGGCAGCACCTCGGGTTATAAACCGACTTACGGTCGGTAAATACCGACCCTTGGTCGAAAAGTCAACTGGTGGGATCCGCCGAATTGGACTAGACGGGGCTGATGGCGAAGCAGGCGGAGCGGCGGGCCGCGACATCGGAGGCGATCCTGACGGCGGCGCGCCGGTTGTTCGGGATGCAAGGGTTTGCCGCGACGACGATGGACGAGATCGCCGAAGCCGCCGGCGTCGCCAAGGGCGCGGTCTATCATCACTTCAGGACCAAGGAGGCGGTGTTCGAAGCGGTGTTCGACCTGGTCTCGCGCGACCTCGTCGCCGAGATCGACAGCACCGCGCGCGCCGAGAAGGACGTGCTGGCCGCGATGGTCGCCGGCACCCAGCATTATTTTGCTGTGACCGCCAAGGGGCCGACCGGCCAGATCATTCTGCGCGACGGTCCGGCCGTGCTCGGCTGGGAGCGCTGGCGCGAGATCGACGCAAAACACTTTGGCGGCAAGATGCCGCGCGCACTCGCGGTGGCGATGGAGGCCGGCCTGATCGCAAGGCAGCCGGTCGAGCCGCTGGCGCGGCTGCTGCTCGGTGCGGTGACGGAAGCCGCGGTCGCCTGCGCCGGGCGCGCCGATATCGCAAGGGCGGGCGCGGAATATGCCCGTGCGTTCAAGTCGCTGGTCGAGGCGCTGCGCCTCCGCGCATGATTGTGCTAATCACGACACTGGAAACGCCGACACTGACAAGAAGAACAATAGCGCATGAACGCAAATTCCATTCTCGCCCCGTCCGATCCCGAGTTCGACTACATCATCGTCGGCGCCGGCTCTGCCGGCTGTGTGCTCGCCAATCGCCTGTCGGCGAACGGCAAGCACAGCGTGCTGCTGCTCGAGGCCGGCCCGAAGGATTCCAACATCTGGATCCACGTGCCGCTCGGCTACGGCAAGCTGTTCAAGGAAAAGACCGTCAACTGGATGTACCAGACCGAGCCGGAGCCCGAGCTGAAGGGCCGCCAGGTGTTTCAGCCACGCGGCAAAACGCTGGGCGGATCGAGCTCGATCAACGGCCTGCTCTACGTGCGTGGCCAGCACGAGGACTACGATCGCTGGCGCCAGCACGGTAATGCCGGCTGGGGTTATGACGACGTGCTGCCCTATTTCAAGAAGGCGGAGAACCAGACGCGCGGCGCCGATCAATATCACGGCAGCGGCGGACCGCTGCCGGTCTCCAACATGGTCGTGACCGATCCGCTGTCGAAAGGTTTCATCGACGCCGCGGTCGAGACCGGTCTGCCCTACAATCCCGATTTCAACGGCGCCACGCAGGAAGGCGTCGGCCTGTTCCAGACCACGACGCGCAACGGCCGTCGCGCCTCGACGGCGGTGGCCTATCTTGGCCCCGCGAGGACGCGCAGCAATCTCAGGGTTGAAACCAAGGCACTCGGCCAGCGCGTGCTGTTCGAAGGCCGCCGTGCGGTCGGCGTCGAATTCCGGCAAGGCGCGAGCGTGCACCGCGCGCGGGCGCGAAAGGAGATCGTGCTGTCGAGCGGCGCCTACAACTCGCCGCAGCTGTTGCAGCTCTCCGGCGTCGGGCCCGCCGATCTGCTGCGCAAGCATGGCATCGACGTCGTGCTGGACGCGCCGGGCGTCGGCCACGATCTCCAGGACCACATGCAGGTCCGCATCGTGATGCGCTGCTCGCAGAAGATTACGCTGAACGACACCGTCAACAATCCGATCCGCCGCACGCTCGCCGGCGCGCGCTATGCGCTGTTCCGCAAAGGCTGGCTGACCATCGCGGCCGGCACCGCAGGCGCGTTCTTCAAGACCAATCCGCGGCTGGCTTCGCCCGACATCCAGGTGCACTTCCTGCCGTTCTCGACCGACAAGATGGGCGAGAGGCTGCATGATTTTTCCGGTTTTACCGCGTCGGTGTGCCAGCTCCGGCCGGAAAGCCGCGGGTCACTGCGCATCCGGAGCGCGGACCCGACGGTGCCGCCGGAGATCCGCATCAACTACATGTCGACCGAGACCGACCGCACCACCAACGTCGAGGGCCTCAAGATCCTGCGCAAGATCTTGCATGCGTCGGCGCTGAAGCCGTTCGTGATCAGCGAGTACGATCCCGGCGCGAAGGTATCCACGGACGCCGAGCTGCTGGATTATTGCCGCGAGCGCGGCAGCACCATCTACCATCCGACCTCGACCTGTCGTATGGGCAATGATGCGCTCGCGGTGGTCGACCAGCGGCTGAAGGTGAGGGGGCTCGAGGGCCTGCGCGTCGTCGACGGTTCGATCATGCCGGACCTCGTCTCCGGGAACACCAACGCGCCGATCATCATGATCGCGGAGAAGGCCTCCGATATGATATTGGAGGATGCGCGGTAAACCCGCGTCTCGAAAGGGCAACAGCTTGGCTACGCGATTCAAGATCGGCACCCGCAAGAGCGTGATGGCGCTGGCACAGACGGACGAGATCGCGCGCCGCCTGACCGCCGCCATACCCGGTCTCGATGTCGAGATCGTCAAGTTCGACACGACGGGCGATCTCGACCAGACCAGCAAGCTCCTGCCGCACGGCGGCAAGGGCGGTGCCTTCGTGGCGCAGATCCGGGCCGCCGTGCTGTCGGGCGAACTCCAGGCCGCGATGCACTCCCTGAAGGACATGCCGGGCAACGAGGACACGCCCGGCCTCGTCATCGGCGCCACTCTCTCGCGCGATCCCGCGAGCGATGCGCTGGTGCTGCGCGACGGCGTCACGCTGGCAGCGCTGCGCCAATCGCGCGGCAAGGGTTTCAAGATCGGCACCAACGCCGTGCGTCGTGCGGCCTATGCGCGGCGATTGTTTCCCGATGTCGAAGTGATCCACTTCCGCGGCGCAGCCGACACGCGCGTGCGAAAACTCGACAATGGCGAGAAGCAGAAGCTGCCGGATGGCGGCGCGGTGGGACCCGCGGACGCGTTGATCATGGCGCGCTCGGGTCTCGATCGCGTTGGTCTTTCCAGCCGCATCGCCTACGAATTCACCGCGACCGAAATGCTGCCCGCAGCGGGGCAGGGCATCGTCGCGGTCGAATGCGCCGCACAGGACTGGCAAACGCGAAAAATCCTGTCGTCGATCGACGATCCCTCAGCCCATGCCAGCGCCGATGCCGAGCGCGAGGTGCTCTGGGTGCTCAACGGCCACTGCAATTCGCCGGTGGCGGGTTTTTCCACCATCGCCGGCGATCAGATGTCGCTGGCTGCATCCGTGCTCGATCTCTCCGGCAACACCATCATCGAAGCCTTGCGCACTGGCCCTGCCAACCGTCCGCGTGAGCTCGGCCGTGCCGTGGGACTCGATCTGCTGGACAAGGGCGCCGCCGAGATCATCGAGCGCAGCCGGCCGCGGTAATCCGTGTATCCATAGGTCCAGTGGAGTGCCTCGGTTCAGACCAGATGGACAACCTCCTGACAGACCACACCTAGTGCACGCCATAGCGCGCGAATTCCTCCGCGATGTCGGTCCGGAGGGCCTTCGCGGCCGCGACGTCGGCATCGCCGGCGGCGATGTCGCCGCGGCGGGCCTTCGCCAGGCCCCGGCCGTACAGCGCGGCCGCCAACTTCGGGTCGATGCGGAGCGCGGAATCGTAGTCGGCGATCGCCGCCGCGAAACGTCCGGCCCTGAGGTTCGCCAGCGCGCGGGAATCGTAGGTCGCCGAGGTGTGGGCGCCGGCGCCGATCGCCCTGTCGCAAGCCTCCATGGCGTCCCGCGCCTCCGTCGAACTCGCCCGGATCCAGCAGAGGCCGCTCCAAGCCCCTTCTAGGTCGGGGTCGAGACGCACCGCTTCGGCGTAGTCGCGCTCCGCGCGCGTCGGATCGCCCTTCTTCAGCCGGGCCTCGGCGCGGTTGGCGAAGGCCCGCGCATAGGTCGGAGCGAGGTCGACGGCCCGGTCGAAATCCTCGATCGCGGCGTCGTAGTCGCCCTTTCTCAGTCTGGCCGCTCCGAGGTTGTTGACGGCCTTGACGAAGGCCGGATCGACCGCGATGGCGCTTTCGAAGTCGGCCGCGGCATGGTCGTAGTCGGCCTTCTCGGCGTAGGCGACGCCGCGGTTGTTGTAGGCGATGGCGAGGGAGGACGGGCCGCCCTGGTTCGCCTCGATGAAGGCCGAGCAGGCCATGATCCGCATGTCGGGGGCGGCGGCGCCGTTGCACAGCTCGACGTTCCGGAACTGGCCTTCGTTCGGCTTCTGTGCGGCGGCCGGCACGAGCAGCAGGATCACGATCGACGCCGCCCCGAGGCGCGCGTTCAGCATCCGCGGCAGATGCCGGGGGTACGCTCGGCCCTCCCCTCCCGCGCCGGAGCGGCCGCCCTGCGCTTCGGAACGCCGCTCTTGTCCAGCACCCGGTCCTTGCCCTCCTCGATCAGGGTGGAGAACCTGACGGTGCCGTCGTCGGAGACCTCGATGTGGGGCGTGGTGCCCCGGATGCCCATGGTCGCCACCGGAGTGTCGACCTTCATGTCGCCGCTCTTGGCGACGGCACCGGCCACGAAGGTGGCCGTCCCCCTGGTCAGGTTGAACAGGCTCGCGTTGGATTTGGCGCCCGGGTCGTAGACGAATTCGTTCATCTCCATGCTGGCGTTGCTGGACAGATTGAACGAAGAGCCGTCGGCGAAATTGATGCCGAGCTTGCCGTCGGCGCCGGTCTTGACCACGTCGCCCTGGTAGACCGGGTCGCCGACCTTGACGGCCGCCTTGTCGTCGGTAAGGGCGGTCTGGACGACGGCCGCGCCGACGTGCTCGACCGCCACCTTGCCGACGATCATCACGATCTTGCCGATGGGTTTGACGTCGGATGGCGGCGCGTTCTGCGCCGACGCGCTCCGGGATGCGGTCAAGCCGAGACACAGGACGCCGAGACACAGGAAGCCGAGACGCAGGGCCGCGAGGCCCGCCACCGTCCGTCGCCCGTCCATGCCGCTTCTCCCTTCGCGAGAAGCCCCATCATCGCCCCGCGAATGATGGCAGAGCCGCGCGAGACGGGCCAGATCGGGCTTTGGACTACCACTTAATAGTCAGTCGGGCCCGCGTTCATGCTGCGCGGCGTGCCCTGAAATGGCGTATTTCCGAGTGCGCAAGGCGGGCGGATGCGGCGGCATCGGCACGATCCGGAACGACAACATGCGAGACGTGGCGATGTCGCCGGCACGGGTCTTCGACGGTCTACGACGCACGCCGCCCGGCGGCCGGCTCGGCGTCGCGTCCCTGACCGGCGGGATTTCCTTCGTGGCGCTGATCCTTTCCGCGCTGAAGGAGGCGTGGGGCGCCGATCCGGACGTCGCGCTGTTCGACCACGACAGCATCACTTACAAGGATTTCGCGCACGGCTCCTTCGAGCTCGTCACCAAGGAGGCTGTGCCGCGCCACATCATCGTCGACGATCCCGGACAGACCGTCGTCCTGAGCAAGGTAGGGTCCTCGGTCAGCTTCGCCCAGGTCGCCAATAACGCGTCGCAGATGGGCGACCTGCAGGCCCAGCAACAGGACGTGCTCGCGAACTATTCGCGGGAGCACGGGCCGCCCGGCTCCAGCACGCCGCCCGGCGAGGCCGATCTGTCGCCGCAGCCGATCAATTTCGAAGCTCCGGACGGGCCGACGGCGCCGCATGCCCTTCAGGGACTGGTTGTGCCGGCGAGCTTCGTCCCGGATGCGCCGTTGATCCATTCGGTGCCGACCCTGAACCTCGGCTCGACTCCGGTCGAGATCGACACGGTCGTGTTCGACGACTTCTCCGCGTCCAGCGGCAGCTTCTGGGCCTCGAGCTTCGGCTCCGGCGGCGCGCCGACCTTCGGCATCGCCGGCGGGATCGGCGGCCCCTTCACGGTGGCGGGCGCGAACTTCGACGTCGAGAAGCCGGGCTCGTTCGGAATCCTCTACGTGAACAGCCATACCGGCGCCTACACCTACGTACCCAACAACGACGCCATCAACGCGCTGAAGGCTCCCAGCGCCGACAACTTCACGATCACCGCCTCCGACGGCTTCGCCTCGGCGAGCCAAAGCTTCACCATCGACATCCACGGGACGGACGACGCGTCCGTGATCTCCGGCGCCACCGCCAGATCGGTTGCCGCCACCGCCATGGCCTTCGCGGCCGGTCACGAC
Source organism: Bradyrhizobium sp. S3.2.6 (assembly GCF_040546885.1). NCBI lineage: Bacteria > Pseudomonadati > Pseudomonadota > Alphaproteobacteria > Hyphomicrobiales > Nitrobacteraceae > Bradyrhizobium > Bradyrhizobium sp. S3.2.6. The sequence continues at coordinate 228,677 of NZ_JBEPOS010000009.1, read as the reverse complement.
GTCCATGCCGCGCCGACCGCGAGCGGCACGCTGACCGACGCCGACGTCGACGATCCCGCCAACACGTTCACCGCGGTGAGCACACCCCACGCCAGCGACCACGGCTACGGTACCTTCACCATGACGACCGACGGGCACTGGACTTACACGCTCGACGACGCCAATCCGGCCGTGCTCGCGCTGAAGGCCTGCGACACGACGACGGACACTTTCACCGTGACCACGATCGGCGGCACGCCGCAGACGATCACCGTGACCATCCAGGGCGCGGACGATCCGTCCGTCGTCTCTGGCGACACGCATGGACGCGTGGTCGAGGCCGGCGGGGTCCACAACGCCGACCACGGCGTCCCGACCGCCAGCGGCGTGCTGACCGCCGTCGACGTTGACGGACCTTCGAACGACTTCGACGCGGTCGCATGTCCCGAGACCAGCGACAACGGCTACGGCACCTTCACCATGACGCCCGACGGGCACTGGACCTTCGCGCTCGACAACGGCAACTGCGCGGTCCAGGCGCTCAACGTCGGTCAGAGCCTCACCGACAGCTTCACGGTGAAGACGGCGGACGGGACCGCGCAATCTGTGAGCGTCACGATCGAGGGCAGCAACGACGCGGCGACGATCTGCGGGGATACCCACGGATGCGTGACCGAACCGAGCTACTCCTGCCTGCCGCCGCCCAGCGCCAGCGGCACCTTGAGCGACAAGGACGTGGACAATCCGGACGATACTTTCACGGCGACGACGTGCCCTCAGGCCAGCGAGCACGGCTACGGCAGCTTCACCATGACGGCCGACGGCACCTGGACCTACACGCTCGATCCGGGCAACCCGGCGGTGGAGGCCCTGCGGTCCTGCGATACGCTGACCGACTGCTTCACCGTGACGACGATCGACGGGACGCCCCAGACGGTGAGCGTGACCATCCAGGGCGCGGCGGAGGCCGATTCGTTCCGGTTCAAGGAAAGCTTCGGCTCCGGCCATGCGGCCCCCACGCCGGCATCGTCCGCCGAGGTCGTCCATGCGGCTTTCGCCGACGCCGCTCATCCGATGCCACTTCTGCCGGACGACCTGCACTCCGTCGGGCACGACGCGGGCCCATACGAGGCGGCCGCCGTCGGGTTCCATCCGCCGCAGCACGATCTGATCTTCTGAGAGCCGGTTTCCGGCCGGCGGACTTTGCGTTTTACGGGGACGCTTCTGGACTGCACCCCTCAAGTGAGACACGATAATCTCGGGTATTACGGTATTACGGTGACAGTGCACTTAATTTTTTTCACCGTAATTCGAAAACCTTCACGTTGGCGGAAGTTGGCGTCACCACTGATAGCGCGCCACGCCCTTGCCGGCATAGCTGGTGGTGACGTTGGAGAACTCACCTTCGAAGGTTGCGGCTATCGACCAGTTGTTGCGCCATCTCATCTCGACTGCCCCCGTGGTCAGTACCGAGTCGGCCGACTGCGCCGCGCCGTTGACCACGAACGATGCGCCCGGCAGCGACTGGAAGGTGGCGCCGATCGAGCGGTCGGTGGTGTAGTCATGCGCCCAGGCGAGACGGCCGCGCAGCGTCAGGACGCCATCTTGCATCACGTAAGATTTGTCGGTGCGGAAGCCGAGTTCGCTGCGCGGATCGGTAACGCTCTTGGCGCCATAGGCCAGCGCGAAATTATTGGTGCCGATGATCGCCTGCTCGGCATAGGCCGGCAGGTCGAAGGTCGTGAATTGAGCCGCAGCATAGGGCGTGATGCCGACGCCCATCCATGGGCTGACAAAACGGTAACCGCCTTCGAGCCGGCCGGAGAACGCGTTGGCATTGAAGCGCGCCTGCAACTGATCGATGCCGGCCAGTGTGACGGTGCGGTTGGTCGTGATGTCCTGCCAGCCATAAGCCAGCGCGCCGGCGATGTAAGCCGCGCCCATGGTGTGGCGCGCATAGACGCCGGCCTGGAACAGATCGGACCGGCCGCTGCCGAGATTGTTGGCAAGGCTGAAGTTGGTGCCGCCGCCGGCCAGCGCAAAACCTGCGATGGTATCCGGCGAGAACAGATAATCGGCACCGACCGCACCGCCGGCGATGCGGCTGGTCACGCTGTTACTGCCGACCACGGCATTGCCGTCGGTGGTCTGCGAGCCACCGAAACCCGCCGCCCACACGTTCCAACGTGCTTCGAAATTTTGCGGCGGCGCCTTGGTGAACATCGCGTAGGCGTCACGCTCGGCGGCGGTGCGCTTGCGGCCGTCGCCGGTATCGCCTTCGGAGGCATAGCCGCTCGCGCCGCCGCCCGGCGCCGGTGTCATGCCGCGATTGAAGGGGTCGAGCATCGTGCCCATGAACAGGTTCATCGCATCGAAGGTCGTCTGCTGCGTGCCGGTGGCGGCCTCACCCGTGAGCTGGGTAAGCGCAAGGCCATAGCCGGTAGCTGACGTGGTGTTGAGCAAAACGTTGAAGATGGGTCCGCCGAGGCCGCCGCTCTGCGCTGCGCCGTTGAGCGCGTTGCCGACCGCGATCTGGTTATTGTTCAGCCCCGGCAACGCAAAATTGACGCCCGCGCTCTTGACGACGACGTCGGTGGCGTTGGGAAACAAGAGTTGCGCCTGCAATGCCGGGCTTGCCAGCAGCGAAAGCCCGTTATTGGTGGTCCCGCCCGTAGCCGACAGGATGGTTTGCTGCCATGGCGCAAGTGTCAGGTTCGATACCTGCAGCTGCACCGTGCCGGCGAGATTGGCCGTGCCGGAGACGTTGATCCGGTCACCGGTCGCGCCTGACATGTTGACATCGGTGACCAGCCGCCCGGTCGCGGTCTGCGTCAGGTTGCCTGTCAGCGCGGTAGTCTGGATCACGCCCGCGCCGCCCGGCGACAGCGTGCCGGCGTTGGTCAGCGTATTGCCCGTGCCGAGATTGACGGTGGCGCCGCTGTTAAAAAAGCCGCCCGCCGTGTTGTTGAAGGCGTTGGTGCCGGTACCCAGAATCACACTGCCGATCACCGTGCCGAAATTATTGACGGTGTTGTTGCCGGTGTCACCTGTGATCGCGAGGCCGGACAAGGCCGTCACCGTGCCGAAGTTGGTCAGCGTATTGCTGGTGCCTTGCAGCAAGGCGACACCCGCCCCGGTCCCCGTGCCTCCCGACACCGTACCCGATTTGATGGTGACGTTGACCGGCCCACCAGCGCTGGAGGCAGAAATCCCGGTCGCGTTGTTGCCCGCAGTGGTAACGTTGCCGGTCGAGGTCACCGTGACGGCACCACCGCCATAACCGTTGGCGACAATGCCGAACGCGTAGCTGCCCTTGGTGGTGATGTTGCCGATCGAGGTCACCGTGACGGCGCCAGCGCCAATGCTGTCGGCAAGAATCCCGGTCGCGCCGGGGCCCGTGGTGGTGATGTTGCCGGTCGAGGTCACCGTGACGGTGCCACTGCCGTTGCTTTTGGAATAAATCCCGGCCGTGTAGCCGCCCGTGGTGGTGATGTTGCCGGTCGAGGTCACCGTGACGGCAGCGCTATTGCTGGCGGCATAAATCCCGGCCGCGTAGCCGCCCGCGGTGGTGATGCTGCCGGTCGAGGTCACCGTGACGCCACCGCTATTGCTTCTGGCAAAAATCCCGAACGCGTAGCTGCCCTTGGTGGCGATGTTGCCGGTCGAGGTCACCGCGACGGCGCCACCAACGCCATTGCTGACGGCAAGAATCCCGGTCGCGCCGTTGTCCGTGGTGGCGATGTTGCCGGTCGAGGTCACCGTGACGGCGCCAGCGCCGACATTGCTGACGGCAAAAATCCCGAACGCGCTGCTGCCCGCGGTGGTGATGTCGCCGGCCGAGGTCACCGTGACGGCGCTACCGCCAGGGCTGTAGGCACGAATCCCAGCCGCGTTGCTGCCCGCGGTGGTGATGCCGAACGCGCCGGTATCGCTGTTGATGGTGACGGCGCCGGCGGAGCTGAACGTGATGCCGTCGGTCCCGCTCGCGGGCGTAATCGCCGTGGTCAAATCGTTGACGTTCAGCGTAGTGACCGGTGGCGGCGCGGCGGTAACACCGTTGTGTTGATCGCCGGTGCAGGTCTCGATGGTGCCACCGCCGGATAGCGTGCAGCCGACAGGCAGCGGTGCCGCCAACGCCGGGCCCCCGAATGCCAGCGACAGCGCGCCTGCGGCAACCGTCCCCAGAAATGCATCCCGCAAACGCAAGCCCATCGGCCGCCCCGCGGCCGCAACGCCGCCCGGGCAGGTCCACACGTTTGTCATCGAAATTCCCACGCCCCAAAAAAGCGGTCTTGCATCCCGCTTCGAGGATATTGAATCGACCCGCGCGCGTCTATCCCGCCCGCCTGGCCGCAGGGGTACAAATCCCGGCGAAACAGGCCGAAAAGGCGCGACAATATGGCAACACTTGCGAGAAATCACTCGAATGGTCGCTGCGTCGGCGATCGCCAAAAAAAGATGAGCCGTGGACCGCGTTTGCATGCCGTGCCACATAGCGGGACGCCGCCGAACGTTGGCCGCAACAGCGGCGTGCTCCGAGAATCAGGGACCCGCGCCATTTGAGCGACGCCTCCGCCAGCCCCGCATCACCCGCCGCCGCGCTTCCGCAACTGACGGCGGCGCACATTACCTGTTCGCGCGGTTTGGCCGACTGGCTGCGCGCCAATCAGGTCAGCCTTGCCTTCACTTCGTATCAGACCGGGCGGCTCTATCTCGTCGGCGTCGATGACGCCGGAGGTCTCGCGATCCACGAGGTCGGCACCGGCCGCGCGATGGGCGTGTGGGCCGACGCGCAGCGCTTGGTGCTGGCGACCGCATTTCAGGTCTGGCGCTTCGAGAACATCCTGGCCGCCGGTCAGACCATGAACGGCGCCGATCGCTATTATGTGCCGCGCGTCGCCCACACCACGGGCGAGATCGACATCCACGACGTCAGCGTGCTCGGCGACGGCCGCATCGTTTTCGTCAACACCGCCTATTCGTGCCTGTCGCTGCTGACGCCGGTGCACGCCTTCCGCGTGCTCTGGAAGCCGTCCTTCATCTCCAAGCTCGCTGCCGAGGATCGCTGCCATCTCAATGGCCTCGCGGTCAGGGACGGTGAAGTGGCCTGGGTGACGGCGACCAGTCGCAGCGACGTGATCAGCGGCTGGCGGGCCCGGCGCGCCGAGGGCGGCATCGTGATCGACGTGGCGAGCGGCGCCATCGTGACCGAGAAACTCTCGATGCCGCATTCGCCGCGCTGGTACGATAACAAACTGTGGGTGCTGAACTCCGGCAGCGGGCATCTCGGCACCGTCGATCTCTCAAGCGGCGACTTCACGCCGCGCGCGTTCTGTCCGGGCTTCCTGCGCGGGCTGGCGTTCCACAACAACCACGCGGTCGTCGGCCTGTCGCTGTCACGCGACGGTTCGTTCTCCGGCCTCGCGCTCGACGACGAGATGAAGAAGCGCGATGCCGACGGCTGGTGCGGCGTGCAGATCGTCAACCTCGGCTCCGGCGACATCGTGCAATGGATTCGCATCGAAGGCGCGGTGAGCGAGCTCTACGATGTCGCGGTGCTGCCGGGCGTGCGGCGGCCGATGGCGGCCTCGTTCACCGGCCCGGAGATCAACGAGCCGATGACTTTTGAAATGTGAAGAAGCCACTTTCCGAGCCGCAAGAAAGGAATTGGCCACTTCCGGTCTGGTATTAGGTGACGGTGTCACCGGAATTCTAGGCGTATTACGGTGACAGTGCACTTAATTTTACCGAATTGAATGCACTGTCACCGTAATTCCTTTCATTTCGCCATTGGCCCTGCGAGCTTGCGGGCGCTGTCTATGACAAGCTGCACAACCGGGCTGATGGCGCGATCCTTGACAGTGATCATTCCGTTCGGTCGGCGTGCCGCCGGCAGTTCAACGGACAAGACCTTGAGCGCTGCCCCCCTGGTAAGAAATTTCAGTGCTGAAGACGGGAAAACCGTGATGAACCGCCCTGTCTCCAGCAAGCTGACCCGCATATGGGGGGAATCGGTGACCACCGTCGCGCGTGGATACTCAAATCCGCCGACGTGAAAGGCTTGCGTGATGATTGATCCGATCACGCTCTCCTGCGGTGGAAGCACCCAACGCTCCTCCGCCAGATCCGCGAGCTGGATGTTGCGCCGCCGGGTCCAGGGATTTTTGGCACCCGCCGCGACGACATAGCGATCCTCAAAAAGAAGCTCGAAATGCAGCCGCTCGTCAGTCATCGGGCCGCTGCTCCGCATGATCAACAGATCGACTTTGCGCTCGCTGAGATCGCGGTGCAGCGTCTCCAGGTAACCGGTCACGAGCTGAAATCTGATCCGCGGATGACGCCGGGAGAGCCGATCGATGAGAGCGGAGACGAAGCTTGCCGCCAGAAAAGCCGTGGTTCCAATCCGCACGTCTCCAGCGGTGGGGTCGGCCAGAAATTCGATGCTCTTCACACCGCGGCGCAGTTCGTCGAAAACGGCGGCACCGCAATCGAGCAGCGCGCGGCCGCTCTCGGTCGGCTCGATCCCTCGCCGGTGGCGATCCAGCAAGCGGACGCCGAACGCATGCTCAAGCTCCGCGATCGATCTCGAAATGTTAGGCTGGGTGGTATTGAGCATGAGCGCCGCCTTGCCCATGCTGCCAGCCTGCACCACCGCCATGAGCACATGCAGGTCCTGCAGCTTCATTCGTTTTCCGATGCGATCGCTCATCTGCATGAGAGCACCCATTTCCGTTTTGAGATGATCTCATCAGACAATAGCCTTATGCGCTTATGACGACATCAACTATCCTTAAGCCGTTGAAGAGAGCCGGCGCCAGTGCAGGCTCGACGGAGCAATGCCCATGCCGGCCTCCCGACGTCAATTTCTGCACCTTGCGGTGGGCATGGCTGCGCCAGCTCTGCTGTCGGGCCTGGCTTGGGCCGATACTTACCCGTCGCGGCCGGTACGCATCATGGTTGGTTTCGCCGCGGGCGGGCCAAATGACATCCTTGCGCGTCTGGTCGGGCAATGGTGCTCGGAGCGGCTCGGCCAGCAATTTATCGTCGAGAACCGGCCCGGAGCAGGGAGCAATATCGCCACTGATGCGGTCGTGCGTGCGGCTCCGGACGGCTACACTCTGCTGCTGGTCGGTTCTCCCAACGCGATCAATGCGACGCTTTATGAAAATCATGATTTCAATTTCCTGCGGGACATTGCACCGGTCGCGAGTCTGACCCGTGGCGCCCTGGTGATGGTGATACATCCATCGGTTCCTGCCCTTACAATTCCAGAGTTCATCGCCTATGCCAAAGCCAATCGCGGGAGACTCTCCTATGGCTCTGGCGGCGTGGGCGGGATCACCCATATTGCCGCGGAACTGTTCAAGCAGGAAGCCGGCGGGCTCGATCTTCAACATGTGCCCTATCGGGGCGTGGCGCCCGCGATCACGGATCTGCTCGGCGGGCAGGTGCAGGTCGTCTTTGTGAACCTGGCGCCATCGATCGGGCACATCCGGAGCGGCAAGCTGCGCGCGATCGGAATAACGACGGCGGCGCGATCCGAAGCGCTGCCGGATGTCCCGGCCATCGGCGAATTCGTGCCAGGTTACGAGGCGAGCTCGGTGTTCGGCATCGGCGCGCCGAAAGACACGCCAGCCGCGATTATCGCCAGGCTCAACAATGAGGCCAACGCCGCTCTGGCCGATCCCGGGTTCAGGACGCGCCTTCGCAGTCTCGACGCGACGGCACTCGGCGGCTCGCCCGGCGATTTCGGCAAGCTGATGGCCGGTGAAACCGAGAAGTGGGCCAAAGTGATCAGCCTCGCGAAGATCCGACCGGAATAGCGCGGCGACGCTTGGATCGCCGCAATCTCCGTCCCTCGCATCCCCAGCCGGACCGGACAACGGCCGCCGTACCTCAAACGAAGGGTTGGATTCGAGATGCAAGGGAAGTTCAGCAGGATCTGCGCGAACGGCGGCGGCGCGTTCGATTGCTATCTGGTCACGCCTGAGCGTGAAAAGCCGGCTGCTGCCGTCGTGCTTGCTTCAGCCATTCATGGCGTGGATGCCGACATGCGCGCAATCGCCGACGAGCTTGCTGCATCCGGCTTCGTTGTCGCTGTGCCGGATCTGTTCTGGCGTTCGATTGCCGGGCCGCTTTCCCGGAACGACCCGCGCGCGGCCCGGCGCGCGCAGCCGCGCCTTGAGCAAATCAAGGCCGGCGAAGACGATATGATCGACACCTTGAGGCACCTCGGCACAATCCAGCAATTCAATGGCCAGGCGGCGGTCATGGGGTTCTGCTACGGCGGCCCGTATGCGATTCTCGGGCCGAAACGACTTGGCTATGCGGCGGGCATCTGCTGCCACGGATCCCAGATGCTGGACTATCTTCACGAACTTGCCGGGGTTCACCAGCAAGTCTGTCTCATTTGGGGCGACAAGGACGATCGCGCGCCGGTCGAGGTGCTGGACGCCTATCGTGATTTGGCGGCGCGCATGGCAAACGTCGAACTGCACATCTGTCCCGGGGTGTGCCACGGCTACATGATGCGGGGAAGCCCGTCGTTCGATCGGGCGACACACGATTTTTCAATAAAGCGCGCCCGCGAGATTCTCGAAGGTCTCGAGTCGGCAACTCGTAAGCCGGCTGCATCATTACGGTGACAGTGCACTTAATTTGGTTTGGCCGAATTGAATGCACCGTAATTCCCACCGTAACTCCCGTAACCGCTCTGCCCCCCATCAACTGACATGTAGCTGCACCGTGTCAACAGAAGCGATGGGCCAAGAGGCGTCCACGCCCCACACCGCCGAAGACGTCAGCTAGGAAGCCGAGAGCGGGCGCTGCCGGAACCATCACCGGTCGATCATCCCGCAAGCCCCGCTCGCCGAGTCGCACAACGGGCGTGAATAGTATGATGTATGCAAGATCCTGCTTGCGCGGCGAGACGCCGGCAGCGTCTCCGCAAATGTCCGTGCTTGATCTCGATTAATGGCTCTGTTTGGATGATTGCGTTTCGCGCAACTCTATTTCGGGCAATCATAGTGAATGAAAAAGATGGATACCGGCGTTCAATGGGTGCTCCTTCACAAGAAAGCATCGTGACCCTCCACCGTACCGGCATCGGGAATCGGCTACTGGCAGCGCTGCCGCCGGCGGATCTCGGCTTGCTCACGCCCCACTTCCGGAAGGTCTCGTTTGAGCCAGATGCCGTTCTGGTGCGCTCGGGCGATGAGATGGACCCGGTCTATTTTCCCCATAGCGGCGCAATCGCCTTCATGCTCGATATGCCGGACGGGCAAACGGTCGCAACCACCTTGATGGGACGGGAAGGCGCTTTGGCCTCTTTCTCCGTGCTCGGCCCATCGCTTTCATCCGTGACCGCGATCGCACGCATGGCTGGCTCAGCATCATTGATTTCCGCCGTCAAATTTCGGGATGCCTATGCGCAAAGCGCGGCCATCAGGAATGTCGTTCAGCTCCACGCCCGCGCGGTGTTATTGCAGCTCCAGCACGTAGCCGCTTGCAACGCGCTGCACCGGGTGGATGGTCGCATGGCGCGGTGGCTTCTGCAGCTTCACGACCGCGTTCCCGAAGACCTCCTTCCGGTGACGCAGGAGGCGCTTGCGCAATTGCTGGGGGTGCGGCGGACGACAGTGACTCTGACGATGAGAAAGCTGCGCGAGGCTGGAGCCGTCCAGTCCGACCGGCGCGGATTTGTTGAGATCGATCGGGCGCGGCTCGAGAGGGTCGCATGCGACTGCTATGCGCTTATGCAGCGCAAGATCGATCGGATGTATTGCCAGGAATTGTCGGCGCCCCAGCCTACCCGTGCGCCGTTCCGGGAAAGCGCCATCGTCTCGTCCGGCGGAGCGAGTGGTGAATCCAGAGCCGTTTCGGGGGCGGAGAAGTAGAGACCATGCGATGACCGCCTTCGGTCAAAAGCGGACTCACTTTGCTCGCAGCAATGGGCTTATTTCGCCAGCGTCTGTGATACCCGGCATCCGTCCTAGTTCCAACGCGCGCGGCAAGATCCAAAACGGAGAGCCTGGATCGAACGGCGCCGGCTCGCCCGTCAAATTGTAGAGGGTCTTGGCGCAAATCTCTTCAAAGGCATATTGGGCCAGGGCCAGTTGATCGTCGCGTTTTCCCGCCGCTAGGGTCTTTTTCCTGATCTCGGTAAACAGGGCGTGCGCCTGCTTGCGGCGGGACTTATCGTTCGCCAACACGATCAGTCCTCGAAGTGTTTCCTTGTCCTCGCACCGCCCCTCAAAAAAAGTAAGCGGTGCTAAGATAGCCGCGAGTATGTCCGCATTCATGCAGAGACCTTAGTGCACTTGGAAGACGTCTCAAACGGGTCAATAACGTCGATTTGCCCGTCGGCCAATGACTTCCGGTTTGCACCGGAGTCCGGACATGTCGCTGTATTACGGTGACAGTGCTGGTATTACGGTGACAGTGCGCTTAATTTTGGAATTGAATGCACTGTCACCGTAATACCGTAATACCGTAATACCTGTCACCGTAATACTGAAGGGCGGCCTCAGCACATCTTGATGTGATTCCTGTTAGCTCTTGAGCCTTAGACTGGAGCAATACCAGTAGGACTCCAATGGTGCGTAACCCATCTTGTTGCCCGCCGTCGTGCACGCGCCGTAGGATTTGTAGCGTGCGTCTCTACACGTTGACGAAATACGGCCAGCAGCAAAGGAGCATCCGATCTTGGCGCTCGGATCACTCGTGACTGCGGCATTCACGGGTGGCCCGGCCGTCGCGGGAGTGATCGACAAGGCGGCGACAGCAAGACCAGCGGCAAGTATTGAAATGGCTTTCATGGCTATCTCCCAAATTTTTCCGGAACGGAGGCTTGCCGTCCTGGTGCGGGAGTATATGCCACGTTTCAAAATGGGCGCAACTGGAGATTGCAGTCGTGAAGCCACTGCCGTTATTTGCATAACAGCAAGGGAATAATGAGCGGACCGCAGCCGCCGGTGGCCTCTCGCTCCGTTTCTGCCTGGAAAGCCCGCCAGGTACTCATGACCCCTATTACGCTATTACGGTGACAGTGCACTTAATTTTTGATCGAATTGAATGCACTGTCGGTTTGCACCGGAGTCCGGACATGTCGCTGCGGTGAGCCGACCGACGCGATGGGTCAAAAGGGGCGGTTCGGTAGCTCGGCTGCAGACTTCCGTCTGCCCTTGTCGGCCGAAATGCAGCGGCACCGCGTCAAAGGAAGCGATGGGCCACTTCCAGACATCGCCGATGGGTATATAGGATCATCGTCCACCGCGGAGAACAGCAAGTGGCCCGAATAGAAACCTTCGTATGGATCGTAACGACTTTCATAGTCATTATGGCCGCCACTCCACCACGGGCTTTGGCAACACCAGAAGCGTCTGCATGCGGGTACCTCGCTGGTCTGATCGATAAGGCACCGCCAGGGCCGTTGTTCTTGCCCAGCTATCCGACCGTGGAATCGGGGCCTCTCCGTGGCGCCGCATACCTTTACGACAATGCGGTGGCCGCCATCGCATTAGTCGGTTGCGGTGAGCGGGACAAAGCACGTCGGATCGGCGCGGCGATTCTCTGGGCCATCGATAACGACCGGACCTGGCATGATGGACGGCTCCGGAACGCTTACGCCGCGGGTGTGGCGGCGAGTGGCTCCGCAAAACTTCCGGGTTGGTGGGACAGTACTCAGAACAAGTGGTTAGAAGATCGATATCAGGTGGGCAGCGATAATGGCAACGTTGCATGGGCAATGTTGGCTTTGCTGTCGATTGATGATGTGAGCGCCAGCTCTCGGTTCCGCGATGGTGCGGCACGGCTTGGCACCTGGGTCGCGCAATGGGCCGACACGCGCGGTACTGGCGGTTTTACGGGCGGTACTTTTGGGCACGAACCGACGCCGGACGTACGGACGTGGAAATCGACTGAACACAATACTGACCTCGCCGCCGCGTTTGGCCTTCTTGCAACCCGCACAGGCGATTCGCGCTGGCGTGATATGGCAACAGCTGGTGAGCACTTCGTAGATACGATGTGGGATCCGGCGTGCGCCTGTTTCGCCGCAGGTACCGCCGAAGACGGCGTCACGCGCAATCCGATTTTGGCCCTGGATGCTCAAGTCTGGCCCTTATTGGCGCTCCCCGGAGCGGCGAAGAAATTTGCATCGGCAATGACTACCGTCGAACGCCGAATGAGTGTCGACAAGGGCTTTTCTTACGGTGAAGACCGAGATGGTGTGTGGACCGAAGGGACGGGCCAAATGGCTCTCTTGCTGGAATTGCTCGGTAGGACTGGGGAGGCAAAATCGTTGGTCGCTGTAATCGAATCCCAGAGGTCGCCGGATGGCGGGTTCTATGCCACAAGTGTCCGAGGGCTACCGACCGGGTTCATGTTAGATACCGATCCGGCCAAGCCACGACTCTATTTCCGATTGCCACATCTTGGCGCAGCTTCGTGGGCTGCTCTTGCAGAACGGGGGTTCAATCCCTTTACGGCGACAAAAAGACTTCCGTAGTTAAAGGCCGCAGTGGCGCCCGTCTCAGCCCTTCAGTTTCATCCAAGCTAAGTGCTTTTTCGATTTCGATAAGTCCGAATTGGGTCAATAGCGTCGATTTGCCCGTCGGCCCGTGACTTCCGGTTTGCACCGGAGTCCGGACATGTCGTTGCGGTGAGCCGACCGACGCGATAGGTCAAAGGTGAAGTGCTGGGGCTAGGTCGGTTGCGTTAAACTCATCCATTCAATTTGAGTATTCTCAATAGGGCCATCTACAAAGTTGCATGAGAAAAGCTGAAAATGTCCTGGATCATTGCCCTCGCTTCTTTCGGGTTTTATTGGTGGCTTACTAGGCGGGCAAGTGAACGGGCGACAGAACTCGCAGCAGCTGGAATTGGGCGCTCTCCTCTATATTGGGTGTCGAACGCGCTAGTCGCCGTCTTGTTGGCCCTAGTTCTGTACATTGCCCACATTCACAATCAATCGCCCGTTCCGGCTTTCCTATGGATCGCGGCCATTGCGATAATCGTGGCTTTGCTTTTCCTGCGCCGCGCTTTGAAATGGCGCTATCCCGTATAGGAACCCCATTTTATTCTGCGGACGCGTCGAACTCCTCTGGCGGCCGCAGCCGGATGCACGTTTTTCGCTCTGCATTAGTCGCTGCTTCAATCTCGATCCATCCCGGCAATGGCGCCAAGAAACCAGCCGCTGAAGAAAGAGACACTCAACATCATGAGATTGGCTGTTGCGGAGAGACCAAGCTTGTCTTGAACATGATCAAATCCGATCAGCCCCAGCAGGGTAAAAACCAGAGCGCAGAACGCAGGCCAAAGCGCCCGCCGCCGCGCTGCGAGCCGCTGGGCCGGGGCAACCCCACGAGAGTTCCGTGAGAGATTCCAGGATCGACGAAACGATACCTCGAAACTCACGACGACCACGATCAGACAGGCAGTGAGGAAGTACATGGACATAATCCTTCGTGCCTAAAAGTCTTATCGGCTCGTTCCAAAAGAAAGACTTGCCGAGCAGATCGGAGTTTATCAATTGCGATATTGGTTCCGTAACTGGACGCGATGCGCACGAAGTCTGCTATTTCAGAGGCAGACTCGTTCGTCGACGGCTAATGGCGGACTACAGCCAGTCGCGACCACCAAAGCATGCTCAAACCTTCATTGCCCTTGCCGCCTGCTCTAAACTGGCCGGCACAATTACGCGATGAAACGGTGCTATCGTGCTGAGATAGATACGCCCAAGTCGGTTATGGCAATGCACGACGGTACCCGCGACCAGCTCGCGCCCATTTGCTGCATCGGCGCGAAGTTGGATGCTGACGCGGAAGTCGAGATGCCAGTCATCCGCGCCCAGCACCAACTCCGTGGCGCTCTTTGACAGCACCGGGAAGAAGCCGATAACCGGCCCACGCGCCGCTGCGGCAACACCGACGGCGCGCGACGATTTGACGGCGACAGTCGCCATCACCACATCGCGGACACGCGTGAGCGCACGAATCCACCACGCCTGTTGCTCGAGCGCGGCGCGTGCCAGCACCTCTACCTCATCGCTGGCCCCCGCCGGCAGTTGAATTGCAAACGCATCCAAAAGGTCCGCGCCTGCGTAGAGCGGCGCGAGCACGCTGTTGCTGGGCATGGGCACGGCGCGTGCTTTGGTCATGCGATCAGGTACCGGATGCGGGGGAGGTCGGCGGGATGATGCCATCGTGCGCCTGTTTTGCCCGACGTGTCAAACCTCGCGGCCGCAGGGCCCGTGATTGCGCCAGGCAAGATTCCTCAATGATTTGTACTGTGCATGGGGTTGTTTTCGCGGTTTTTGTTTCCGCCCCTGAGGGAGCGGAATTTTTTTACCCCCGCACGCGCTTCAGCATCTGCTCGACATGGGCGATCGGCGTCTCCGGCTGGATGCCGTGGCCGAGATTGAAGATGAAGCGGCCTTGCGCAAAATCCGCCAGCACGTTGTCGACCGCGCGGTCGAGTGCCGCGCCGCCCGTAATCAGCGCCAGCGGATCGAGGTTGCCCTGCACGGCGACGCGGCTCTGCACCCGCTCGCGGATGAAGGCGGGCTCGGCAGTCCAGTCGATGCTGACGGCGTTGACGCCGGTCGCCTCGACATAGCCGGGCAATTGCGCGCCGGCGCCGCGAGGGAAGCCGATGATCCTGGCATCGGGCACTTTCGCACGCACGCCTTCGACGATGCGACGCGTCGGCTCGACCGACCAGCGCACGAACTCGGCAGGCGGCAGCACGCCGGCCCAGGTGTCGAAAATCTGCAAGGCGTTGGCGCCGGCTTCGAGTTGCGCCAGCAGATAGTGAATCGAGCTCTCGACCAGCACGTCGATGATTTTCGCAAAGGCGTCCGGATGCCGGTAGGCCATCATCCGCGCCGGCGCCTGGTCGGGCGTGCCGTGGCCCGCGACCATATAGGTCGCAACCGTCCACGGCGCGCCGCAGAAGCCGATCAGCGCAATCTTCGGATCGAGCGCGTGGCGCACCAGCTTGAGTGCCTCGAACACCGGCTTGAGCTTGTCGAAGTCGGCCTGCGCGGCGAGCGTTCCGACCTTCGCCGGATCATCCAGCGGCTCGAGCCGCGGGCCTTCGCCGACCTCGAAGCGCACCGAGCGGCCGAGCGCGTACGGGATCACCAGTATATCGGAGAAGATGATCGCCGCATCGAAGCCGAACCGGCGGATCGGTTGCAGCGTGACCTCGGCGGCCAGTTCCGGATTGAAGCAGAGATCGAGGAAGCCGCCGGCCTTGGCGCGCACCTCGCGGTACTCCGGCAAATAGCGGCCGGCCTGCCGCATCATCCACATGGGCGGGACGGCTTGCCGCTGGCCGGAGAGCACGTCGATGAAGGGCTTTGTCGCAGACTGGGGCACGAACGTTCCTGACGCAGAGTTGAGGTTCCTGATACACCGGGCGCGGCCTGAGCGGAACAGGGGAACCAGCGCAATTGCGCCGCGTTGACCGGGCAATGGAGGAGGAATCCCATGGCTCAGAGATTCAATCCCGCGCCGCACGACAAGCACGCCGACAATCTTCACGAGGCGCTCGCGGCCGACCGCCACGCCAAGCTCGATACCGGGTTGGAAGATACCTTCCCCGCCTCCGATCCCGTAAGCGCCACGCAGCCGACGCCGTCGAAGGCCGACGCGGAGGCCGACCATCCCTCGCTCTGGAACAAGGTCAAGTCGATCTTCAGCTAGGGCCGCCGGTTTCCGATAGGCTTGATAAGACCTTGTTAGCGATCTGCGGAAGCCCCGGTCCGTAGGAGTACGGAAAAACCCGTAGATGAATGCGAATCCCGGCAAGCGCTTCAGGGTTCAATAAGAGAAGCGGCAGAGTTTCCGTCTATTGGAGATTTCTGCCGCATGAACGTCATCTCACAGAGAGCCGGATGGAGCCGCCTGCCGCTGCGCGCGGCGGCTTTTGTCGCGCTCACCTGCGTGGCGATCCTCGGCGTCAGCGGCTGGCGTGAATGGGTCGCGCGGGACGCGGTGCTCAAGGGCGCCGAAACCGAGATGGCGAACGTCGCCCGCTCGCTGACGCAGCATGCCGAGGACAGCCTCGATTTGCTGGATTCCGGCGTCGTCGGCGTCGTCAGCCGGCTGGAGATGGACGGCGCCGATCCCGCCACGATCGCGAAGCTGCGCAACCTGCTGGAGGCGCGCAAGAAGGCGATGGAGCGCGTCCACAGCCTCGCCATCATCGACGACCAGGGCAACTGGCTGACCTCGCCCGGCACGATCGCCTCGACGCTCAGCGACGACACGCTCTTCCGTCACCACCAGCTCTCGCCCAAGCGCGAGGCCTATGTCGGCCGTCCCGTGAAGAGCCTCGTCGACGGCGAATGGGTCGTCACCCTGTCGCGCCGCTTCAACAAGCCCGACGGCAGCTTTGGCGGCGTGGTGCTCGCGGCCATCGGCTCCAAATACCTGTCGCATTTCTACGAGCAGTTCGAGATCGGCCGCAACAGCTCCGTGACGCTGATGTACGGCGGCGGCATGATCATCGCGCGCAACCCGAACAACGAGAAGTTCGTCGGCCGCAGCGTCGCCGACACGGCGCTGTTCCGCGACGCCAGCCTGCAACAGGCGAGTGGCGCCCGTCATTTCAAGTCGCCGCTGGACGGCGCCGAGCGCGTCAGCTTCTTCAAGCGCAGCGCCCGCTATCCGCTCGTGCTGCTCGCAACCGTCGACAAGGACGAGCTGCTCGCGCCGTGGCGGGCAGCCGCGATCTCCCGCATGCTCTACGTGGTCGCGCTGGTGATGCTGATCGCGGTGATCGGCGCGGTGCTGGTGCGGCAGCTGCAGCGCGGCCATCGCATGGCCGCGGCCCTGATCGAGAAGGAGGCGCATTTCCGCCTGCTCGCGGAAGGCTCCAGCGACATGGTCACCCGCATCGGGCTCGACGAACGGCTGCGCTACGTCTCGCCGTCATCCAACCGCGTCGTCGGCTGGCGCCCCAATCAGCTCATGGGCACAGACGCGCTTGCTGGAATCCATCCGGAGGATCGGCCGCATGTGCAGGCCATCGTCGATGCCATGAAGCGCGGCGAAACGGACGAAGCGCGGCTCACTTACCGCAACGTGCACCGGCAGAAGACCGAGGTCTGGCTGGAATCGACCATGCGCGTCACGCGCAAGGACAACGGCAATGTCGACGGCGTCGTCGCGATCTCGCGCGACATCACCGAACAGAAGAAGCTGGAGACCCGGCTCGAGACGCTCGCGATCGAGGACAGCCTCACCGGGCTTGCCAACCGCCGCCGTTTCGACGAGCGGCTCAAGGAGGAATGGGCGCGGGCCTATCGCGATCGCTCCAGCCTTGGCTTGCTGATGATCGACGTCGATCACTTCAAGTCCTACAACGATGAATATGGCCATCCCGCCGGCGACGCTTGCTTGCGCGTGGTCGCAAAGATCATCGCGGCCGAGATGCAGCGGGTCGGCGATCTCGCGGCCCGTTACGGCGGCGAGGAATTCGCCATGCTGCTGCCGAACACCGATGCCGCCGGCTGTGCCCGGATCGGCGAGCGGATCCGCAGCGCCGTCCACGATGCGGGCCTGATTCATGCTTCCAATCCGACCGCGCCATGCGTCACCGTCTCGGTCGGTGGTGCGGCCTGCCGGCCGGTCTTGGAGCGCACCGCGGGCACGGGATCGCTGGTGGAGGCCGCCGACCGTGCGCTCTACGCCGCCAAGGACGCCGGCCGCGATCGCCTGATGATGTCAGGCGAGGTGATGAATATGCTGAAGGCGTCTGGTCAGTAAAAGGGCTCAATAATGCGGCGGGGGTTCGTTGGCGGGGCCCGGCGCATTCGCCTCGGCCTCCTGCAGTCGGTCGTTGAGCTGCCCGAGCTGTCGCGTCAGCACGTCGATCTGCTTCCATTGCGCGGTGATGGTCTGGTTCAACGTCTCGATCGTGTCGTCCTGATAGGCCAGGCGCGTCTCCAGCGTGTCGATGCGTTCGGCGAGCGTCTTGATGTCATTCGTCACGTGCGTGCCCCAATTCTTGCTCGCGCAGGCCCCGTTCGCGCAATCCGTGACCAAGCGCCATGCGCTCGTCGAACACGAAACATTCGCCGCGCCAGCGGCTCTGCGCCTCCGGCACCTGTTCCAGATATTTCAGAATACCGCCTTTGAGGTGATAGACCTCTGCAAAGCCGCGCGCCAGCAGATGCGCGCTCGCCTTCTCGCAGCGGATGCCGCCGGTGCAGAACATCGCGATACGCCGGTGCTTTGACGGATCGAGCTTCTCGGCGGCGAAATCCTTGAACTGGCCAAAGCTCGTGATGTCAGGATCGACCGCGCCCTCGAACGTGCCCATCGCTACCTCGAAGGCGTTGCGGGTGTCGAGCACCAGCGTGTCGGGCGAAGAAATCAGCGCGTTCCATTCGGCGGCCTCGACATAGGTGCCGACCTGCCGGGTCGGGTCGGCGGCTGGATCGCCAAGCGTGACGATCTCCTTCTTCAGCCGCACCTTGAGCCGGCCGAACGGCATCGCTTTCGCGGTCGAGCATTTCAGTTCGAGATTGTCTAGCCGGCCGCCGAACATCGCCCCGTGCCCGAGCTCGTGCGCGAAGGCGTCGATCGCCGCAGGTGAGCCTGCGATCGTGCCGTTGATGCCCTCCTGGGCCAGCAGCACGCTGCCCTTCAGCGACAGGCCGGCACAGAGCGCGCGCAGCGGCTCCCGCAGCTCGCGGTAATCGGGCAGGGCGGCGAATTGGTAGAAGGCGCAGACCTTGTAAATCATGCGCCCGTTTAGCAGGCGGCCGGCGCCCAGAAAACCCGCAACCGATAGCTCTATTCCCAGCGAATGGCAGCCATTTCCCTGGTATGCCAGCATTGCCCGGGCGGGCTGGAATGTGTCATGTAGGCCCGGTTTTCCCGAGATCGCGGCGCACGCGCCCAGAGACTTAGCCCACACGCCCAAGAGAGCAAGAATTCGATGAGAAACTTCCATTTCCCCGGCAGGTCCACGGTCCACGCCACCAACGCGATGGTGGCGACCTCGCATCCGCAGGCCTCGATGGCCGCGATCGAGGTGCTGCGCGAAGGCGGCACGGCGGTGGACGCGGCGGTGGCCGGTTCTGCCCTGCTCGGCGTGATCGAGCCGCAATCGACCGGCATCGGCGGCGATTGCTTTGCGCTGATCCAGCCGCGCGGCGAAGGCAAGATCATCGCCTATAACGGCTCCGGCCGGGCGCCGAAGGCGGCCAACGCCGACTGGTATATCGAGCGCAAGATCAAATCCGTGCCGCTGACCTCGGCCCATGCGGTTTCGATCCCCGGCGTGATCGACGCCTTCGACACCGTGCTGCGCGACCACGGCAAGTTCGGTTTCGACCGCCTGCTGCAGCCCGCGATCAAGGCGGCCGAGGAAGGCTATGTCGTTGCCCCCCGCATCGCGTTCGACTGGAAGAACCAGTTCGAGAAGCTGAAGGGCGGCACCAACACCGTTCGTTACCTGTTGCCTGGCGGCAAGCCGCCGGTGGCCGGCGACATCATCCGCCAGGCCGAACTCGGCAAGACGCTACGCGCAATCGCCAAGGACGGTCGCGATGCCTTCTACAAGGGCGAGATCGCTGAGGACATGGTCGAGACCTTACGCGGCATCGGTGGCCTGCACACGCTCGACGATTTCGCCGCGCACACGACCGAGACGACGACGCCGATCGGCACGATGTACAAGGGCTACGACGTCTGGCAGTGTCCGCCGAACGGGCCCGGCGTCACCGCGCTGCTGATGCTGAACATCCTGTCGCGCTTCGACTTGACCAAATACGCGCCGCTCAGCGTGGAACGCTTCCATCTTGAGGCGGAAGCCGCCCGCATCGCCTACATGAATCGCGAGATGCACGTCGCCTCTCCCGAGCACATGAAGATCAACGTCGCCGAGATGCTCGAAAAGGGCTTTGCCGACGAGTACATCAGCAAGATCCGCCTGGACGGAATGCTCGACCTGCCGAATGTCGCGCCGCCGATGAATCCCTCGACCATCTACATCACGGTCGTGGACAAGGATCGCAACGTCTGCTCGTTCATCAACTCGATCGCACATTCCTTCGGCTCGGCGATCGTCTCGAACAAGACCGGCGTGCTGTTCCAGAACCGCGCCGGCGGCTTCCGCATTCAGCCGGGCCATCCCAACTGCATCGAAGGCAGCAAGCGCCCGCTGCATACGATCATGCCGGGCCTGCTTACCAAGGGCGGCCGTTCCACGATGTCGTTCGCAGTGATGGGCGGCCAGTATCAGCCGACCGGCCATACCCATCTCTTGACCAACATCCTCGACTACGGGTGCGACGTGCAGGAGGCGATCGACATGCCGCGCGGCCTGCATTACGAGGGCCAGTATCAGCTTGAGGACAGCGTGCCGTCTGACATCGTCGAGGGCCTCAAGAAGCTCGGCCACAAGACCACGAATGTGGTGGGCCCGCTCGGCGGCGCCCAGGCGATCTGGATCGACTGGGACAAGGGCACGCTCACCGGCGGTTCCGATCCGCGCAAGGACGGCTGCGCGTTGGGCTATTGAGCCTTCGCGAGGTTCCGCACAAGATCAGGAAAAGTTGACGAAGGGGCGGCGCGGCGCAGGCTGCGCCGCCCTTTCTTATTCGGAACTGAGCTCGTTACTCCAAGTTATGGGGCGATGAGCGGTGCAGGCGTGCGCTGCTTTGTTTCCAAGCGGCGGAGGCCGTCCATGTCCGATACCTCAAGTTCCCGACAATCAGGATTCCACCGGCGCGCTTTCATCGCCGGCGCCGCAGGCAGCGCGCTTGTTCCGCTGACGGCGCGCGCGGCCGTGCAGGATGCGCAAGCGCCCGTGGCGCAGGATCCGGCGCTTCCCGTCGATGTCACGCTGCGGGTGAATGGCCAGGACAAGCGCCTCAACCTCGACGCCCGCACCACGGTGCTGGATGCGCTGCGCGAGCATCTCAAGCTCACCGGCAGCAAAAAAGGCTGCGATCACGGCCAGTGCGGCGCCTGCACAGTGCTGATCGGCGATCGGCGCGTGGTGTCGTGCCTGACGCTTGCGCTCGCGGCCGAAGGGCAAGAGATCACGACCATCGAAGGACTCGCGACCAACGACCGCCTGCATCCGATGCAGCAGGCCTTCGTCGACAACGATGCCTTTCAGTGCGGCTATTGCACGCCCGGCCAGATCATGTCCGCGATTGCATGCGTGAAGGAGGGGCATGCCGGCTCCGACGCCGACATCCGCGAGTACATGAGCGGCAACATCTGCCGCTGCGCTGCCTATCCCAACATTGTTGCCGCCGTGAAACAGGCCGCGCCGGAAATCATGAAAGGCTAGGCCCATGCGACCGTTTTCATATCAGAGGGCAACCGACCCCGGCATGGCCGTGCAGGCGCTCAGCGCCGCCGCGGCAGCCAACAATCCGCTAACGCAGGCCACGGCACAGCCACTCGCCGGCGGCACCACGCTGATCGATTTGATGAAGCTCGACGTGATGCGGCCCGCCGCGATCGTCGACATCAATCCGCTCGCGCAGGGCTGGTCGGCGATCGAGCCTGGGAGCGGGAGCCTGTGGCTCGGTGCGCTCGCAAAAATGTCCGACGTCGCCGCACATGACGACATCCAGCGCAACTATCCGGTCATTGCAAATTCCCTGAAGCTCGCCGCCAGCGCGCAGCTGCGCAATATGGCGACGCTCGGCGGCAACGTGATGCAGCGGACGCGTTGCAGCTATTTCCGCGACGTTTCCTACGAGAATTGCAACAAGCGCAATCCCGGCTCCGGTTGTGCCGCAATGGATGGCGTCAATCGCATGCATGCCGTGCTTGGCACCTCCGAGCAATGCATTGCGACCTATCCCGGCGATTTCGCCCAGGCGCTGATCGCACTGGACGCCACGGTCGAGGTCACCGGCAGGTCCGGGACCCGCAGCATGCCTTTTGCGGAATTGCATAAGCCCCCCGGCAACACGCCCGAGATCGAGACCTCGCTCCAACCGGGCGAGCTGATTTCCGCCTTCGTCATTCCCGGCCGCTGGCCGCGCTCCGTCTACCTGAAGGCGCGTGACCGGCAATCCTATGAATTCGCGCTGTCCTCCGCCGCCGTCGCGCTCGATGTACGGGACGGCACGATCAGGGATGCGCGCATCGCGTTGGGTGGTGTCGCCACGGTACCTTGGCGCGCGCGAGAGACGGAGGCGCTGCTCAAGGGCCGGAAGTTCGATGACGGTCTGGCGCAGCGCGCTGCGGACGCCGCATTCGCCGACGCCAAGGGGCGTCGGCACAACAGCTTCAAGATCGCGCTCGGCAAGCGCGTGGTGGCGCGCGCGCTCCAGCAGGCCGTAACGATGGAGATCTGACCATGACTGCTGCTGCTCCCGAGCCCAAGGCGAACATGGGCCAGCCCGTGCCGCGCTATGATGCAACGGCAAAAGTCACGGGGCGGGCGACCTACGGGTCCGATATGCCGCTGGACAATCCTGCCTATGCGTTCCTGGTCACCAGCGCGATTGCCAGGGGCCGCATCAACAGCGTTGATCTCGGCGATGCCAAGCGTGTCCGCGGCGTGATCGACATTGTCACGCACGAGAATGCGCCGAAGCTGAAGGAGTCAAAGCTCTTCAGCAATGGCGGCTATGCCGGGACCACGATCCAGCCGTTGAAATCGGCCGACATCGCGCATGACGGCGAGATCATCGCTGTGGTCGTTGCAGAGAGCTATGAGGCTGCGCGCGAGGCCGCCAATCGCGTCAAGGTCGGCTACTCGGCGGCCACCCCGAGCGCGAGCTTCGACTCGCCGGGAACCACGAAAGCTGCCGCGAAAGGCCAGAACGCGCAATTCAGGGAAGATCCGCAGGTCGGCGATTTCGCCAAGGCGTTTGAGGAGGCCGAGGTGAAGCTCACCGCTTCCTACGACACGCCGACCCAGCATCACAACCCGATGGAGCT
Source organism: Bradyrhizobium sp. S3.2.6 (assembly GCF_040546885.1). Classification (NCBI taxonomy): domain Bacteria; kingdom Pseudomonadati; phylum Pseudomonadota; class Alphaproteobacteria; order Hyphomicrobiales; family Nitrobacteraceae; genus Bradyrhizobium; species Bradyrhizobium sp. S3.2.6. The sequence goes on along the minus strand of NZ_JBEPOS010000009.1, from coordinate 205,770 downwards.
ATTCTCGACCAGCTGCGCCTGGATGGGCGACAACCTCGTCATCTATGAGCCGAGCCAATATGTCTACGGCCTGAAGAACGGCGTCGCCGAGCAGCTCGGTATCGATGCTGACAAGGTGCGGGTGGTCAATCCCTATGTCGGCGGCGGTTTTGGCTCGCGCGGCTCGATGACGCCGCGCACCGCGATCATCGCCGGCATCGCCAAGCGGCTGAACCGGCCGGTCAAGCTGGTCCCGACCCGCGACCAGGGTTTTACCATCGCAACTTATCGCGCCGAGACCCGCCACGAGATCAAGCTCGGCGCCAGCCGCGACGGCAAGCTGGTAGCGCTCGGGCACGAGGGCGCAGAAGTATCCTCGCGCGCTGACGCCTATTGCGTCGGTGGCACCAAGACCACGACGCGGCTCTATGCCTGCCCGAACGTCGACAGCCTCGTGTCGATCGTGCGTGCGGATCGAAACACGCCAGGCTTCATGCGCTCGCCGCCGGAGGTGCCGTATCTGTTCGCGCTGGAGAGCGCGATGGACGAGCTCGCGGTCAAGCTCAACATGGATCCGGTCGAGCTCCGCCGCGTCAACGACACCACCAATGAGCCGATCGGCGGCAAGCCCTATACCTCGCGATCGCTGATGGCGTGCTTCGACGAGGCGGCCAAAGCCTTTGGCTGGTCGCAGCGCTCGGCCGCACCCAGATCGATGTCCGATGGCGACTGGCTGGTCGGCTATGGCTGTGCCTCCACTTGCTATCCGACGCAGATGGGGCCGTCGGCGGCACGCGTGCGCCTCCAGCGCGACGGCCGTACCCGGGTCGAGATCGCCGGCCACGAGATCGGCACCGGCGCCTACACCATCATTGCCCAGACCGCGGCTGAGCGGCTCGGCGTGCCCTTGGAGAAGGTCTCGGTCTTTATCGGCGACAGCGATCTGCCGCCGGCGCCGGTCGCGGGCGGCTCGAACTCGACCGCGAGCACCTGCTCGGCGGTGATGATGGTGTGTGACCAGGTCCGCCAGAAATTGTTCAAGGCAGTGATGCCAAACGAGAGCCTCACGGACAAGGCCAAGGAAACGGTCGGCATCGGCCAGACGCCGACGACGCAGGCGGCGAAGAGTGACCGGCCGCTTGATCTGGAGAAGGCATTCGACGCGCTCGGTGCCAGCGTGGTCGAAGAATATGGCGAGTGGAAGCCGGACGGCGCGCCGCTGGATTCCTTCAAGGCAATGCATAGCGGCCACGTGCGCCTCGTCGGTGGTGCCGCCTTGAAGGACAAGATCGCCTACGCTTTCGGTGCGGAGTTCGTCGAGGTCAGGATCAACCGCTTCACACACGAGATCCGCGCGCCACGGCTGGTCGGTGCGTTCGCAGCAGGCCGCATCATGAATCCGCGGACAGCGCGCAGCCAGCTGATGGGCGGCCTGATCTGGGGCATGTCCTCGGCGCTGCTGGAAGCCACGGAGATCGACGAGCGCACCGCGCGCTACGTCAACGACAATTTTGCCGACTATCTCGTCCCCGTGAATGCGGATGTGCCCGGGGTCGAGGTGATCCTGCTCTCCGAGCAGGACGATCACATCAATCCGGCCGGCGCGAAAGGGCTCGGCGAGCTCGCCAATGTCGGCACCAATGCAGCGATCTGCAACGCGATCTATCACGCCACCGGCCAGCGCATCCGCAAGCTGCCGGTACGGCTGGAAAATATCGAGGCCTGAGGGGTGGAAACCGCATGCTCGTTGCGCTAGACACCTCCCGCCTCAAACGGAAGGTATTCTATGCAGCGTTTCCAGCGCATGCTCCTCGCCATCATGTCGGCCCTCGCGATCGCTGTGATCGCCAGCGTGTCGACATTCGTCCCCACCACGGCATCGGCCCAGACCGCAGGAAAACCCATGACCACAGCTTCAGGCTTGCAGACTATCGACAGCGTCGCCGGCACCGGCGCTTCGCCGAAGCCCGGCCAGATTTGCGTGATGCACTACACCGGCTGGCTCTATGAGAACGGCCAGAAGGGCAAGAAATTTGACTCCTCGGTCGATCGCAACGAACCATTCGAATTCCCCATCGGCAAGGGCCGCGTCATCGCCGGCTGGGACGAGGGCGTTGCCACGATGAAGGTCGGCGGCAAGCGCACGCTGATCATCCCGCCGCAGCTCGGTTACGGCGCGCGCGGCGCCGGCGGCGTGATCCCGCCGAACGCGACACTGATGTTCGATGTGGAATTGCTCGCGGTGAAGTGAAGACTTTCGCCGTCAGTGCGGATGGATAAAAAAAGACCAGCCTCGCGGCCGGTCTTTTTGCTTTCAGTCTCGATCTTGCGCGCGTTACTCCGCCGCGCGGCGTGCCGCCGCAGCGGCGCGATCGATCGCTTCCTTCGCGGCGTCCTTGGCATCGCCCGTGGCCTTCTGGCCTTTGCCCTTCACCTCCTGGACCGCGCCTTCGCCCTGCAGGTGTTCGGAACCGGTGGCTTCGCCGATGTCCTGCTTGGCCTTGCCGATCGCTTCGTTGGCGGCGCCCTTGATCTTGTCGCTCGTGCTACCCATGAAACTCTCCTTCCGGTTTTCTCGCCGGGACAACAGCTGACGCGCGCGAGGGTTCCTATTTTGGTATGGCTTGATGTCGCGGCTTTGGTTAGCTTGCCCCGCACGGAACCAACAGAAAGCAAGATCAATGACCGGCCATGACCACTCGCATTCCCAACATGCACACGATCATGACGATCGCTGGAAACATGACGGCGTGCGTGTCATTCCCGGCAATCAGCTCGATACCAACGTGCCGTCGACGGCAGGCATGGACCGTGCGGCCGCGATCAATTTCGCCCGCGTCGGCGCACAGAAATTGTGGGCGGGCACGGTCAGCATCAAGCCGGATGCGAAGACCGGCGCGCATCATCACGGTCATCTCGAAAGCGTCATCTACGTGGTGAAGGGCAAGGCGCGGATGCGCTGGGGCGAGAGCCTGCAATTCACCGCCGAGGCCGGTCCCGGCGATTTCATTTTCGTGCCGCCCTACGTGCCGCACCAGGAGATCAATGCCAGCCGCGACGAGGTGCTGGAATGCGTGCTGGTGCGCAGCGACGGCGAGGCGGTTGCGATCAATCTCGACATCGAGCCGGTCGAGAAGCCCGAGACCGTGCTGTGGATCGATCCGGTGCACCGGGATCCGAACGAGAAGAAGTAAGGCCGAAGACTGCGCGGGGTTCGGTGCGACAGAATCCCGCAGCCGGCGGCCGGGAAAATATTTCGGAAGCCGTGTCGGATGGCGGTCCAGCCATCCGTCCTTGGGAAGAACCCGCCCAAGGAGCTTTCGATGCCCAGGATGATTTTCCTCAATCTGCCGGTGACCGACCTCAAGCGTGCGACCGCCTTTTATGAGGCGATCGGCGCGACCAGGAACCCGCAGTTCAGTGACGACACGGCGAGCTGCATGGTCTTTTCCGAGACCATCTACGCGATGCTGACGACCCATGACAAATTCCGTCAGTTCACGCCGAAGCCGATCGCTGATGCAAAGACCTCGAACCAGGCGCTGTTCTGCCTGTCCGCCGATAGCCGGAATGAGGTCGACGATATCGTCGGCAAGGCCGAGGCTGCGGGCGGAGTGGCCGATCCCAGCCCGAAGGATGAGTACAGCTTCATGTACGGCCGCAGCTTCGAGGATCCGGATGGCCATATGTGGGGTGTGAACTGGATGGACATGGCAGCCGTCCCCCGAAGCCCGCCATGGCGAACGCCTGATCGAAACCCTGAAGAGGAGCATTCGCAATGTCCAAGCTCGTGCCCTGCATGTGGTTCAACGGCGACGCCGAGGAAGCCGCGAAGTTCTACGTCTCGCTGGTGCCGAATTCGGCGATCACGCACGTCCAGCACAATGTTGCGGACAACCCGTCCGGCAAGGAGGGCTCGGTGCTCGTCGTCGAGTTCACGGTGGCCGGCCAGCCGCTGGTCGCGCTCAACGGTGGCATGAAGGTGGAATATACCCACGCGCTGTCGCTGATGATCCATTGCGACGATCAGGTCCAGGTCGACAGCGTCTGGAATGCGTTCCTGGCCAACGGCGGCAAGGAGCAGCAGTGCGGCTGGATCTATGACCGCTACGGCGTGTCCTGGCAGGTGGTGCCGAAAGTGATGTTCGACTTCCTGTCGAGCCCCGACAAGGCAGCCGCCGCACGCGCGATGCAGGCCATGATGAAAATGGTGAAGCTCGATGTCGAGGCGCTGCGGCGCGCGTTCGAGGGCAAGTCGGCGGCGTGACGTCAACATCGGTGCCGTAGGGTGGTGCAAAGGCGCGACAGCGCCGTGCCCACCATTCGTCTCCGGTTGAGAGAGAAGTGGTGGGCACGCTCCGCTTTGCCCACCCTACGAGACTGGGGCTCGCGGCTAGTAACTAATCCTCAACCCCACGCCGCCGTGGATGGTGTTGCCGACCGGCTGCGGGCCTAGCGTCCCGTTGGCGAAGAGGTCCACGATCCAGCCCTTCTGCACGCGGAAGCCGAGGCGGCCGCCATATTCGAACCAGCCCTGGTTGCCCATCGTCGGCACCACCATGCCGTCGCCGGTCACGGTGGCGACAATGCCGCTATGACTGGCGAACGACTGCACCCAGCCGCCGTTGATGTTGGTCTCGATGTTGCCTGCGAAGAGATGGGTCCACTGGCCGCCGATCTTGATCAGGCTGGTGCGGTCGGTGCCGGTCGCAATGCTGGCGTCGAACGGATTGAACGCGACGGTGTTGTCCGCATAGCCCGATACGCGCTGCCAGAGCTGCCAGACCTCGACGGAGGCTGCGACCTCGTCGCGCGGTGACAACCGGCTCATCCAGCCGGCGCGGCCATAGACCGCGTAGTTCGCGGCGTTGGTCGAGCTGGTCACGCTCACCGGGCCGAGGCTGGTGTTGTAGCTGCGGGTGTAGCGCGCCTTCTCCCACGGCGTCAGGATCGTACCGACGTCGAAGAATGGACGCGACGAGCCCCAATCGGTGAAGTCATAGCGCAGCGCAAAGGCGCCGATCGGTGCGCTGGTGATGTTGTAGCCGCCCTCGCCGTACTGCGTGTAGGCGAGGCCGGCGAGCAGCGACAGATTGGGCGTCAGCTCCTTGCGGCCGTGGATGCCGGCCGAGAACGAGCCGGCCGAGCCGAACGCGCTGACGCAGTCGCTGCAATTGACCTGCTCGTTGACGCCGAGCAGCACGTTACCGAGCACGCGGTTGGTGATCATCTGGTTGAAGCGCTGGTTGGCGAGGCCGTTGACCGAGTTGCCGCTGGAATCGGAGCCGGTCGGCGCCGGGCTCGGCGGCGGAGACGGGCTTGGAGACGGGCTTGGAGACGGAGACGGGCTCGGGGACGGTGACGGATAGGGGCTCGGCGAGGGCGAGTATGTCGGTGACGGGGAGGGTCCCAGCCCGCCGCACTCTGATTCGCAGCTCGCCTGGGCTGCGGCCGGACCGGCGTCGAGCGCAAACAGCGCAAGCGCAGCGGATGCGCTCAATGCACCAGCCAGGACGAAGCGTCTGAAGCCGAGCTTCCCCACCATCAGCGCCCGCACAGCATGCCATCGTCATGGACGGCGGGCGAGATGGTCGGCGAGGCGTCGGCATACTGGTTGACGGAGCAAAGCCCGGCATTCGCAGCGCAGTTGGCGGCGAAAGTCCAGGGCGGGGTGTTGGTCTTGGTGATGCTGGCCTTGCCGCCGGTCGAGGTGATGACCGCGGTATCGCCAGGCTGGGTGAGCTGGATGCATTGGAAGTTCAACGTGCAGACGCTGGCCGCGCCCTCCTGAAGCACGACGACCGAACGGCCGCGCTGCGACAGGATGTCGAGCGTGGTGCCGCGCACCCCGATGGTCGCGAGCGGCGTCGTGATCTTGTAGGCGGTTTTCTCCGAATGTCCGGTGACGAAGCGGAATGCTCCTGTGGTCATGCGGATCGCGACGTCGCGATAGCTGTGCTCGTCGTTGAAGACGGTGCGGTCGAGCTTCAGCGTCGCGCCTGGTCCGAGCGACAGATTGGTGCTGTCGGCCATGACGAAGCGCGCTGCGCTGTCGGCGCCGGTGCGCACGGTCTCGTCGCGCAACATGCTGTCGCCGACGCTGATCGGTGACGTCGTCGCGGCGACGCGCACCACTTCGTTCTGAACCAGGACGGCTTCGCCGACGCGCGTTTGAGCCTGCGCGCAAGGCGCAGCGCACAATGTGGCCGCCAGCAGTGAAGGGAAAAACAGAAAACGAAAATTCATATCATACCCGATCGAAATCCCTGATCGCGCACCCGTGTTGTGGCAGAATTATCACAAGCGGCGCGGGACGAGCGTAAGCTTAGTGACAGTTGCGGCAGAATGCGTTCAATGGATCGGCTGAGTTATTTTTTATTCGCGGTGACGCAGATTTGCCACGCAAAGTAGCCCTACAGCAGTCGCTTGAAGCACACGCGGTTCCGAATTTGTCGCGAAGCGCAGTGATCGCTGTCGCGATCTTCCTGGCTGCGCATCTCGCGCTGCTGATCGGGCTGGTGACGCCGGAAAAGTTCGTGTTCGACGAGGTGCATTACGTGCCGGCTGCGCGGCAGATGCTGGGCTCCGGGACGTCGCAGCCGGTGCTAAATCCGATGCATCCGCCGCTGGCGAAAGAGCTGATCGCGGGTTCGATCGCAACATTCGGCGACAATGCGTTCGGCTGGCGCTATCCGGCGACGCTGTTCGGCGCGCTCGCGATCGTCGCGGTCTATCTCTGCGGCCTCGCGCTGTTCGGTTCGCAAGGGCCCGCGATCGCAGCAGCGCTGATCGCGGCGTTCAACCAGATGCTCTATGTGCAGGCGCGCATCGCGATGCTCGACATCTTCGCACTCGGCTTCGGTCTGCTCGCCATCGCCGCCTTCATGCACGGCTTTCGACGAGAGCGGCCGCAGGCGCTGTTCGCGCTCGCAGGTAGCTTGTTCGGTCTCGCCGCCGCCTGCAAATGGAGCGGCCTGTTTCCGCTCGGTGTCTGCATCGTCATTGTTGCGGTGATCCGCCTGATGCAGGGCTGGCACGCGCTGTTTGCCGACGCCGAGCCGAGCGACTGGTATCGCCCCGATCTCTGGCCAGAGTTCAGAGCACATCATGCTGCGCTCTGCTTTGCGCTGTTGCCGGCCGTGACCTATCTCGCCGCCTTCGTTCCGCTCTACGGGGTGTCGTTGCCGGATCTGATCGAAGCACAGCGTCGTATCTTTGCCGACAACACCACCACCTCGATCGCCGGCCATACTTACATGAGCTCGTGGCCGTCGTGGCCGCTGCTCGCGCGTCCCGTGTGGTTCCTGTTCGACAAGACCTCGGACGACAATGTCGCGGCGGTCGTTTTCCTCGGCAATCCTCTGGTCGCATGGCCGGCGCTGCTCGCGCTCGTCGTGGTGTTGCGTGACTTCATCGTTGCGCGTCGCTGGGATGCGTTCCTGATTGCGGCGTTCTATTTCGGCCTCTGGCTCGCCTGGGCGCTGCTGCCGCGCACGCTGGGCTTCATCTATTATTATCTGCCGGCAGCAACCGTGGCCTCGCTCGCGCTGGTCTATGTGCTGAGCAGAGGCGGCCTGCCGCGCTGGCTGTTGTGGGCCTATGTCGGCGTCGCCGCGATGGGCTTTGTGGTGATGCTGCCGATCTCAGCCGCCTTCGTCGGTACGTCGATGCAGACGTTCAACCGGCTGATGCTGTTCCAGAGCTGGATCTGACAACAGAAGGCCGCCTGCCACTCTCGCGGCAGGCGGCTTGTCGATTGCTGCAATCACTTCTCAGATCATTTGGACGCGGTCTTGGTGTCCATGTTCACGACCTGGACGCGACGGTTGATCGGGTCGGCGCCGTTGGCGGTGTCCTTCAGCTTGGTCTTGCCATAGCCGACGGTGACAAGATCGTTGCCGCTAAGGCTGTAGTTCTGCACCAAATACTTCTTGATGGTGTCGGCGCGACGCTCGGAGAGACCCTGATTGTATGCTTCGGTTCCGATCGCGTCGGTATGGCCGGCGACGACGAAGGTCGAGCCCTTCAGCGACGGGTCGGACAGCGCCTTGCCGAGCGCCTGCACCGACGGCACCGAGGTCTTGGCGATGTCGGCCGAGTTGTAGTCGAACTGAATCTCCAGATCGATGTTCGGCTTGGTCGCCGCGAGTTCGGCGATCTGATCTCGCTCGCCCATCGACAGCGAGCGGGTCTGCCGGTTGCGCACGGTGTTCAGGAAGCTCGCTTCCTTGGCCTGCGCCGTCGGATCGGCCTGCGGACCGACGGACAGGCCGCGGGTGATCGGCCTGGGCTTCAACGCATCCAGGATCTGGTTGGTGGAGACGTTGGTGTCGCCGGCGAAAGCCAGGCTCGCCGTCATCGACAGCGCGGCCGTGAGTGTCATCGCCTTCAGCCCAAAAAACTTATTGAAATGGGTCATCTTCGTATCCTCGCTGTGACGCCTGATGCCGATTTGATGCTGCGAGCATAGGGTAGGTTCAAAGGCTTGGATGTGATGCGGGTCACGTTGGGTGGCCAAGGGCCTCCGAGCCCATTTTAGTTGGCGCCCTGCGCAGATCGATCGTCGCAAAGCCGTCGCCGCATGGCCTGCTCGCGAACAAGAAATCGGCCAGATGCGCGCCTAGCAGACACCTTCGTCAGACATCGCCAGGTGAGGGAGCCGAGTTCCATCCAGTGCCGAGGCCAAGTGACTATCAATTCTATCGCAGCGGCCCGCCGGATCGGACTGTGTCTCTGAATCCCATGCCCATTTATATTGGCGCCGCGATGATTGCGGTGGCGATCCTGCTCTCGACGCTGATCACGGGGGTGACCTCCCGCTATGTCGGCCTCGAAGCTCCGACCGACGAGAGCATGTGGCTGGTCGATCGGCTCACCGGCAGCGTCTATCGCTGCCAGGCGGAGGGGCGCGGCAGGGCGTCCTGCGAGCCCGATATCGCCACCGGTAGCCTCAGTGACAGGCCCAGGGCGCCGAAGGACGGCCGCTGAGGCCGATTCCCTTCGCATTGCAGCAAGAAAATTGTCTTCTCCGCGAAACGTTCTCGCCAGAGAATACGTATTGCGAATGCCGGCATGACGCCGGTTTCGTTTTACTTCAGGAGATATTTCGATGAAGACCTTGCTCACCGCCGCAGCCTTTGTCGCGTTCGCTTTTTCAGTTTCGCCCGCATCCGCCGCGATGATGGCGTGCACCAGCGATAACATGATGAAATCGACGGCCATGATGACCGGTCCGGCCGACACGCCCGCCAAGACGGCCGCGAACAAGGAGATGGCCATGGTCAACACCGACATGAGCATGGGCAAGATGAAGGGCGCCTGCATGCACTACATGAAGGCGCAGAAGGCGATGATGATGAAGTAGGCCTCGGCCCGCACCATCCAGCCGCGCTGTCAGCAGATGGCAGCGCGGCTTTTTCTTTGGCAGCCTGCTTCTTTCTCCCGGCGCGAATCTCGCTACATTGCGTTTCGCAATGTCCCGCGCACCAAAATCCCTTCCGCTCCCGACGACACAGGCCCGGCAGATCTGGCTGCGCGCCCAGCGGCTCGACACGCGCGCGCCGTTCGGGGAAGGCGCGCAGGCCGTGGCTGATGCGGTCTCCCATCTCGGCTATGTGCAGATCGACACCATCAACGTGATCGAGCGCTGCCATCACCACATCCTGTTCAGCCGTATCCCGTCCTACAGCCGCGCCGACCTGCGCCATGCCCAGAGCGTCGACAGGAGCGTGTTCGAATACTGGACCCATGCGCTGTCCTATGTGCCGTCGAACGATTTTCGCTTCTTCCTGCCGGCGATGCGCGAGCACAAGCGCGAGGGGCACAGATGGTATGCCTCGGTGACGCCGGGCGACACGCGCAAGGTGATGCGGCTGTTGCGGGCCGGCCCGCTGACGATCCGCGACATCGAGGACGACGTGCTCACCGAGAAGGAGCATCTGTGGCAGAGCCGAAAACCCTCGAAGCGCGCGCTCCAGCTTGCCTTCTACACCGGCGTCGCGACCATCAGCGCGCGCCAGGGCATGCTCAAGACCTATGATCTGATGACGCGGCATTTCGGCTGGGACAAGCTGCCGAAGCCGGCCTCGGTCAAGGAGATCACGGCCTATCTGCTCGACCGCGCGTTGCGCTCGCAAGGTGTCGTCAGCCTCGATTCGGTCTGCCATCTCGATGCGCCGAGCAAGAAGGCGGTGGCAAGCCTGATCGCCGCGCGCGTTCGCCGCGGCGAGCTCATGCCGGTCGCGATCGAGGGCGCCGGCAAGCAGGAGCATTGGGCGCAGCCGTCCGCGCTGGAGCCGCATGAGGTGTCGCCGGATCTTGTCCACATCCTGTCGCCGTTCGATCCGCTGATCATCCAGCGCAAGCGCACCAATCTCATCTTCGGCTACAACCATCTGTTCGAGGCCTATGTGCCGAAGGCCAAGCGCAAGCTCGGCTATTTCGCGCTGCCCGTGCTGGTCGGCGACGAGATCGTCGCCGCGCTCGACCTCAAGACGGACCGGCAGGCCAAGAAGCTCTTGATGCAGAAATGGACCTGGCTCGGGCAGGCCAAGAAGATGGCGGGGCGCAAGGAGCTCAAGCAGAAGATCGAGGATGAGCTTGATCGCTTCGAGCGGTTTCAGCTCGCGGAGTAAAAAGTCAGGCCCGTACTTTACGGCCCCTTCTTGAGTTCGCCGCGCGAGCCTCGTGGTTCGCCTCCATGGACGGACACCACATGCGCATAACGGTCCAGCACGTCGTCGGCCGAATAGCCCGGGCGTCGCGCAAATTCCTGCCGCAAGCCCAGCCGCGCAGAGACCTTCAATCGTTCCGCCGTTGCGGTCGTCATCAGGGGGTCGAAGCCCAATTCCCGCAGGCCCTCCACCACGCCTTCCATTTCCACGGCGCGGCGCTCGGCATGCAGCACGTCGGAGCGGACGCACATGTCCAGGAACTTGCTGAACGTGGTGGCATCCATCGACGCGCAAAGCCCGCGCATGGTTTCCTCGCGCACGCCGGCGAGCGTTGCGGCGGTCAGGGCCTCGACCAGCAGCGCTTCCATGCCCTTCGTCACCACGCTCCGCAGCATCTTCACGGCCGCTGCTGTTCCAGCTTGTGGACCCGCCACCTCGATGCGAAAACCGAGTGGCTTGAAAATGTCTGAGAAGCGCTCGGCGCCGCTGCCGGACGCATAGAGCGGGACCGCGGCGCCATAGAGGTCGACCGAACCCATCAGATTCGTGTCCGCGAACACGCCGCCGCGCGCCTCGACGGCTTCGGCGACACGCCTTTTCGTTCGCGGGCTCGCGGCATTGATGTCCGCCACGAGACAGCCGGGACGTACGATTCTGGATATTGCCTCGCCGGTCTCGGCTGCAACCGCAACGACGACCGCGGAAAAGATCACGTCCGCGTCCGACAAATCGTCAAGTCGCTCGACCAGCGTGACGCCGCAACCGGCCGCCATCGCGCGAAAGGCTTGCGAGTAGGGCGGTGCATTCGTCTTGCCCTGACAGAACGCGACCATCGGCGCATCGGTCTGCGCCGCGAGATGCTTGGCAAAGCATTGTGCGGCCTCGCCAAATCCAACAAAGGCGACCTTGGGCTGAGGCATGGCTCTTCTCCGGAATCGTCCGATCGAGAGGATGGGATCTCCTCGTGCGGCTTTCAGCGTTGCCGCCATTGTGCCAAGTCCGGCGCCAGAGTCAATGAACCGGTTCATATAAGATCCGAGAGGCCTTATGCGAATGGTGGAAAATTCTACAATTTCTGCCAAAATCCTTGTCTCATATGATGAACCGGTTCATATAACCGGCATGTTGTCACAGCCACGCCGTTCGCAAACTGTAAAAGTCAAGGACGTGGCCCGAGAGGCCGGTGTCGCGGTCGGCACTGTATCCCGTGTGCTCAATGATCATCCTACGGTGGCCCGGGAGCTGCGCGAACGCGTCGAAAGGGCCATGGCGCATCTCGGCTATGAGGTCGATGTCACGGCGCAGAGCATGCGCGCGGGACGCTCGCGGCTCGTGGCCTGCGCGATTCGCGATTTCGACATCCCGCGCTTCGCGTTGTTCATCAAGGAGGCCGAGGCGGTTCTACGCGAGGCCGGATACACCTTGCTTCTGGCGAGCACGACCAACCGCCCCGAGGTCGAAATCGCCTTGCTGCGGGCCTTCCGTAGGCGCCGGGTGGATGGCGTGATGATGACGCTGAGCGACGAGGAGCACCGCGACGTGCGCGAAGCGCTGTCGGAGGCGCCGATGCCGGTCATGCTCATCGACCGCGATCGCATCGAGGCGCTCGATCGCGTCACGGCCGATCATCGCCAGGGCGCGCGGCTTGCGACGAGCCATCTGCTCGGCCTTGGGCATCGGCGGATTGCCATGCTCGTCGGCGACATCAAGGCCTTTCCGTCGCGAAGCCGCCTGGAGGGATTTCGCGCGGCGTGTTCGACGGCGGGCATCACGCCGGACCCGAGATTGTTGCGAGACAACGTGCTCTCGAGCGAAGACGCCTATCGGGCGACGGCGTCGCTCATGAGTCTCGCGAACCCCCCGACGGCGCTCTTCGTCGCGGCGATGGACATGCTCGGCGGCTGCCTGAGGGCCCTGCGGACGATGAGCATTGCCGTCGGTGACGGGATTTCGGTGGTGGCTGGCAGCGACTCCGACCTGGCCGAATTGCACACGCCGCCTATCACGGCGATCGAGTGGGATCTTGCGGCCATGGGCCGCCACGCTGCGACTATGCTGCTGGAGCGGATGCGCGGCGACGAGATTGAATGTGGCCGTGCTCTCACCGTGCCGACGGAGCTGATCATTCGCGGGTCGAGCCGGCCTGTTGCGAATTGAGTTTGCGACATCGAGGCAGGATCCGATCTTGGGCGAAGCTCGCGACACGGCTGTCGAGCCAGACGCCGGCCACGATTCCGATGAGGTAGGCGACCAAATTCCACAGCGAAAAGATTCGGCCCAACAGCAACGCACCCGCTGTGGTCAGCCGGAACGCATCGAGCCAGGGCGTATGTACCAGCCGCGAAAGCTCGACAACGATCGCAATCACCATCGCGATGGCCGCAAGCTGGCTCCGCGACAGCCGTGGTGCCAAAACTCCGACCAGCAAGAACACCATCGTCGCCCATAGCAGCGAGCCGCCGTACTTCACCACGAAGGCGGGGAGGCCGAGCGGGAAGCCGTACCAGCGTAGGGACAGCCCGCAGGCGATCACGATCAAAGCCAGGGCGGTGCGGAGCAGCATGCTCTGTCGCAGCGCAATGGTGTTGACCGGCTGCGCTCCGTGCATGGCTTCCATTGACTCTTTGCCCGTGATGCTGAAAACCGCCTTTTAGCTCACAAAAGCAACAAATCGGGGGGAAGCCATGAGCCAGGCCACAATTTATACCGGTTCCGCGGGGGCCGAGAATACAAACAAGTCGGACATCGAGACTTCGACCATCCGCGCCATCTCCTGGCGCCTGATCCCGTTCCTGGTTCTGGCCTATTTCTTCTCCTATCTCGACCGCGTCAATCTCGGCTTCGCCGCACTGACCATGAACGCCGAGTTGAAGTTCACGCCGCTGATCTTCTCCTGGGGCGCCGGCATCTTCTTCATCGGCTATTTCATCTTCGAGGTGCCGAGCAATCTGGCGCTGGAGAAGTTCGGCGCCAGCCGCTGGATCGCCCGCATCATGGTGACGTGGGGCATCATCTCGGCACTGATGGCGCTGGTGAACGGCGTGACCAGCTTCTACGCCCTGCGCTTCCTGCTCGGCGTCGCGGAAGCCGGCTTCTTCCCCGGCATCATCCTCTATCTCACCTATTGGTACCCGGCCGAATATCGCGGCCGCTTCCTTGCGGCTTTCGCGATCGCCGTGCCGGTCTCGACCGTGATCGGCGCGCCGATCTCGGGCCTGCTGCTCGGGCTCGACGGCGCGATGGGTCTGAAGGGCTGGCAGTGGCTGTTCATTCTCGAGGGCATCCCCTCGGTGCTACTCGGCATCGTCACCTGGTTCTATCTCACTGACAAGCCGGAGAAGGCGGACTGGCTCTCGGCCGAGCAGAAGGCCTGGCTCAAGACCAGACTCGATTCCGAGATCGCTGCCAAGCAGGCGGTGAAGCACCTGTCGCTCGGTGAAGCGCTGTCGTCGCCGAAGGTGATCACGTTGAGCCTGGTCTATTTCGGCTTCGTCGGCGCGCTCTATGGCATGCAGTTCTGGCTGCCGCAGATCGTCAAGGCGTTCGGGCTGAGCAACGCCCAGACCGGCTTCGTCACCGCGATCCCCTATCTGTTCGGGACGGTCGCCATGATCCTGTGGGCACGGCATTCGGACGCCACGCGCGAACGCGTGATGCATGTCGGTGCGCCAATGATCCTGATCGCGGTCGCGCTCGCCATCTCCAGCTACATCTCCGATCCCACCATGACGATGGTGGCGCTGACCTTCGCCGCGATCGGCGTGTTCTGCGTCTTCGGCGTGTTCTGGACCTTGCCGACCTCGTGGCTGTCGGGCACCGCGGCCGCCGGCGCCATCGCGCTGATCAACTCGATCGGCAATCTCGCCGGCTTCGGCGGTCCCTATCTGATCGGCTGGGTCAAGGAAGCCACCGGCCAGACCTCGACGGGTCTGCTGGTGCTCGCCGTGCTGCCTCTGCTCGCCGGCATTCTGGTCTTCGTCGGCGGCCACGAGACCAAGCACGAGTTCGCCGAACAGGGGCGGTAATTATCTCTCCGACCTAGCTAGCCCGGATTTCGCTGAAGCCGAATCCGGGCTACCGGCTAATCTGCGCCGGCGCCTTTCTGCGAACCGGCCAATCCGAGAAACACCAGCAGGGCGCGGCTGAGACGCAAAATGTCCTCGTCGTCGAGCCGTCCCACAAACTTTCCGATCTTGGACCTTGGCACGGTGGTGATTTTATCCACCATCAGGCGGGAGCGTACCCGTAGACCATTGCGTTCGGTCTGGTCGACCGGCAGGCGGAATAGCGGCGCTTCAGTCTCGTTGGTCGTGAATGCACAGACCGTAACGGAGTTCGCTGTGTCGAAACCGTCATCCTGGACGATGACCACGGGACGCGGTTTTCCCGCATAGTCTTTGCCCCCCGCGAGTGTCCAGATCTCGCCCCGCTTCATTCGTCATTCAAAATGGAGACGGAATCGATGAAAGCCTGATCGTCATATTCCTGAGCGCTCGATGAGACCGCCAGTGACTGGCGATGGGCTTCCGCCTTGAAGGACGCTGAACGCACATCCGGAACCCAGATCTGGATCGGACGGAGCCCCTGCGCGCGCAGCCGCTCTCGATGCTCGCGGACCTTCGCTCGCGATGACTTTGGCTTGGAAGAGGACGGCACGGGTTCCTCCATTCGGTTACATGTAACCATATCAGGATAAGGGAGTTCCGCCAACCGCATGACTCCTTACCCCCCTTAACGATCACGCTTTTCTGATGAATGACGATTATTGACTTTTATCAGTGATTAGTCGACATTCCTCTCATTGCAGACGCAGGAGTGTCCTCCGATGTTCGTTCGGTCCGTTTTGTCCAGCTATTCCAGGCTCTTGGCAGGTGTGTCGCTGGCCCTGATGGCCGCTGCGCTGGCCGGGTGCAATGATACCGTGGCACAAAAAGCCGAGCCGCCGCGGCCGGTCCTGGTCGCAACCGCCCATTATGATGCCGAGACCCCGGAGCGCAGCTTCGTCGGCACCGTCAGGCCCCGGATCGAGAGCGATCTGGGCTTCCGCGTCGCCGGTAAGGTCGCAAAACGCCTCGTCGAGGTCGGCCAGACGGTCGAAGTCGGCCAGCCGCTCGCCACCCTCGATGAGGTTGACCTGAAACTCCAGGCCGAGCAGGCCGTCGCCGAGCAGACCGCGGCCACCGGCGTGCTGGCGCAGGCTGCCGCGGCCGAGCAGCGCGCCAAGGATCTGAAAGCCAAGGGCTGGACCACGGACGCAGCGATGGATTCGAGCCGCGCCGCCGCCGACGAAGCCCGTGCGCGCCTCGACCGCGCCGTCCGCTCGGTCGAGCTGACCAAGAATTCCCTCTCCTACGCGACGCTCAACGCCGACGCCCGTGGCGTCGTCACCGCAACGCTGATCGAGCCGGGCCAGGTGGTTGCCGCAGGCCAGACCTCGATCCGTGTCGCCCGCTTTGCCGAAAAGGAAGCGGTCGTCGCGATCCCTGAGACGCTGGTCGGACGTGCCAAGTCGGGCGCCGCCAGCGTCACTCTTTGGTCGGAGCCGGACAAGA
Organism: Bradyrhizobium sp. S3.2.6; assembly: GCF_040546885.1. Lineage (NCBI taxonomy): Bacteria > Pseudomonadati > Pseudomonadota > Alphaproteobacteria > Hyphomicrobiales > Nitrobacteraceae > Bradyrhizobium > Bradyrhizobium sp. S3.2.6. The sequence continues at coordinate 189,566 of NZ_JBEPOS010000009.1, read as the reverse complement.
AGTACACGGCGAAGCTGCGCGAGATCGCGCCCACCGCGGATTCCGCGACGCGCACCTATCTTGCAAAGTTCTCGCTGCCCGAGGCCGACGACAAGGTTTCGCTCGGCATGACCGCGACGCTGACGCTGTCGGACGCTGCTACCGAGCGTGTCGCGCGGCTGCCGCTGTCGGCGCTGTTCAACGAAGGCGGCAAGCCGTCCTTCTTCGTCGTCGACGACAATGGCGCGGTCACGCTGAAGCCTGTCGCGGTGAAGTCCTACGACAGCAACGACGTCGTCATCACCAGCGGTGTCGACGAGGGCGCCAAGATCGTCACGCTCGGCGTGCAGAAGCTCGATCCCGGCCAGAAGGTGCGGGTCGTGTCGTCACTGTCGTTCTAGAGATTACGAGTTACGTCGTGTGAGGTGAGTTTCGGCCTGTGCCCCTACGCAAAGGCTGAAGCGGCGAAGCGATCCAGAACCTGCCCAGCCCCCTGGATTGCTTCGCTGCCTCGCGACGACGCCTTGAACAGAGTGGCTGTCGTTTTTGGCAATTGGATCGTTTTTTCCGGAGAGTGCGATGAAGCGCTTCAATCTTTCGGCCTGGGCCGTCAGCCATCCGACGCTGGTCCTGTTCTTGATGCTCGTGCTCGGCGTCGCTGGCTTCTTCTCCTATCAGAAGCTCGGCCGCGCTGAGGATCCGTTCTTCACCGTGAAGGTGGTCAACGTCTCCGTGATGTGGCCGGGCGCGACCGCGCAGGAGATGCAGGCCCAGGTCGCCGACCCCATCGAGAAGAAGATTCAGGAGCTGCCCTACTTCGAGAAGGTGCAGACCTATTCCAAACCCGGCTTCACCGCGCTTCAGGTAACCTTCCGCGACTCCACGCCGCCCAAGGACGTGCCGTATCTGTTCTATCTGCTGCGCAAGAAGCTGGTCGACGTGCAGGGCCAGTTGCCCGCAGGCATTCTGGGACCCGTCGTCAATGACGAGTTCTCTGACGTCGATTCCATCCTCTACATGATGACCGGCGACGGTGCCGATTACGCCCAGCTCAAGAAGGTCTCCGAAGGTTTTCGTCAGCGCCTGCTCAAGGTGCCCGGCGTGACCAAGGTCGACGTCTACGGCAATCAGGACGAGCGCATCTTCGTCGAATTCTCGCACGCCAAGCTCGCCACCCTCGGCATCACGCCGCAGGCGCTGTTCGATTCGCTCGCCAAGCAGAACAACGTGACGCCGGCCGGTACGGTCGAAACCTCGTCGCAGCGCGTGCCACTGCGCGTCACCGGTGCGCTTGACGGCGCCAAGGCGGTGGCCGAGACCCCGGTCGAGAGCGACGGCCGCGTGTTCCGCCTCGGCGACATCGCCACCGTCACCCACGGCTATGTCGATCCTCCGAGCTTCGTCGTCCGCCAGGAAGGCAAGCCCGCGATCGGTATCGGCGTCGTCACCGCCAAGGGCGCCAACATCCTCGATCTCGGCAAGGAGGTCGAGAAGGCGACCGCGGAATTCATGAAGGCCGTGCCGCAGGGCGTCGACGTCAAGCTTATCGCCGATCAGCCCAAGGTGGTCGAGCACGCCGTCAGCGAGTTCGTGCATTCCTTCATGGAAGCGCTGGTGATCGTGCTGTTCGTGTCGTTCCTCGCGCTCGGCTGGCGCACCGGCATCGTGGTCGCGCTCTCGGTGCCGCTGGTGCTCGGCATCGTCTTCATCGTCATGAACACGATGTCGCTCGACCTGCACCGTATTACGCTCGGTGCGCTGATCATCGCGCTCGGCCTGCTCGTCGACGACGCCATCATCGCGGTCGAGATGATGGTGGTGAAGATGGAGCAGGGCTGGGACCGCATGCGCGCAGCGTCCTTTGCCTGGGAATCAACTGCGTTTCCGATGCTCACGGGAACGCTGGTCACGGCCGCTGGCTTCCTCCCCATCGGCTTTGCCAATTCCGCGGTCGGCGAATATGCCGGCAGCATCTTCTGGATCGTGGCGATCGCGCTGGTCGCCTCCTGGTTCGTAGCCGTGATCTTCACGCCCTATATCGGCGTCATGCTGCTGCCCAACATCAAGGTGCATCACAATCACGATCCGCACGCGGTCTACGAGACCCGCATGTACCGCGGCCTGCGCGCGATCGTGCAATGGTGCGTCAATCACCGCATCACCGTCGTGGTCGCGACCGTCGGCGTGTTCGTCGCCTCGATCGTTGGATTCGGCCACGTCCAGCAGCAGTTCTTCCCGCTGTCGGAGCGGCCTGAGCTGTTCCTCCAGCTGCGCCTGCCCGAAGGCACCGCCTTCAACGTCACCGAGAAGGCCGTGAAGAAGGCCGAGACGCTGCTCAAGGACGACAAGGATATCGAGACCTATACGTCCTATGTTGGCCAGGGTTCGCCGCGCTTCTGGCTCGGCCTCAATCCGCAACTGCCGAACGAGGCCTTTGCCGAGATCGTCATCGTCGCCAAGGGCGTCGAGGCGCGCGAGCGCGTCAAGGCCAAGATTGAGGGTGCTGTCGCCGACGGCACGCTGACGGAGGCCCGCGTGCGCGTCGACCGTTTCAATTTCGGTCCGCCGGTCGGCTTCCCCGTGCAGTTCCGCGTGATCGGCCCCGACGCCAATAAGGTGCGCGAGATCGCCTACCAGGTCCGCGACGTCATGCGGGAGAACAAGAACGTCAAGGACGTCCAGCTCGACTGGAACGAGCAGTCGCCCTACCTCAAGCTCGTGGTCGATCAGGATCGCGCTCGCGCCATGGGTCTGACCCCGCAGGACGTCTCGCAAGCGCTGTCCATGCTGATCTCCGGCGCGCAGGTGACGACCGTCCGTGACGGCATCGAGAAGGTTGGCGTGGTTGCGCGTGCGATCCCGTCCGAGCGTCTCGACCTCGGCCGCGTCGGCGATCTCACCATCACGTCGCGTAACGGCGTCGCCGTGCCGCTGCAGCAGATCGCCAAGATCGAGTACGCCCATGAAGAGCCGATCATGTGGCGGCGCAACCGCGACATGGCGATCACCGTGCGCTCCGACGTCGTCGACGGCGTGCAGGCGCCCGACGTCACCGGCCAGATCGCGCCGAAGCTGCAAGCCATCAAGGACCAGCTCGAGCCGGCCTACCGCATCGAGCCGGGTGGCGCGTTCGAGGAATCCGCCAAGGGCAACGCCTCGATCTTCATCCTCTTCCCGCTGATGGTCATGGTGATGCTGACGCTGCTGATGTTCCAGCTGCAGAGCTTCTCGCGCCTGATCCTGGTGTTTTTGACCGCACCGCTCGGCATCGTCGGCGCCTCGTTGGGGCTCAACGTCGCCAACGCGCCGTTCGGCTTCGTGGCGCTGCTCGGCCTGATCGCGCTCGCCGGCATGATCATGCGCAACGCGGTCATCCTGGTGGACCAGATCGAGACCGACGTTTCTCATGGCTTGACTCGCCGAGAGGCGATCGTGGAGGCGACCGTCCGCCGCGCCCGCCCCGTGGTGCTGACGGCGCTCGCCGCCATCCTCGCCATGATCCCGCTGTCGCGCTCGGCATTCTGGGGCCCGATGGCGATCACGATCATGGGCGGCCTGTTCGTCGCGACCTTCCTGACGCTGCTGTATCTGCCGGGCCTCTATGCCCTGTGGTTCAGAAAGAGCCTGGACGAGGCCGGCACCCCCGAGCAGCCTGCCGCGCCGCAGCATGGGAGCGATGACCAGGAAGCAATTCCGCTTGCTGAAGCGGCTGAATAAATGAGAAGACTACCGACAGACGAGTCCTGACAGATGACACTGGTTGCGGAACATATCGAGGGCGACACCCGGGATCGTATTCTCGAGGTGGCTGAGCGGCTGTTCCGCGTGATCGGCTACCAGAAGACCACGGTCGGGGACATCGCCAAAGAGCTCCGGATGAGCCCCGCCAACGTCTATCGCTTCTTCGAATCGAAGAAGGCGATCCACCAGGCGGTGGCGCGGAGCTTGATGGGTGAGGTCGAGCTGGAGGCGCAGCGGATCGTGGCGAGGCCCGGTCCGGTGCTCGAGCGCTTCCGCGAGCTGCTCACCACCATCAACCGCATGAACACCGAGCGCTATGTCGGCGACTCCAAGCTGCATGAGATGGTCGAGATCGCGATGCAGGAGGACTGGGACGTCTGCGTCACCCATATGGAGTGCATTGCCGGCTTCATCGGTCAGATGATCGCCCAGGGCGCCGCCACCGGTGAGTTCGAGGCGCCGGACCTGCAGCTGGCGTCGCTCTGCGCCTGCACCGCCATGATGCGCTTCTTCCACCCCCAGATGATCGCCCAGTGCGCCACCAAGCCTGGCCCGAGCATCGACCAGATGATCGATTTCGTCATCGCGGGTCTGTCGTCGCGCCACTGACAGGGCGCTGGAATTCCTCCTATAAGTGGATCTGCCGCCCCCGCGAGACGATGGCGGGCAAGGACGGATCAACAATCTCCGTCATTGCGAGCGCAGCGAAGCAATCCAGTCTGCGTCCTGCGGAGGGATTCTGGATTGCTTCGCTGCGCTCGCAATGACGATCAGGGGAAGCCAGCGTGACCGACAAAGACCTGTACTTCTACGAGCCCGCCAAGGGCCACGGCCTCAAGCACGATCCCTTCAACGCCATCATCGCGCCGCGGCCGATCGGCTGGATCTCCTCGCGCGACGGCAAGGGCCACGTCAATCTGGCGCCCTACAGCTTCTTCAACGCCTTCTGCTACGTGCCGCCGATCATCGGCTTCTCCTCCACCAACTGGAAGGACTCGGTCGAGAACATCCAGCAGACCGGCGAATTCGTCTGGAATCTCGCTACGATGGATCTCGCCAAGCACATGAACGCGACCGCCGCGCATGTTGCGCCCGAGGTCGACGAGTTCGAGATCGCAGGCCTCACCGCCGTGCCGGGCAAGCTCGTCAACGTGCCGCGCGTGGCTGAGAGCCCCGTCGCTTTCGAGTGCAAGGTGTCTGACGTCGTCCGCCTCAAGGGCGCCGATGGCAGGGAGGCCGACGCCTGGCTGACGCTGGGCGAGGTCGTCGCCGTCCATATCGACAAGGCCATGATCAAGGACGGCGTCTACCAGACCGCCGCCGCCCGCCCGATCGTGCGCGCCGGTCGCCGCGGCGACTACTTCGAGATCAAGCCGGAAAACATGTTCGAGATGGTCCGGCCGGACTGATCCAGGCTACTGCTCGTCCCACCTATTCCGTCCCCGGAACCGCCCCCACGCCCCTGCCGTTATGGTCCGGGTGGCCGCCCGGCCGCGTCAATTCGCTTCTTTTTGGGCGCGAAGTGTTCACTTCCGCCGGCCACTTTCCGCTAAAATGCCCTGTAACCGCGCCGTTGCATGAGGTCCGCCATGAGCTTCCGCCGCGACACCCTGACAAAACCGATCTTCTCCTGGGCGCGCGGCGTGCTGCCGGCGATGTCCGATACCGAGCGCGAGGCGCTGGAGGCCGGTGACGTCTGGTGGGACGCCGATCTCTTCACCGGCAATCCCGACTGGTCAAAGCTGCTGAGGATTCCGCAGGCAACGCTGACGGACGAGGAGCGGGCTTTCCTCAACGGTCCCGTCGACGAGCTCTGCGCCATGCTCGACGAGTGGAAGATTTTTTGGGAATGGCGTGACCTGCCGCAGGAGGCGTGGGCCTTCATCAAGCGCGAGAAATTCTTCGGCATGATCATCCCGAAGGAATTTGGCGGCCTCGGCTTCTCGCCCTATGCCCATTCGGAAGTGGTTCGGAAAATCTCGACCCGCTCGATCGCCGCCGCCGTCACGGTGATGGTGCCGAACTCGCTCGGCCCCGGCGAGCTCCTGATGCGCTTCGGCACAAGGGAGCAGCAGGAGCGCTGGCTGCCGCGCCTCGCGGATGGTCGCGACATTCCCTGCTTTGGCCTCACCAGTCCGGAGGCCGGCTCCGATGCCGCCTCGATGGTCGACACCGGCATCATCTGCAAGGGCTTCTTCGAGGGGCAGGAGGTCTTGGGCCTGAAGCTCAACTGGCACAAGCGCTACATCACGCTTGGTCCCGTCGCGACGTTGCTGGGTCTCGCCTTCAAGGCCTACGATCCCGATCATCTCGTCGGCGATCAGGAAGAGCTCGGTATCAGCGTGGCACTGATCCCGACCAATCTGCCCGGCGTCGAGATCGGCCACCGCCATCTGCCGTCGATGCAGGTGTTCCAGAATGGCCCGAACCGGGGCCGCGATGTTTTCATCCCGCTCGACTATGTCATCGGCGGTGAGGCACGGCTCGGGCACGGCTGGAAAATGCTGATGACCGCGCTCGCCGCCGGTCGCGGCATTTCGCTGCCGTCGCTCTCGGCTGCAGGCGCCGCCTACGCGGCGCGCACCACCGGAGCCTACGCCCGCATCCGCGAGCAATTCGGCATCTCCATCTCAAAATTCGAAGGCGTCGAGGAGCCGCTTGCGCGTATCGTCGCCACCGCTTATCAGCTCGACGCGGCGCGGCGAATGACCTGCGCTGCGCTCAACGCCGGCGTGCATCCCGCCGTGATCTCCGGCATCATGAAGCTGCACGCGACCGAGCGGATGCGCGTTGCGGTCGACGACGCCATGGACATCCACGGCGGCAAGGCCGTGATCGACGGTCCGCAGAACTATATCGGCAATCTCCACCGCGCCGTGCCGGTCGGCATCACGGTCGAGGGTGCCAACATCCTCACCCGCAATCTCATCGTGTTCGGGCAGGGTGCGATCCGCGCCCATCCCTATCTGCTCGACGAGATGAATGCGCTCGCCGATACCGATCGCGAGCGCGGTCTCGCCGCGTTCGACAAGGCGTTCTGGAAGCATGTCGGCCATAGCTTCCGGACGCTGTTCCGCGCCTTCGGCCGAAGCTGGACCTTTGGCGTCTTTGCGCTTGCGCCTGATGCAGGCGACGCCACGCCGTTCTATCGCCAGCTATCGCGCTACTCCGCGGCGTTCGCGCTCTGCGCCGACATGGCGCTGCTGACGCTCGGCGGTGCGCTGAAGCGCAAGGAGATGCTGTCGGCGCGATTCGGCGACATCCTCTCCGAGCTGTACCTGCTCTCTGCCGCGCTAAAGCGCTGGCAGGACGAGGGCCGGCAGAAGGAAGACTTTGCCGCGCTGGAATGGTGCATGGCGACCGGATTCCGGACGATCGAGAACCGGCTCGCCGAGATCCTCGCCAACCTGCCGAACCGCTTCGTTGCTGTGATTCTCAAGCTCGTCGTCCAGCCCTTCGGTGCCCGCGTGCTCGGCCCGTCCGACCGCGTCGTGCACCAATGCGCAAGCCTCGTGCTGGAGCCCACGGCCGCGCGCGAGCGTCTCACGCCGGATCTCGCCCATGTCGACGACGACAGCGGCTTCGCCCGGCTGGAGCGCGCATTCAAGCTGGTCACGAGCACCGACGCCATCGCCAAGCGCATGCGCGCTGCGCATATCCGCGACGCCAAGGACGCCGTTGTCAAGGGCGTGATCACGCAGGCCGAAGGCGAGCAGGTCGCGGCCGCTCATGAAGCCGTCACAAAAGTCATCGAGGTCGACGATTTTGCGCCGGAGGCGCTGTCGCCGATTTACAAGAAAACCGGCGGCGTGCATCAGTTCTTCCAGGAACTCGGTGAACAGAGGGCGGCGAGCTGATGGCACGACCGGTATTCATCGTCGACGGCAGCAGGACGCCGTTTTTAAAGGCGCGCTCGGGGCCCGGCCCGTTCACGCCGGTCGATCTTGCCGTGCCGAGAAGTGCTGTGCGATGAACAGTCCGCCTCGCATTTGGCTCGACTATAGGCCTGTCCGCATTGGTTGGGTCGTCTCTGAGCCCGACATCTCTGTGTTGGGCGAAATGGCGAGCTTGAACGCTTGCCTTTGGGGCGGTCGCTTCAACTGCGTAATTCCGGCTTACGACGCAGAGCTGGCCAATCGTCTGGTGTCGTGCTTCGCCGTTGACGTATTGCTACCCGTTTGCCCTGATGAGCGAAATAAAGGCTTCATCGATCGCTTTCCCCATCTAGAGCATCATCGCTGGAGCGACTCTATCTTTAGTCAGCGTGACTGCGAATTTGCCGATATCCGTCATGTGCTAAGGCGCCTCACGAAGCAGCGAGATAGGGAGATTGAAAAGAACATCTGCTTCCCATCATGGGATGTGAACGATCCACTTAGTGTGTTCTTCGCCACACAGCTTGGTAAATATCCTACTCCAAACGCAGACATTCCCGACTACAGAGCGGCTATACAGAATGTATTCGGTGCGCCGGACAACCAAATCAATCCGGATCAAGAATTACCGTCTACACTGTTAGAAAAAATTTCGCCTCTTGCCTTAACGGGCTACGATACTACGCATTCAAGGAATCGAGCCGGATGGCTCGCTCCCGGCATCGTGCTGGGCTCGGTCGAAGACTTCGACGCGCTGGCAATGTTCTGGAACCTACGGGCTGCAGGCGCGCCGATGATCTTCTACGATCAGAACCATGGTCTGCGTCTGAAAGCATATGCAAATGCTTTTCTTGAGAGGTTTCGCAAGCCGACTCTCGAGAGCGAGCTTCACGTCGCCCTTTGGACTCGCAAGGAAATCCCGCGCGACGACAGCTGGAAACCGGATTTGGACCTCGAAGAGGTAGAGGTCGTCGTCAGTGACGGTCGCAACTCGATGTTGTGGAATGGGATGAATATTCGGCCGCATAGACCGCGCTTTTCATTACTTCATCGAGATGTGGTGCCGGCCTACTTCGAGGGCGACGGCAAGTCGGATGCGTCCTTTGCACTGCCTGGTCGTCCATTCGACGATGGTGACGTTCATTCGTTGCGTCAAAAATATGCGGTAGTTGTCGATGCAACTCGCTACGGCGGGCCGGATGCCGAGTTGACATTTGAGACGCCATTCATCTCGCGTCTTAACGAATTTTACGGTCGGAATTTTCATTTTGAGTACGACGCGGCTCGGTCACAACTAGGCCGTCTCGACGGCGGCGCCGTGGCCTTTATAACCTCTGTTTCAACCCAGCAGCTTCGAATTAGTGCCTTTCATGTATTCGACTGGATGAAATCTTTCTTTACCCTCTGCGGTGTTGAGATAGAGCGTTCAGAGGCAGGTTTGCATGCTTCGCGTTTGATCGCACAGCTTGGGGGTGTACAGGATTGTCGGGTCCTCAAAATTCGTGGCGTTCGTAATCTTCTCCGGAAGTTCGGCGTCGATCAATCGTTTACACGGAGTGGGGCAATAGAAAGTATTCGTGACGTCGATCCAGGAACGGGTGCGGTCGGATTTGACGCATTCAACCGTCTGCACATCGCTTATCGAGAAAAAGCCGATATGAGTCCCGATGACGTGCTGCGATATCTGTTGATGCGCCGCGTGTTCCGAGCCGGTCTGGAGTTTGTCTGCCCGAATTGTCGGCTTTCACACTGGACTCACTTGGACGAGGTCAAGACCATTTCACTCTGCCCTTATTGCGACCATGGCTACGATGTGACGCCGCAACTTAGGGACCGAGACTGGCGATATCGGCGCTCCGGGATCTTTGGCCGTAACGACGATCAACTCGGAGGCGTGCCCGTTGCCGTGACTTTGCAGCAACTCGCAACAGCCCTTCACGAAGGTGCGTTGATGTACTCTACCGGCATCAACTTCCGGCCAAAAGGTGCTGAGATCGAGGTTTGCGAAGCGGATTTCGTAGTCGTTGTTGCTGGTAACCTAGGAATCGAAGAAGCTCCGGTTCAAGTCGTATTTGGTGAGGCTAAGACTGAGGGAGCTATTGACCAGCAAGACATCCGGAAGCTTTGTAAATTGGCTGACGCTGTGCCTCGCGAAATTGCGAGCGCATATATTTTGCTATCCAAGACGGGTACATTTTCTCCGGACGAGATCGCCTTGGCGAAAACACTGAACACAGATTACCGAAGGCGCGTAATCTTGTGGTCGCGCGACGAGCTCGAGCCGTACCACGTCTATGAGAGATCGAAGGAAAAGCTCGGCGACAACTGGCACGCGGTATCGCTTAGTGACATGGCACGGATTACGCGCCATCTCTATTTCGGGTAGTAAGAAGTCAAACAGAGGGCGGCGAGCTGATGGCACGACCGGTATTCATCGTCGACGGCAGCCGGACGCCGTTTCTGAAGGCGCGATCGGGGCCGGGGCCGTTCACGCCGGTCGATCTTGCCGTGCAATGCGGCCGGCCGCTGCTGGCGCGCCAGCCGTTCTCGCCCACGACTTTCGACCAGGTCATCCTCGGCTGCGTCAACGTGATCGCGGACGAGATGAACCCGGCTCGTGTCGCAGCACTTCGGCTCGGCATGGGTGAGGACATGGTCGCCTTCACCATGCAGATCAATTGCGGCTCCGGCATGCAGTCGATCGACACCGCCTACCGCTACATCCGCGAGGGCCACGCCGACATGATTTTGGCGGGCGGCACCGAGGCGCTGAGCCACGCGCCGCTGGTCTGGCCGAACTCCGGCGTGCGATGGTTTGCCGGTCTTGCCACGGCGAAAGGCATTGCCGCGAAGGCCGCCGCTGCCTTCAAGCTGCGTCCGCGCTATCTCAAGCCGATCATCGGCCTCGAGCGTGGGCTGACCGATCCCATCACCGAATTGAACATGGGCCAGACCGCCGAGGTCGTCGGCCATCTCTTCGGCATCACCCGCGCACAGTCGGATGCCTATGCGGCCGAGAGCCATCGACGCCTTGCACACGCGCAGGCCGAAGGCTTTCTGAAGGGCGAGGTCGAGACCGCCTTCTCCCGCGACGGAAAATTCTTCGACCATGATGACGGCGTGCGTCCGGACTCGACAGCCGAGACGCTGGCAAAACTCAGGCCGGTGTTCGAACGTCCCTGGGGCCAGGTCACCGCGGGCAATTCCTCGCAGATCACCGATGGCGCCTCGTGGGTGATCCTCGCCTCCGACGCGGCCGTCGCAAAGCACGGACTGAGGCCGAAGGCTGCGATCGTCGATAGCAACTGGGCCGCGCTTGATCCGAGCATCATGGGGCTCGGCCCCGTGATGTCGGCGACGCCGCTGCTCCAGCGCAACAACCTCACAATCCAGGACGTCGAGACCTGGGAATTGAACGAGGCCTTCGCAACGCAGGTGCTCGGCTGTCTCGCCGCCTGGAACGACGACAAATTCTGCCGCGAGATTTTGGGCCTCGACGGTGCCGCCGGAGAGATCGATCGTGAGAAGCTCAACGTCGATGGCGGCGCGATCTCGCTCGGCCATCCCGTCGGCACCTCTGGCAACCGCATCGTGCTGCACCTCGTCAACGCCATGAAGCGGCTGGGAACGCGACGCGGGATTGCCACCGAATGCATCGGCGGCGGGCTCGGCGGTGCCATGCTGATCGAGGCGGTGTGACCATGGATTCGAAGATCATGACCGCGCTCGGCGACCGCGTGCTGACGCTCGGACCTCAGCCCGCGGCTGATAGTCCGTACAAGAACTTCAAGCTGACGCGCGACGCCGACGGCGTTGCCTGGCTGCTGTTCGATCGCGCTGATGCCAGCGCCAACACGCTGTCCGCCGAGGTGATGGAAGAGTTCGACGCCGTGCTCGCCGCGATCGAGACCGAACGTCCCGCCGGTCTCGTGATCCGCTCGGCAAAACCGTCGGGCTTCATCGCGGGCGCCGACGTCAACGAATTCCGTGGCGCAAGCGATTCCGCGATGGTCGAGACCCGCATCCACGCCGCGCATGCGGTGGTCGATCATCTAGAGGCGCTGAAGTTGCCGACGGTCGCGGTCATCCACGGCTTCTGCCTCGGCGGTGGGCTCGAGGTCGCGCTGGCCTGCCAGTCGCGCATCGCCATCGACGGCGCGCGCTTCGGCTTCCCGGAGGTGATGCTGGGCCTGCATCCCGGCCTCGGCGGCACCGCGCGCTTCACCGCGCTGGTCAATCCAACGCAGTCGATGGCGCTGATGCTGACCGGCCGCACCATCGATGCGCGCCGCGCCAAAGCGCTCGGTCTCGTCGACGCCGTGACGCAGGAGCGCCACGTCCATAACGCGGTGAAGGACGCGCTGTTTGGCCGGCTGAAGAAGGCGCGTCCGAACCTCCTTGCGCGGGCTGCCAATTTCGGACCGGCGCGTGGGCTGCTGGCAAAGCGTATGCGTCGCGAGGCGGCGAAGGCCGCGCCCCGCGAGCATTATCCGGCGCCCTATGCGCTGATCGATCTCTGGGAGACCCATGGCGGCAGCAAGTCCGCGATGCTGAGGGCGGAGCAGGCCTCGTTCGCCAAGCTGATGGTGACGCCGACCGCGCAGAATTTGATACGCGTGTTCTTCCTGCGCGAGCAGATGAAGAAGGCGGCGGGCAGCGGCAACACGGTCAAGCACGTCCATGTCATCGGCGCCGGCGCCATGGGCGGCGATATCGCGGCCTGGTGCGCGGGGCAGGGGCTTCGCGTCTCGCTCGCCGACATGAAGGCTGAGCCGATCGCAGGTGCGGTCAAGCGCGCTGCCGAGCTCTACGGCAAGATCATCCGCAAGCCGACCGAGGTCCGCGACGCGCTCGATCGCCTGATCCCGGACATGGACGGCGAGGGCGTCCGCAATGCGGACCTCGTCATCGAGGCGGTGCCGGAAAAGCTCGAGCTCAAGCAGAAGGTCTATGCCGGCCTCGAGCCGAAGATGAAGCCGGGCGCGATTCTCGCCACCAACACCTCGAGCATTCCGCTTCAGGATCTGCGCACCACGTTGTCGCGGCCGGAGCGGCTCGTCGGCCTGCATTTCTTCAATCCGGTGTCGCGGCTGCAGCTCGTCGAGGTCGTCAGCCATGACGGCAACGACGCGGAAGTCCTGAAAGAAGCGCTCGCCTTCGTCGGCGCGATCGACCGGCTGCCGCTGTCGGTGAAGAGCTCGCCGGGCTTCCTCGTCAACCGCGCGCTGACGCCCTACATGCTGGAAGCGATGGTGATGCTGGACGAGAAGATCGACCAGCGCCTGATCGATGCTGCCGCGGAACAGTTCGGCATGCCGATGGGGCCGATCGAGCTGGCCGACCAGGTTGGCCTCGACATCTGTCTCGACGTCGGCGACATGCTGCGCACCAGGTTCGGCGATCTCCTGCCGCCGACGCCGGCCTGGCTGCGCGAGAAGGTTGCTAAGGGCGAACTCGGCCGCAAGACCGGCAAGGGGTTTTATACCTGGAAGGACGGCAAGGCGGAGAAGACGCCATTGCCCGAGACCGGTCCGCGCGTCACCGACCAGATGATCGACCGCCTGGTGCTGCCGATGTCCAACGTCTGCGTCGCGTGCCTGCGCGAAGGCATCGTCGACGATCCCGATGTGGTCGACGGCGCCATGATCTTCGGCACGGGTTATGCGCCGTTCCGCGGCGGGCCGCTGAACTATGCGCGTGCACGCGGCGTGGAGAATGTCGTATCCACCATGCGCGCGTTGGCCGAACGATTCGGCGAACGCTTCGCGCCCGACCCGGGCTGGGACAATTTCAAGTGAGCAGATGTCACGCGAGAGAAGCATGAGCGAACAGGGGACTACCGCGCCGAGCGGCGATCTCTGCATCCGCACGCTGGCGATGCCCGCTGACACCAATGCCAATGGTGACATCTTCGGGGGCTGGCTGCTCAGCCAGATGGACGTCGGCGGCGGCGTGTTTGCCTCGAAGGCCGCCAAGTCGCGTACCGTCACGGTCGCGATCGACGCGATGAATTTTCGCAAGGCGGTCTATGTCGGCGATCTCGTCTCGGTCTACGCCAATCTCGTGCGTGTCGGTCGCACCTCGCTCACCGTCCATCTCGAAGCCTGGGCGCTGCGGCGGCGCGAGTTGCAGCCGATCCTCGTGACCGATGGCAATTTCACCTACGTCTCGATCGACGATAACGGCCATCCGCAAGCGATTCAGTGGGATGATCCGCCGATCGCGACGTAATTTCGCGCGGCGCCTTGTCCCATCTCACGAAACAGCACCGTGAAACGCGGCGCTGGTGAGTGAGCATGCCGCGGCATTGCCAACAACCAGTCATAAAACGGATGAGGTTCCGGCGTACTCAAAAGCGCGTCGATTCGGGGTGGAAACGGCCGATTTGCCCTTGGGAACCTTTGGGCAAAACCGTCGTTATTTGCCCGCACTGAGGAATCTACGGGCCATGCCGGACAGCTACATCATCGAAGTTAACTCTCAGACCGCGGGCATCGTCGTCCGCGGCGACGGAGGTTATTGCTTCTTCGCCTCGTCTCACCCGTTCAATCGCCTCGAAGGCCAGATATTCCGCAATGCGCGCGAAGCCGAACGCGCCGCGCGCAAGCTGGTTAGCGGCGATGTGGAGGAGGCGGCGTAACCTCTGTCATTCCGGGTCGCGCAAAGCGCGAGCCCGGAATCCATTTCGGCTGAGAATACGTCGCTCGATGGATTCCGGGCCCGCGCCCTTCGGCGCGTCCCGGAATGACCGCATTGGTCACAACTTCGTCGCTGCGCGCGACAAGAGTTTCCACTCGTCGCCCTGCTTTTGCCAGTTCATCAGGATGTGAAGGTTGGTCGGCACTTTTTTCCCATCGGCCGCCATCTCCTGCTCCGCGACCCAGTGGAAGCGCACGATCGCGGCCGGGCCGACGACCTTGATGGTCGGGTCCTGATAGGCGATCGAGAGAAACTTCGATTTGCCGTCGGTGGCATTGGTGATGAAGGTCGCCTTGTCCTCGACCTTGCCGCTGGAATGGCTGTAGCTGAGATCGTCCCAGCACAGTGCGCCGAGCGCCTTCGGGTCGGCCGCGATCTGGGCGAGGCGGAAGGCCTCGACCTGCTTCGCCACGGCTTCTTCGTCCGCTGAAGCAGCGAGCGCCGGTGTCGAGAGCGCAAGCGCGGAGACGGCGAGAGTCGAGAGAGCCAGATCGCGTCGGTTGATCGTCATCGTTTCCTCCTTTTTGATCTTGCATGGAGTGTTGCAGCCGCGCGCGGCTTTGTCGAGTGGCGCGTGGTCGTCATGCGCATGCGTCATTGCGCGCGCGAGGCTCTATTGATACGTCTTCGGCATTGATGCGTGTCGCATTCGGGAAGGTACGGACATGATCGAGACTCTCGGCAGGGCATTGCTGTTCGACATCGACGGCACGCTTGCCAACACCGACCCACTGCACCTGAAGGCGTTCAATCAGGTGCTCGGTCCTCACGGTCATGTTTTCGACCACGCGCGCTTCTCCAGGGAGCTGCAGGGCTTCGCCAACGTGTCGATCGGGGAGCGTTTTCTGCCCGATGAAACGTTGGAGCGGCGCGCAGCGATCCTCGGTGAAAAGGAAGAAGTGTTCCGCACGCTGGTCGCGGGGCAGATCGAGCCGTTGCCGGGCCTGACGGCGCTGCTCGACCGCGCGGATGCCGCCGGCATTCCCATGGTTGCCGTCACCAACGCGCCGCGCCTCAACGCCGAGCTGCTGTTGTCCGGCCTTGGCATTACGCAGCGCTTCAAGGCGCTCGTGATCGGCGACGAGCTGCCGCACGGCAAGCCGCATCCGCTGCCCTATCAGGAGGGGCTGCGTTTCGTCGGCGCCAGCGCGGCTGCCTCGATCGCCTTCGAGGATTCCCGCTCCGGCGTGCAGTCGGCGGCCGCCGCCGGCATTCCCACCATCGGCATCCGGACCAGCCTCAGCGACGCTGACCTTGTTGGCGCAGGCGCGGTTGCCTCCGCGAGCGCCTTCGACGATCCCGAGTTGCTCGTGCGGCTCGCAGCTGCGATGGCGTGGTGAGGGCTTCATCCATTAACCGTGATCGGCGGGCGCATTGACCGCGCGCGCGAACCGCCGCACCATGCATCGTTCTGATTTGAGGCCGTTGCCGTGACCGGATTGACCCATCGCCAAGCCGAAATCCTCAACATCGCCCGCGCCTCCGGCCGCGTCATGGTCGACGAGCTGGCGCGCCGGTTCGAAGTCTCGGCGCAAACCATCCGCAAGGACCTCAACGATCTCTGCGAGCGCCGTTCGCTGACCCGTGTCCATGGCGGCGCGATCATCGCCTCGGGCGTCGAAAATCTCGCTTACGAGGCGCGCCGCTTCGTTGCCGCCGACGAGAAGAAGGCGATCGGCGCGGCCGCCGCCTCGCTGATCCCGAACGGCTGCTCGCTCTTCATCAACATCGGCACCACCACGGAGGAGGTCGCGAGCGCGCTGACCTCGCATGAGGATCTCCTCGTCATCACCAACAACCTCAATGTCGCCATGCTGCTCTACCGCCATCCCCGCATCGAGGTGGTGGTGGCCGGCGGCACGGTGCGGCGCGCGGACGGCGCCGTGGTCGGCTCGACCGCAACGCAGCTGATCGGCCAGTTCAAGGTCGATTACGCCATCATCGGTGCGTCCGCGATTGACGAGGAAGGCGCGCTGCTCGACTTCGACTATCGCGAGGTGCAGGTGGCGCAAGCCATCATCGCCAATGCCCGCAGCGTCATGCTGGTGGCTGATTCCACAAAACTTCGCCGCAGCGCGCCGGTCCGCATCGCCCATATCAGCCAGATCCAGACCTTCGTCACCGATCAGGAACTGCCCGAGCGCCTCTCCACCATCTGCCACGGCAAGGGCATCGAGGTGGTGGCGGCGATGCCGAAGGCGGCGGGCGATATCGATGAGGCTCAGGCCGAAGCGCAGGAGGCGGCGCCGGAAGCAGCACCTGTGGTGCGGCTGCGATAGCGCCTCAGGCGTTGCTCCACGGGTTAAACAGCGCCACGCCCGTGGGTTCGAAATCCCCCACATTGCGTGTGACGACCGTCAACCCGTGAACAAGCGCGGTTGCTGCAATGAGAGCGTCTCGTTCAGCCCGCGGATTGGGAACGTGAAGTTGCGCACAGCGCTGCGCCACGGCCGTATCGACGGCCAGGATTCGCCCCTCAAAGCGAGCCAGCACTTGATCGTCGATCCACGAGCGCAAGACAGCACCTTGCGTAGCGTCTTTGCGCTCGATCAGACGCGCGCCGAGTTCGATCTCGAGAATCGAGATGACAGACATGAAGAAATTTGCCGCAGGGACCGCATTGGCCCAGGCGACGACATTGCGATCGGCTTTATCCGTTCGCCTGAGTTCGGAAATGACATTGGTGTCCAGCAGAAACATTAGTCGAGATCGGCGGGCTTGAAGACCCCGTCGAACATGCGAGGCGGATCGAAATCAAAGTCCGCGTTCGCTTGTGCC
The DNA here is from genome assembly GCF_040546885.1 of Bradyrhizobium sp. S3.2.6. Taxonomy (NCBI): domain Bacteria; kingdom Pseudomonadati; phylum Pseudomonadota; class Alphaproteobacteria; order Hyphomicrobiales; family Nitrobacteraceae; genus Bradyrhizobium; species Bradyrhizobium sp. S3.2.6. The sequence continues at coordinate 172,494 of NZ_JBEPOS010000009.1, read as the reverse complement.
AGCGCCTCGGCGAGGCTCAGGTGTCCGCCGCTCAGACGCAAATAATCTTCGATCGTCAGCAGCACATGGGCTGGGCGGCCGCGATCCGTAATAAAGACCGGTCCTTGCGAGGCGGCCTTTTTGGCACCGCTGGTGTCCTGATTGAATTCTCGGCTGGTGAGGGTGGTCACCATCGTTAGCGCTCCTGATTGCGCGGTGCCATACGTGTCCCGAAGTATATGTAGCTATGTTGCTACATTCAAGATCGCCGTCGCCCTTATTTGCTCCGGAACGTCCACATGCCGTCCAATCGCGCCGATTGCCTTTGAATCCGTCCGTCCGCCTGCCCATTTTTACGCCATTCTAGCGGTCAAAAAGTTCCACTTTCGCTTCTTTCCGTCTGTCTTTCGTCTTGCTTTCGTTTTTCGGTGTGATCTAATCAAAAACGAAAGTAGCCACTCGACGGAACGAGTGGGTCGCCGGGGGAAGCGTCTGTTGGAGCGTATTTTCGACCTCGCCATCATTGGAGGCGGTGTTAACGGTTGCGGCATCGCGCGCGATGCCGTGGGCCGCGGAAACACTGTTTTCCTGTGCGAAATGAACGATCTGGCGAGCGGGACATCGTCCTGGTCGACCAAGCTGGTGCATGGCGGCCTGCGCTATCTCGAATATTACGAGTTCCGGCTGGTCCGCGAAGCGCTGATCGAGCGCGAAATTCTCTGGGGCATCGCGCCCCACATCATCCGTCCCCTGCGTTTCGTCTTGCCGCATCACGCGGGCCTGCGACCGGCCTGGCTGCTGCGCCTTGGCCTGTTCCTTTACGATCACATCGGCGGTCGTCATTTGCTGCCGGCGACCCGCTCGGTCGATCTCGGGCGTGACGAGGTCGGCCGTCCGCTGATCCCGAATCGCTACAGTCGCGCGTTCGAATATTCCGACTGCTTCGTCGATGACGCCCGCCTCGTCGTGCTCAACGCGCGCGACGCCGCCGACAAGGGTGCAGAGATTCGCACCCGCACCCGTGCGACGGATATCAAGCAGTCCGACGGCGTCTGGACCGTCGGTATGATCGACACGCTGACCGGCGCGCGTTCGCAGGTCCAGGCTCGCGCGCTGGTCAATGCCGGCGGCCCCTGGGTCGAGGACGTGCTCGGCCGCGGCGCCGGCGTCAATGCGAAAGCAAAGGTGCGCCTGGTGCAGGGTTCGCACATCGTGGTCAAGAAGCTCTACGAGCACGACCGCGCCTACATGTTCCAGAACGCCGACGGCCGCATCATCTTCGTCATCCCCTATCAGGACGATTTTACGCTGATCGGCACCACCGACCGCGACTATGACGGCGATCCCTCCAAGGTGAAGGCCACCGCGGAAGAGATCCAATATCTCTGCGCTGCTGCCAGCGAGTATCTGGCCAAGCCGGTGACATCAGAGGATGTGGTCTGGACCTATTCCGGCGTGCGGCCGCTTTATGACGATGGCGCCAGCGAGGCCAAGGCTGCGACCCGCGATTACGTGTTCGAGCTCGACACGCCCGGCGGTTCGCCGCTGCTGTCGATCTACGGCGGCAAGATCACGACCTATCGCCGCCTCGCCGAAGAGGCGCTGGAACGGCTCGCGCCCTATCTTCGCAGTGCGAAAGCGCGCGAGGGCTGGACCGGCAAATGGCCGCTGCCGGGCGGCGACATGGATGTGTCGGCCGTCGAGGGCCTGATCGGCGAGCTCCAGCGCGGCTATCCCTTCCTAAGCCATGAGCATGCGCGACGTCTCGCGCGCGCCTATGGCACCCGCGCCATCAAATTGCTCGGCGACGCCAAATCGGTCGCCGATCTCGGCCAGGCCTTTGGCGCGACTCTGACCGAACGTGAGGTTCGCTACCTGATGACCAACGAATGGGCGGTGACCGCCGAGGATATCGTCTGGCGCCGCTCCAAGCTTGGTCTGCGGCTATCTGCCGACGAAATTGCCGCCCTGGACGACTGGATCAGGACCCAAATTGTGTCGCAAAGTCCCCTGCTGGAAGCAGGAGGACGCTCATGAGCGTGACACTCGATCACGTGACCCGGACCGTTGACGGTATCGAGCACATCCGCGACGTCTCGCTGACGCTGGAGAGCGGCACGCTCAACGTGCTGCTCGGGCCGACGCTGTCGGGCAAGACCTCGATCATGCGGCTGCTCGCCGGCCTCGACAAGCCGACCACGGGCAAATTGCTGGTCAACGGCAAGGACGTCACTGGCGTCGACGTGCGCCAGCGTTCGGTCGCGATGGTCTATCAGCAGTTCATCAATTACCCCTCGCTCACGGTCTATGAAAACATTGCTTCGCCCTTGCGCGTGCAGGGCAAGCCGCGTGAGGAGATCGAGGCGCGCGTGGCGGAGGCCGCCCGGCTGCTTCGGCTCGAGCCGTTCCTGAAGCGAACGCCGCTCCAGCTCTCCGGCGGCCAGCAGCAGCGCACCGCGATGGCGCGCGCGCTGGTGAAGGGCGCCGATCTCGTGCTGCTCGACGAGCCGCTCGCCAACCTCGACTACAAGCTGCGCGAGGAGCTGCGCACCGAGCTGCCACGCATCTTCGAGGCCTCCGGCGCGATCTTCGTCTATGCCACCACCGAACCGACCGAAGCCTTGCTGCTCGGCGGCAACACGGTGTGCATGTGGGAGGGCCGGGCGCTCCAGATCGGCCAAACGCCCAGCGTCTACCGACGTCCACAGACGCTACGCGTCGCGCAAGTATTTTCCGATCCGCCGCTCAATCTCGTTGGCATCGAGAAGAAGAACGGTTCGGTACAATATGCGGGCGGCATCGCCGCGCCGGCGTCTGGTCTTTATTCCTCGCTCGCCGACGGGGCCTATCGTGTCGGCTTTCGCGCACACCAGCTTGCACTCGCCAATGGCGAGACTGACCGCCATGCCTTCCATGCCACGGTAACGGTGACCGAGATCACCGGTTCGGAGAGTTTCGTGCATTTGACCCGCGACGGATCGAACTGGGTTGCGGTGCTGCACGGCGTGCACGAGTTCGAGCCCGGCCAGACCATCGATGCCGTGCTCGATCCCAATAATGTCTTTGTGTTCGACGCGGCCGACCGTCTGGTCGCCGCGCCGAGCTCATGAGGGAGGTGCGCCATGGCTCGCATTGACCTCGTCGATCTCGCTCATTCCTACGGCGGCAATGATGCGCCGCAGGAAAGCTTTGCGCTGAAGCCGGTGACCATGACCTGGCGGCAGGGCGGCGCTTATGCGCTGCTCGGCCCGTCCGGCTGCGGCAAGACCACGCTGCTCAACGTCATCTCCGGCATCATCACGCCGTCGCGGGGGGAAATCCTGTTTGACGGCCAGGACATCACACCGCTGTCAACCCAGAAGCGCAACATCGCCCAGGTGTTCCAGTTTCCGGTGATCTACGACACTATGACGGTGGGGCAGAACCTGGCGTTTCCGCTGAAGAACCGTGGCGTGCCGAAGGCCGAGATCGACAAGCGCGTTGCCGAGATCGGCCGCCTGCTCGACCTCGAGCCCTATCTGAACCGCAAGGCGACCCGGCTCACCGCTGACGCAAAGCAGAAGATTTCGCTTGGCCGCGGTCTCGTCCGCTCCGACGTCGCCGCCGTTCTGTTCGACGAGCCGCTGACGGTGATCGATCCCGAGCTGAAATGGCAGCTCCGCTCCAAGCTGAAGGCGCTGCATCGCGAGCTCGACCTCACGATGATTTACGTCACCCACGATCAGACCGAGGCGCTCACCTTCGCCGACACCGTCGTCGTCATGCATGACGGCCGTGTGGTGCAGAGCGGCACGCCGGCCGAGCTGTTCGACAAGCCGGCCCACACTTTTGTCGGCTATTTCATCGGCTCACCCGGCATGAATATCCTGCCCGCCGAGGTGAAGGGACGCGAGGCGCGGATCGACGGCCACGTCATCGCACTCAAACGCGCTTACGACAATCTGCCGGCAAACGCCAAGATCGAGATCGGTGTGCGTCCGGAATTCGTCGAGGTCGTCGCGCCGACACCTGGCCTGCTCACCGCCAAGATCGAGCGCATCGACGATCTCGGCCGCATCCGCTTTGCGCGCGCGCATCTCGGCGACGCCAAGCTCGCCGCGCGGGCGCCTGCGGGTTTCACCAGTTCGGACGGCATGGCCGGGCTGAGATTCGATCCGGCGCACATCCACGTCTATGCCGACAGCCTTCTGGTGGAAGGAGCCGCCTGATGGACAAGACCATCAACCAAAAAGCCTGGTTCCTGGTGCTGCCGGTGTTCCTGGTCGTCGCCTTCTCGGCGGTGCTGCCGTTGATGACGGTGGTGAACTATTCGATGCAGGACACCTTCGGCAACAACCAGTTCTTCTGGAACGGCGTCGGCTGGTTCAAGGAGTTGCTCGATCCCTCGACCGATCTCGGCGGCCGCTTCCTCGCGTCGCTCGGTCGCAATCTGTTCTTCTCGCTGGTCATCCTCGCCATCGAGGTTCCGCTCGGCATCGTCGTCGCGCTGTCGATGCCGCGCCAGGGCTGGACAGTGGCGGCCTGTCTCGTCACCCTCGCGCTGCCGCTGCTGATTCCGTGGAACGTGGTCGGCACGATCTGGCAGATCTTTGGCCGGCCTGACATCGGTCTGCTCGGCTATGTCCTTAACCATATAGGCCTCGACTATAATTACGTCTCAAATGACATCGACGCCTGGGTCACTGTCATCGTCATGGACGTCTGGCATTGGACCAGCCTCGTTGCGCTCTTGTGCTATGCCGGCCTGAAGTCGATCCCCGAGGCCTATTACCAGGCCGCCCAGATCGACGGCGCCTCGCGCTGGGCCGTGTTCAAGGCGATCCAGTTGCCGAAGATGAACCGCGTGCTGCTGATCGCCGTGCTGCTGCGCTTCATGGACAGCTTCATGATCTACACCGAGCCGTTCGTCGTCACCGGCGGCGGCCCCGGCAACTCGACCACCTTCGTCTCGATCGAGCTCGTCAAGATCGCGCTCGGCCAGTTCGACCTCGGCAAGGCGGCTGCGCTCTCGCTTGTGTACAATCTGATCATCCTGATCGTCTGCTGGATCTTCTACACCGTCATGACCAATGCCGGCAGCGAACGGAAACCCCAGAAAGGAGCGGCGTGATGCACTCGATTCCCGGCCGCCGCCTCATCATGGGGCTGTTCCTGATCTTCCTGCTGTTGCCGATCTACTGGCTCGTCAACATGAGCTTCAAGACCAACGCCGAGATCGTCTCGACGATGACCTTGTGGCCGCACGCGCCGACGCTGCAGCACTACAAGCGCATCTTCACCGACGAGAGCTGGTATTCCGGCTATATCAATTCGCTGGAATACGTCATCCTCAACACCATCATCTCGATCTCGGTGGCGTTGCCGGCGGCCTACGCGTTCTCGCGCTACCGCTTCCTCGGCGACAAGCATCTGTTCTTCTGGCTGCTGTCGAACCGCATGGCGCCGGCGGCGGTCTATGCGCTGCCGTTCTTCAACCTCTATTCGGCGATTGGCCTGTTCGATACGCCATGGGCGGTTGCGCTGGCGCACTGTATCTTCAACGTGCCGTTGGCGGTGTGGATCCTCGAGGGCTTCGTCTCCGGCGTGCCGCGCGAGATCGACGAGACCGCCTTCCTCGACGGCTATTCCTTCCCGCGCTTCTTCGTCCGGATCCTCGTGCCGCTGATCGCGAGCGGCATCGGCGTCGCCGCCTTCTTCTGCTTCATGTTCTCATGGGTCGAGCTGCTGCTGGCGCGGACACTGACCTCGGTGCAGACCAAGCCGATCGCGGCAATCATGACGCGCACGGTGTCGGCCGCCGGCATGGATTGGGGCCTGCTGGCGGCGGCCGGTGTGCTCACCATCATTCCGGGCGCGCTGGTGATCTGGTTCGTCCGCAACTATATCGCGCGCGGTTTTGCGCTTGGCCGGGTCTGAGGAGGCTCTTATGGAATCCATCGCATGGATGGCCTGGACGCTGCCGACGGCGATCTTCTTCGCAGCGCTCGCTTGCACGCTTGCCGTGATGACGTGGCTCGCGTCTGTCTATCCGGAGGCCGAGCGCGTCGGCGTGCTCAGTATTCCGACCACGCGCGGCGATCGCCTGTTCATCTCGCTGATTTTGGCTGCCGTCATCCACCTGGCGTGGATCGGCCTGGTCGGCACCGACCCGATCGCCTCGCTGCCGATCGGCGAGGAGGGGATCGAGATTTCGAGCCTGTGGCTCGCAAGTGGAATTTCGCTGGCCACGGCCGTGCTCATTTTTCGCACGGTCTGAAGCTCGCGAAGGGACGGCCAGATCCGGGGTCAACCCGGGCCTGTATAAAAGTTTGTCGCTGCAACGGAGGAACAACATGCGACAGTTTAGGAGAAGGAAAGGTCCATTGACCAAGATTAGCTTTCTGACCGTATCGAGCGCCGCGGCCATTCTCGCCACCGCGTTCGCTGCCTCGGCGCCGGTTCGCGCCGCCGACGATGCCGCCATCCAGAAGTGGATCGCGGAATTCCAGCCTTCGACCATCTCGAAGGACGACCAGAAGAAGGAGCTCGAGTGGTTCGCGAAGGCCGCCGAGCCTTTCAAGGGCATGGAGATCAACGTCGTCTCGGAGACCATTGCGACCCACGAATACGAGTCGCAGACGCTCGCCAAGGCCTTCTCCGAGCTGACCGGCATCAAGCTCAAGCACGACATCATCCAGGAAGGTGACGTCGTCGAGAAGCTTCAGACCCAGATGCAGTCCGGCAAGAACGTCTATGACGGCTGGATCAACGATAGCGACCTGATCGGCACGCACTTCCGCTACGGCCAGACCATCGCGCTGTCGGACTACATGACCGGCGAGGGCAAGGACGTCACCGATCCCCAGCTCGACGTCAACGACTTCATCGGCAAGTCGTTCGGCACCGCGCCGGACGGCAAGCTCTACCAGCTGCCCGACCAGCAGTTCGCGAACCTCTATTGGTTCCGCTACGACTGGTTCACCAACCCCGACTACAAGGCCAAGTTCAAGGCCAAGTATGGCTACGATCTCGGCGTCCCCGTGAACTGGTCGGCGTATGAAGACATCGCCGAGTTCTTCACCAACGACATCAAGGAGATCAACGGGGTCAAGGTCTACGGCCATATGGACTATGGCAAGAAGGACCCTTCGCTCGGATGGCGTTTCACCGACGCCTGGCTGTCGATGGCGGGTAACGGCGACAAGGGCATTCCGAACGGTTTGCCGGTCGACGAGTGGGGCATCCGCATGGAAGGTTGTCGTCCGGTCGGCTCGTCGATCGAGCGCGGCGGCGACACCAACGGTCCGGCTGCGGTCTACTCGATCACGAAGTACCTGGAGTGGATGAAGAAGTACGCTCCGCCGCAGGCGCAGGGCATGACGTTCTCCGAGTCGGGTCCGGTCCCGGCGCAGGGTAACATCGCCCAGCAGATGTTCTGGTACACCGCCTTCACCGCCGACATGGTGAAGCCGGGCATCGCCGTGATGAACGCGGACGGTACGCCGAAGTGGCGTATGGCCCCGTCGCCGCACGGCTCGTACTGGAAGGAAGGCATGAAGCTCGGCTACCAGGACGCGGGCTCGCTCACGCTTCTGAAGTCGACCCCGGCGGATCGCCGCAAGGCGGCCTGGCTGTACCTCCAGTTCATCGTCTCCAAGACGGTGTCGCTGAAGAAGAGCCATGTCGGTCTCACCTTCATCCGTGAATCCGACATCTGGGACAAGTCGTTCACCGAGCGTGCGCCGAAGCTCGGCGGCCTGATCGAGTTCTACCGCTCGCCCGCGCGCGTGCAGTGGACCCCGACCGGCAACAACGTGCCTGACTATCCGAAGCTCGCGCAGCTCTGGTGGCAGAACATCGGCGATGCGTCGTCCGGTGCGAAGACGCCGCAAGCCGCGATGGATGCCCTTGCCGCCGCGCAAGACTCCGTCATGGAGCGTATCGAGAAGTCGGGTGTGCAGGGTGCCTGCGGTCCGAAGCTGCACAAGAAGGAGTCGGCCGAGTTCTGGTTCGCCAAGGCCCAGAAGGACGGCACCATCGCGCCGCAGCGCAAGCTCGCCAACGAGAAGCCGAAGGGCGAAACGATCGACTACGACACGCTGATCAAGTCGTGGCCGGCCACCCCGCCCAAGCGCGCCTCGCTGCAGTAAGCGACGCTTCATAACGACGAAAGGCCGGGAGCAATCCCGGCCTTTTTTTGTCTTGGTGAGTTAGGCGGAATACCTCAGCGCCGTCATTGCGAGCGAAGCGGCGTAGCGAAGCAATCCAGAGTCTTTCCGCGGAGGCACCGAGAGAAGGCCGCGCGCTTCTCTCCCAGGAGCAGACGAATGCCGCCGCTTGACTCCCCGTCATACCGAATTCATAGTTAGCATAATGCGATTGAAGTAATCGTATTACGATTACTTGCGCAGACGCCGTTTGGGCCAGCGTCGGCCCGTCCCGGAGGCTGGTGATGGCATTGATCGAGGCGTTCAGGCAGTTGCTGGGCGACACGGCCGTGCTGACTCGCGAGGAGGATCTCGCGGGCCTCACCGAGGATTGGCGCGGCCGTTTTCGCGCGGCGGCGCTCTGTGCGGTAATGCCATCCACCACGGAGCAGGTCGCGGCCATCGTCCGCCTTTGCGTCGCGCATGAAACGCCAGTGCTGCCGCAGGGCGGCAACACCAGCCTGTGCGGCGGAGCGACGCCATCGGGGCAGGGCAAGCCGCCGGTCATCGTCGCGCTGACGCGCATGCGCCGGATCCGTTCGCTCGATCCCGTCAACAACACCATGGTGGTCGATGCCGGCTGCGTGCTCGCAACCATTCAGGAGGCCGCCGCTGCTGCGGGCCGGCTCTTTCCGGTGAGCCTCGGCGCCGAAGGGTCCTGCCAGATCGGCGGCAATATCGGCACCAACGCCGGAGGCACGGGCGTGCTGCGCTACGGCAATACCCGCGACAATGTGCTCGGGTTAGAGGTGGTTCTGCCGGACGGATCGGTCTGGGACGGCCTCTACGCGCTGCGCAAGAACAACACCGGCTACGACCTCAAGCATCTTTTCATCGGCTCCGAGGGCACCCTCGGCATCATCACCGGTGCGGTGCTGAAGCTGCATCCGCTGCCGACGGCGGAGGCCGTCGCCTGGCTTGCGGTCGATCATCCGCAGAAGGCGCTGGACGTGCTGGGCCTGTTCCAGGCCTCTTGCAGCACGCGGCTCTCAGCCTTCGAGTTGATGAATGCGAAGCAGATCCGGCTCGTACTGGAGCAGGTGCCGGGCCGGCGCTGTCCGGTCGCGGAAATCGACACTTGGCACGTCCTCGTCGAATTGTCCGACACCGGCGATGCCGCGGCGCTCGCGACGACGATGCAAACGGTGCTCGAACAGGCGCTCGAGGCGGGACTGGTCAGCGACGGCGTCGTCGCCGCAAGCGAGGCACAGCGCAAGGCAATGTGGCTGGTGCGTCACAGCGTCTCGGAAGCCAACAAGAAAGCAGGCGTGGGCCTCACGTCGGACACCGCGGTGCCGGTGTCGACCGTGCCGGCCTTCATCGATCAGGCGATGGCCGCTGTGCGCGCGGTCGTGCCGGATCTGCCGTTCGTGATCGTCGGCCACATGGGCGACGGCAACATTCATCTCATTCCCTTCTTCAGCTTTGCCGAGTGGGAAGCCATGCCGGAGCGCGACACCGTTGCGCAGCGCATCCGCCGCGCCATGAACGATGTCGCAAGCTCGCTGCGCGGCACCTTCAGCGCCGAGCACGGCGTCGGACGCACGCTGACCTGCGAGATGTCCCGCTACAAGCCGCCGGTCGAGCTCGCCTTGATGCAGGCGGTGAAACAGGCGTTCGATCCGCAGGGCCTCTTCAATCCTGGCCGTGTTCTGCCACCACCACCCATTGCAACATCATAGAGGGGACTGACATGACCAATCTTCCGAAGATCATCACTTCCCGCCGCCGTCTGCTGCTCGGTGCGGGAGCCGGCGCCGTCGCGCTCGCCGCGCCCTCGGTCTGGTCGCCTTCCCGCGCCGCCGGCAAACGGATTGTCGTGCGCGACGACGGCGGCATTTACACCAAGGCCTATGGTGCGGTGTACTACCGGCCCTTCACGGAAGCGACGGGAATCGAGGTCGTCGGCGTGCAGGCCAATGCTGAGCCGGTCGCTCAGATCAAGACCATGGTCGAGACCAAGAGCTACACCTGGGACATGGCCAAGATCTCCTGGCCCGCGATCCAGCTCCTGACCACCGGCGGCAAGCAATATCTCGAGAAGCACGGCCTCGAATCCGAGCCCGTCGTCAAGTCGATCCCGGCCGAATACGCCTCGCCCTACGGCGTCGCGACCAATGTCTACACCACGGTGCTCGCCTATCGCACCGACGCCTTCAAGGGCCGCAAGGCGCCGCAATCTTGGGCCGATTTCTGGAATGTGGCGGACTTCCCTGGCCGCCGCTCGGTGCGCAAGCATCCGTTCGACACGATCGAGGAGGCGCTGATGGGAGCCGGCGCCCCGACCGCGCAGGTCTATCCCTGCGATCTCGACAAGGCCTTTGCCTCGCTCGACAAGATCAAATCGTCGGTCGCGGTGTGGTGGACCAGCGGCGCGCAGGTCGAGCAGATGCTGACCTCGGGCGAGATCGACATGCTGCCGACCTGGGTGTCGCGTGCGCAGTCGGCACAGGCGGCAGGCGCTCCCGTCGAGATCGTCTGGAACCAGGGGGTCTGGGGCGCTGACAATTGGTCGATCCTCGCCGGCTCGCCGAATGCGGATGCCTGCCGCGAGTTCATCAAGTTCGCCTCCGATGCGAAGCGGCAGGCAGCCCTCGTGGAATATTTTCCGGCCGGCCTCACGCAGCCGGAGGCCTTCAACTACGTCAAGCCGGAGGTCGCCAGGAACTGCCCGACCTATCCGGACAACATCAAGGCCGGGCTGAAGATCGATCCGAAATACTGGTACGACAACCAGGCCGCCGTCATCGAGCGCTTCAACAGCTGGATTCTGGCTTGACCGGCGCCCAGGGAAGCGCGAAGCGATCGGAGCGGCCCATGGTCTCGTCGAGCCTGCGCATTCACGAGCTGTGCAAGCGCTATGGCGACTTCGTCGCGCTGGCGCCGACCAGCCTCGACGTCGCCAGCGGCGAATTTCTCACCCTGCTCGGCCCGTCGGGATCGGGCAAGACGACGCTGCTCAGCCTGATCGCAGGCCTCGCCCATCCTGACGAGGGGCGGATCCTGATCGACGATACCGACGTCACGCACAGCCCGGCCTATGACCGCGATATCGGCGTCGTGTTCCAGAACTACGCGCTGTTTCCTCACATGACGATCGAGGACAACATCGCGTTTCCCCTGAAGATGCGGAAGGTGGCCGACGCTGAGGCGCGCCGGCGCACGGCCGAGGCGCTGGAGACGGTGCGACTGCCGCACGTTGCAAAACGCTATCCGCGCGAGCTCTCCGGCGGCCAGCAGCAGCGCATCGCGCTGGCGCGCTGCATCGTCTATCGGCCCGCCATCATTCTGATGGACGAGCCCTTGGGCGCGCTCGACAAGAAGCTGCGCGACCAGATGCAGCTCGAGATCAAGCGCATCCATCGCGAGCTCGGCACCACGATCGTCTACGTCACCCACGACCAGGAAGAGGCGATGACGATGTCTGATCGCATCTGCCTGATGAATGCAGGCGCGATCGAGCAGCTCGGCACGCCTGAGGATCTCTATTTCCGTCCGCGCTCGGTATTCGTCGCCGACTTCCTCGGCGAGTCCAATTTGCTCAGCGCCACCGTGCGTGGCGTCGACGGCGATGGGCTCGACATCGTCCTGGCCGCGCAGGCCGCGCCGTCGCGCGCCGTCGGCAATGGCGGGAGTTTCGCCGCGGGCGAGCCGATCAAGGTAATGGTGCGTCCCCAGAACCTCGTGGTCGGGGACGCCGGCGGCGGAGGCCAGCTCTCCGGCCGTATCTCTGGGCGGCTTTTGGACGTGATGATCAGCGGCAGCCTGACGCGGCTCTACATCGCGCCGGAGACGGCGGGCATGCCGCAACTTGTCGCCGCGCATCCGACCCGCAGCGGCGCGGCGCCCTACGAGATCGGACAGCTTCTGTCGCTCGGATGGCATGCGGCGGACGCCGTCGCCATCCGCGATGGCAAGGGGATCTGAGCTTGGCCGCCCCGCGCGCGATACCGCGGAATCTGGCCTGGACGCGGGCGGCAATGGGCGCGCCGCTGGTCCTGCTGCTCGCGCTGTTCCTGGTCTATCCGGTCGGCCAGCTGCTGCTGCTCAGCGTCTACGGCGACAATGGCTTCACGCTGGCGCAATACCGCCAGCTCTTCGCCTCATCGGTCTATCTCGACGTTCTCCTGATCACCCTGAAGATCTCGCTGGTCACCACCCTGGTCTGCGTCATCACGGGGTATCCGATCGCCTATCTGATCTCGGTCGTCGACAAGGAACGCAAGACGACGCTGCTGTTCTGGGTGCTGCTGTCATTCTGGACCAGCTTCCTGGTCCGCGCCTTCGCCTGGATCGTGCTGCTCGGGCGCAACGGCGTCATCAACAAGCTCCTGATCTCGCTCGGCATCATCTCGAGCCCCGCGAGCCTGCTTTACAATTTCGGCAGCGTCCTCGTCGGCATGGTCAATGCGCTGCTGCCGCTCGCCGTGCTGACGATGCTCGCGGTGATGGAGAACATCGACCGCACTCTGCCGCGCGCGGCCGCCACGCTCGGGGCGCGGCCGGGCATGGCGTTCTGGAGAATCTATTTTCCGCTGTCGCTGCCGGGCGTCGCCGCGGCGGGCATCATGGTGTTCGTCACCGCGATCGGCTTCTTCATCGTGCCGGCACTGCTCGGAGGACGCCGCGAGACCATGATCACGCAGCTCATCATCGACCAGGTCCAGCAGACCATGAACTGGGGCTTTGCCGGAGCGATCTCGGTGCTGCTGCTGTTCGTGGTCTTCATCGTCTTTGCTGCCTATGACCGCCTGCTCGGCTTGTCGACCATGACCGGCGCGGCCGCGCCGCGCAACGCGGCACCGTCGCGTTCGTCGGGCCCCCTTCACAAGGCGGGTGACGCGCTCCTTACGCTGCTCGGTGCGGTCTCCGACCGGATCCTCCGGCTCCTGCCGTCACGCCGTCGCGACCGCAATCCCGACCAGGCCGGCATGGGCTTGCAAGCCTTCGTCTGGATCATGCTGCTCATCATCAGCGCGCCGACCATCCTGATGATCCCGCTGTCGTTCGGCACCGGCGGCCTCAACTGGCCGCCGCAGGGTTTTACCCTGCATTGGTATGAGACCGTGCTGAGTTCGCCGCTCTGGACCCAGGCCATGCTGCGCTCGCTCATGGTCGGGCTCGGAACGGGACTGCTCGCCATGCTGATCGGCACGCCGGCCGCGTTCCTGCTGGTGCGCAGCGACATCCGCGGCAAGGCGGCGTGGCTGGCCTTCATCCTGTCTCCGATCGTGGTGCCCCGCATGATCATCGCGGTCGGGCTGTTTTACGTCTTCGCGCGGATGGGCCTAATCGGCAGCGCTTTCGGCCTCATTCTCGGCCATACCGTCGTGGCGGTGCCCTACGTGGTCATGACGATGATGGCGGTGCTGCGCAATTACGACACGCGGCTCGACCACGCCGCGCAGAGCCTCGGCGCGCGCCCGTTCGCGACGTTGCGCTACGTCACCTTCCCGATCCTCGGCGCGGGCATGATGTCGTCATTCCTGTTCGCCTTCGCGACCTCGTTCGACGAGCTCACCATCGCCCTGTTTGCGACCGGCGGCCTCAACGCGACGCTGCCAAAGCAGTTTTGGGACGAGGTGACGCTTCAGGTCTCGCCCGCGATCGCCGCCGTTTCGACCTGCCTGTTCGTTTTCATGGGGCTCCTGATCTTCGTCGCCGAACGCCTGCGCCGGCGGGCCGCCGCGAGATAGAAGCTCCGCATTCCAACCAGAGGTTCACATCATGCTTACTGCCAATCGTCTTCGCGGCCTGTTCCCGGCCATTCCAACCCCGGTCAAGGCCGACGACACCATCGATGCCGGCGCGGTCTCGGCGCTGTTTGCCTGGCTCAACAAGCAGGGGATCGACGGCGTGGTGCCGCTCGGCGGCACCGGCGAATATGGCGCGCTGGCACGCGCCGAGCGCATCAAGATGGCCGGCTTGTCGGTGAAGGCGATGGCGGGCAAGGGCCCGGTCATCGCCGGTGTGCTGGACACCGGCTTCCACGATGCCTTGCAGGCGGGCAAGGAATTCGCAGCGGAGGGCGTGGACGGTCTCCTGGTTCTTACGCCATACTATACCAACCCGACTCAGGCTGGCGTCCGCGACTATTTCCTGCGTTATGCCGACGCCTCGCCCGTGCCTGTCCTGATCTATGAGATTCCCTACCGCACCCGGATAGCGATCGAGCCCAAGATCCTGCATGAGCTCTCCAGGCATCCCAACATCATCGGCATGAAGGCCTGCAATCTCGACATGTACCATTTCCTCCAGGTCGTGGCCGGCGTCGACGCGAGCTTTGCGGTGCTGAGCGGCGAGGACAGCCTGTTTCCGCTGCATCTCGCGGCCGGCGCGACGGGCGGCATCGTCGTGACCGCATGCCTTTTGCCGCGAGCCTGGCGCCAGATATTCGAGACGGCCACAGCTGGCAAGACAGCGGAGGCCTTGAGCCTTCATCGCCGCCTGATCCCTCTGATGAATATGGCGTTCGCCGAAACCAATCCGGGACCGATGAAAGCGGTGATGGACCTCGTCGGTGTCGAGGCGCCGCGCATGCTGGCGCCGCTGGTCCAGCCGGCACCGGCGCTGGTCGCCGCGCTCCGCGCCGAGCTCGGCCGGCAGTTGGCGGTCTCGGAGGGCATCGGGTGAGAGGACGGCAGCATGGCGCGTAGCAGTCGTGACGGCAGCGGCCGCGCCGCGAAGGCAAAGGCCGCCAAGGCCGACGAGAAGGCCACGGACAAGGGCGGCGAGTCACGCTCGTCGCTGTTCGTCGGCTCGACCGAAAAGGCGTTCCAGGTCCTGCACGCCTTCGACGGCCCGCAGCGCTACATGACGCTCGCCGACATCGCGCGCGCCGCCGGTCTCGACCGTAGCGCCACCCAGCGCCTGGTCTACACGCTCGAGACGCTCGGCTATCTCAAGCGGATCGAGGGCACGCGCAATTACGGTCTTACCTCGAAGGTGCTCCAGTTCTCGCACAGCTATCTCAAGGCCAACGATCTGATCGACCGCGCATCGCCCTATTTGCTCGAGATCAGCCGCAATCTCGGCGAGACCACCAACCTGCACGAACTGGATGGCCACGAGGTTGTCTTCGTGGCGCGCTTTCCGGGGGCGCACCTCATCAACATCGACATCGTGATCGGCAGCCGGCTGCCGACCTTCTTCACGGCGTCCGGCACGGCGATCCTGTCGGCGCTGCCCGAGGAGGAACGCCTCGATCTTCTCAAGCGCACGCCGCTCGCGCCGCTGACGCCTTTCACTGTAACCGACCCGAAGGTGCTGATGGAGCGTGTACGCGTCGCGGCCCGGCGCGGCTATGCCGTCATCATGAACGAGACCGTGATGGGCGACATTTCGGTCGCAGCTCCCATTATCGACGAGCATGGCCGTGCGATTGCCGCGATCAACATTTCAGTGCCGACGACGCGCTGGACCAAAGAGCGTGCCGAGGCCGAGCTGGCGCAGCACGTCCACGTCGCCGCAACCTCCATCTCCAAGTCGAAGTTCAACCGCTACGCCGCCTGAGGCGCGGGGGTAGCAAAAAGGCCGGGAGCGATCCCGGCCTTTTCCTTTCGTGGCGCGCCACGCTCGCCATTCCTCTCCGCAGTCATCGTCCGCGAAGGCGGACGATCCAGTACGCCGCGGCCTCTCGACCTGATCTCGCTGCCGGTGGTTACTGGATGCCCCGCCTTCGCGGAGCATGACAGTCGTCGCTTGGGAAAGGCTACTCCGCCGGCTCGGCGGCCAGCGTCGGGTAATCCGTGTAGCCCTTGGCGCCGCCGCCGTAGAACGTGTTCTTGTCCCAATCGTTCAGCGCCGTGCCCTTCTTCAGCCGCTCGACCAGGTCGGGGTTGGAGATGAACGGCTTGCCGAAGGCGATCAAATCGGCCGCGTTCGTGTCGAGCACCTTGGTCGCGAGTTCGAAATCGTAGCCGTTGTTGGCGATGTAGGCGCCCGAGAAGCGCTTGCGCAGGCTCGCATAGTCGAACGCTGCGAAGTCGCGCGGGCCGCCGGTGGCGCCTTCGACGACGTGGAGATAGACGAGCTTCAGCGCGCTGAGGCCGTCGGTGATGTGATTGAACAGCGCTTGCGGATTGGAATCGGCAATGTCGTTGGCGGGCGTCACCGGCGAGATGCGGATACCGGTCCGGTCGGCACCGGCTTCCGCCACGACGGCCTTGGAGACCTCCAGCATCAGCTTGGCGCGGTTCTCGATTCCGCCGCCATAGGCGTCGGTGCGCTTGTTGGCACCATCCTTGGCAAACTGGTCGAGCAGGTAGCCATTGGCGCCGTGGATCTCGACGCCGTCGAATCCGGCCTCCAGCGCGTTCTTCGTGGCGCGCTTGAAATCGTCGATGATGCCTGGAATTTCGGAGAGCTCGAGCGCGCGGGGCTCGGAGACGTCGGCGAAGGTGCCGTTCACAAAAGTCTTGCCCTTGGCGCGAATCGCGCTCGGCGCCACCGGGGCTGCGCCGCCCGCCTGGAGGTCGACATGCGAGATGCGGCCGACATGCCAAAGCTGGATGAAGATCTTGCCGCCGCGCTCATGCACCTTGTCGGTGACCTTGCGCCAGCCGGCGACCTGGTCCTTCGAATAGATGCCGGGAGTGTCCTGGTAGCCCTGGCCCTGCTGCGAGACCTGGCTCGCTTCGGTAATCAGCAGGCCCGCAGACGCACGCTGGCCGTAATAGTCGGCGGCGAGCGGAGAGGGCACGAAGCTGCCGGGCGCGGCGCGATTGCGCGTCAGCGGTGCCATCACGAAACGGTTGGCCAGCGTGATCGGGCCGAGCTTGTAGGTCTCAAACAGTTTGGTCGGACGGCTCATTGGGGTGCTTCCAGGGTTGAGAGGTCCGGAACACTTGTGCATTGCGACATCAGGCGCAAGGGATGAGCCATACGGAAAGTGCAGGCGAGCTGCGCGGCAGGCCCGCGCAGCATAATTCATGTGCATTTTCGGCTGCCGCAGCGTGAATTCGCTGCCGCGGCCGTGCGGCCTGACAAACTCAGTTTACGCCGAGGAAATCGCGCTTGCCGATCTCGACGCCGCTGTGACGCATGATGCCATGAGCGGTGGTGGCATGAAAATAGAAGTTCGGCAGCGAGACCGCGCTGAAGAACTGCTGGCCCTTGAGCGTCATGGTCCGGTCCGGGCCCGCCGGGAAGGTCACGTCCTTGGTGTCGGCGCCTTCGAACTGCTCCGGCTTGAATGATTTCACGTAGTCGATCGTCCTGGCGAGCCGCTGCTTCAGCTCCTCGAACGTCTTTTCCGTGTCGGGCATCGAAGGCACCTCGCTATGCGTCAGCCGGGCGCAGCCCTTGGCGGCGAAATCGCTGGCGAGCTGGATCTGCTTCGACAGCGGCAGCATGTCCGGGAAGAGGCGCGAGCCGAGCAGGACGGCCGGGTCGATCTTTTTGGCCGCGCAATGCGCCTCGGCCTTGGTGAGCAGGCCGATAAGGCTGTTCAGCATTTGCAGATAGGCGGGAACGACGGCGTCGTGGAAGGACATGTGATGCTCGCTTCAATGGTGGGAGATCTCAGGAGAAAACCTGAGCCACTCACATGGGAGCCTCATGGAATAATACAATCGACGAAGTGGCTTGTGCGGTGCGAAAATTCTACCGCACCGTCGCCTGGGGCTGCGCCTGTGCCGTGCTGCCCCGCATGCGGGCCAGAAGCTCCGCGGTCGGCCAGGAATCGGCGGGCAGGCCGTATTTGATCTGCATCGCCTTCACGGCCGCGCGGCTCTGCTGGCCCAGCACGCCGTCGACCTTGCCGACATTGAAGCCGGCTTGGACCAGAAGTTGCTGCAATTGCCTGAGCTCGTTGAACGGCAGTTGCGCGACCTGCCCGGCCGGCCTGCGCATCGGGGCGGCGCCCGCAATCCGCGAGGCAAGATAACCCGCGGTGGTCGAATAGATCAGCGAGTTATTCCATTCGGTATAGGCCGCGAAATTGGCATACGCCATGAAGGCCGGCCCAAAGCGTCCCATCGGCAGCAGCACGGACGCCGCGAGATTGTCATTCGGCAGTGGACGGCCGTCGGGATAGGTGACGCCGAACTGCGCCCATTTCGAGCGCGGCAGCTGCACGCTGAGGTCAGTCTGATCCCATGGCAGGTTCTGCGGCACCTTGATCTCTTCCAGCCACGGCTCGCCGCGCCGCCACTTCAAGCCCTTGGCGATGTAGTTCGCTGTCGAGCCGATCACGTCGTCCTCGCTGCGCAACAGATCGCGCCGGCCGTCGCCGTCATAGTCGACGGCATAATTGACGTAATGCGTCGGCAGGAACTGCGTCTGGCCGAGCTCGCCGGCCCAGGAGCCGATCATCTCGTCGGGCGTGAGATCGCCGCGGTCGATCACCTTCAGCGCGGCGATGGTCTCGTTCGCGAACATCTCCGAACGGCGGCAGTCATAGGCGAGCGACACCAGCGATTTCAGCGTCGGCAGATTGCCCATGTTGACGCCGAAGTCGCTCTCCAGGCCCCAGAACGCGGCGATCACCGCCGGCGGCACGCCATATTCCTTCTCGGCGCGCGCGAACGCCGCAGCGTGTTGCTTGATGTGCTGCTGGCCGTTCTGCATGCGATAGGGCGCGGCCATGCGGCCGGCAAATTCGGTGAAGAGCTGGCCGAACACGCGCTGGCCGCGGTCGCGGTTAACGATGCCCTGGTCGTAGACGAGGTAGGGCGAAGCCTCCGCTATCGTTCGCTGCGACACGCCGGCTGCAACCGCCTGCTGTTTCACGTCGGCGAGGAAGCGATCGAAGCTCTGCCCATTGTGGCACGACGCCGCGCGCGACGAGGGCACCGTGGCCTTGGGCGCGGCAGGCCTTGCGGGTGGCGGCGCGATCTGGGCGGAGGCGGTTGAAGAGAGCGCGAACAGAGCGGCGGCCGCGATCGCAAATCGGGTCTTGGACATGAGGTTTCCGAAAGGGGGAGGAGACGTTTGGATTCTTGACGAAGTTTAATGGAATGCTCGAGCTCAAACCAGTGCCGCGGCTCCGCGACGCACCCTAGAACCTTGCATCCGGGCCGGGGTCATCCCTACCTCGTGTTTGCCGGCCTGCCACGCGTCCAGCGGCCATGGCCGGCTCCAGGAGACGGCCATGAACTATCTGCGTACCGCAATGCTTCTCGCAGGCCTCACCGCCCTGTTCATGGGCGTGGGCTATCTGATCGGCGGCGCCGCTGGCGCCATGATCGCGCTCGTGATTGCGGCGGCGACCAATCTCTTCACCTACTGGAACTCCGACCGCGCGGTGCTGTCGATGTACGGCGCCCATCAGGTCGACCGTCAAAGCGCGCCGGAACTGGTCGGGCTCGTTGCCGAGCTTGCGGGCCGCGCAGGCCTGCCGATGCCGCGCGTGTTCGTGATGGACGAAGCGCAGCCCAACGCGTTCGCGACAGGCCGCAATCCCGAGAACGCCGCCGTGGCCGTCACAACGGGCCTGATGAACCAGCTCAGCCGCGAGGAGCTTGCCGGCGTGATCGCGCACGAGCTCGCGCACATCAAAAATCACGACACCCTGCTGATGACTGTTACCGCCACCATCGCCGGCGCCATCTCGATGCTGGCGCAGTTCGGCATGTTCTTCGGCGGCAACCGCGACAACAACGGCCCCGGCATCGTCGGCTCGATCCTGATGATGATCCTGGCGCCGCTCGGAGCCATGCTGGTGCAGATGGCGATCAGCCGCACCCGCGAATACGCCGCCGACGATCTCGGCGCGCGCATCGCGGGACAGCCGATGTGGCTGGCGTCGGCGCTGGTGAAGATCGAGGGCGCCGCGCATCAGGTGCCGAACTATGACGCCGAACGAAATCCCGCGACCGCACATATGTTCATCATCAACCCGCTGTCGGGCCATGGCGTCGACAACCTCTTCGCCACCCATCCCTCGACGCAGAACCGCATCGCGGCGCTCCAGCAACTGGCGGCCGAGCTCGGCGCGCGAGCGACGCCGTCGGTCGGCGCCAACGAGAATTATCCGCCGCAGGGCCCGTGGGGCCGCTCGTCTTCACGGGGTCCCTTGGATGGGCCTTCACGTGGACCTTGGGGCTGATGCGGAATCCGCCGGATTTTGGCTGGCTTTGTGACCTGGCGCACACAGGGCCGGTCTCGCCGGTGGTAACACCTGACCGAGAGTGTTCCTTCGAAAGGGGATGCGTGGCCGGCCCGTCGCCGGTCGCCGTCGAAGATGACCAGAGCTGCGGTGCCATTGTTGATCGTGCTGGGCGTGGCCATTGGCCTGTCCACGCATACGGTCGTGAATTGCGGTGATGAGGACGAGCCCGACATCTGCTCGGCCGTGATCGGCTTCTCGCCGTTCCGTGGCTCCCTGATCGCCTTCGCCTATGAGGGGCGCGGACGGATCGCGCTGCGCCACGGCGACAACGGCCGGGCGATCGCCGATTTCAACGAGGCCATCCACCTCAATCCCAACCGCGCCTCGCTCTATCGCGACCGCGCGCAGGCGTACCGTCAGAACGGCGAGCTGAGCCTCGCGATTGCCGATTTTGACGAGGCGATCGCGCTCGATCCCAAGCCGGCGCCGCCCTATCACGAGCGCGGCCTCGCTCTCGCCGCCAAGGGTGATCTCGACCGCGCGATTCTGAGCTACAGCACCGCCGTCCGCCTCGACCCCTCCGACCCGAAGGCCCGCCTCGACCGCGGCCTTGCGTTCCTCGCCCGCGGCCAGGCCAACGATGCTCGTGCAGATTTCGAAGCCGCTGTTGCGTTGCCGCCCGGCAAGGACGGCCGCACACGCGCCGCCGCGCGCGCAAAACTCGCCGAGCTCTCGAGCGCCGGGCCGGCCCGCGTCTCGGCGCCGACGCGGTGAGAGGTGTTCTCCCTCGCCCCGTTCTTACGGGGAGAGGGTTGGGGTGAGGGGCTCTATCCGCGAAGATGGTGAGAGTTGGATCTGCGGAGACTCCCCCTCACGCGGATCGCAAGAGCGATCCGACCTCTCCCCGCAAGCGGGGCGAGGTGAAGGGCGCAAGCGTCGGCTACTTCGCCTTCTTGGCTTTGGCCTTCTTGGCCTTCGCGGCCTTCTTCGCCGGCTTGTCCTTGGCCGGCTTCTCGGCCTTCGCCTCGATGGGCGTGCTGGCGGCCAGCCGCATGGCGCGGGAGTAGCTGTCGGCGACATTGTCGGCGGACATCTGGAGGCGCCTTGCGGCGGTGGTGGCCTGCTCCATGGTGGCCTTGGCCATCATCTTGAAGCGGGCGCCGGTCTCCTTGCCCCTGGCCTTGGCCGCAAGGCCGCTGAAGCGATCCCGCCGCTGCTTGGCGCGGGTCATCAGGCCCGTCTGCAGCTGTCTGGCCAGTTGCCGGATCACGACATCCAGGTCGGCGTCCGCCATGTCTTCTATCCTCTTCGAAACAGTCCCAATCGATGCGGCGGGACTATGCAGATCGGGCCCCGCCTTGGCAATTCCCGCCCGGGCGTCATCCGCAGCTTCCGGTTACCAAAACAGAAAAGCCGCGCATGTCGCGCGGCTTTTGGCATTGGCTTGGCGCGAGGTGCGCCGTGCCGGCCTTATTTCAGCGAGGCGACCGGTCCGCTTGAGCTTGCTGCCGGATCGGGATCGAAGCCGAACACGCCGACCAGGTATTTGTAATAGTCCGGCATCTTCTCCTTGAGCGCCTCGCGGGTCTTGGGATCGTGGAATTCGCTCTTGCCGGCCAGGAAGATGCTGGCGGTGACCGCAAAGAACTCCATGTGGTTCTTCAGTGCATAGGCTTCCTTGGGCAGGAAATCCTTGGACTTGGCATAGGCGTAATAGCCGATCACGCCCTTGTTGGCGTAGCCGTCCGGCAGCAGGCGCGCGTGATAGGCGTGCAGCATCTCGTGGAGCAGCACGGCCTCTTTCTCGTAACGCATCATGTCCGGCCGGACCATGATGACGCCGAGCCCGGAATCGACTGCGAGGTCGACGGCGTTCGGGTTGGTCCAGCGCTGCTTGTCGTGGTCCCACACCGTTAGCGTCCGCGGGGTGGTGCGCTGGGTATCCGGCGTGACCCGGCCGTAGCAGGCGGTTGCGGCGCCTTCGTCGAGGCAGGCCAGCTCGCTCGCGATGATCGGGACGGTACGGAAGAAGCGAAGCACGCGCGGCGAGAACCCGGCGCCTTCGACCACGTCGATCTGCTGCTTCAGATTCTCGGTGAGCTTGTCGACGTCCTTGCGCTCGGAATTCTCCGACACGTCGAACATGTAGCCGCGGTAGCTCTGGAAGCCGGGCGGCAGCGCCTTCGCGGCATCGGCGGACGCGACATCGAGCGAGCCGGCGGTGGACGGATTGGCGAACAGCGCGCCGACAACGGTCGCGGTCAGCAGCAACGCAATGCGCATGATGAACCCCCTGATGTCACTTCACGCGGCAGGATAGGCTGCCGTTGTTTGCGAAAAGTGAGTGGGGCGAGACTAAGGCAGCGATGTTGAGGCGTGCTTAATCCCTGGTTGCAGATCGCGAAGACGGATTAGGGCAGGGTTAACCAAGCCGTAGATCGGCGGCGCGCTTGGGCGTAACATGCCGCTCGGGCATCAAGCCCGGATCAGAAGCCGAAGGGAGGATGCCATGTATGCCGCCATCCGTCAGGCCAAGGCGAAGAGCGGAAGCGCCGAAGAGCTGGCGCGCCGCATCAAGGACGGCGCCGTTCCGATCATCAGCGACGTCGACGGCTTCAGGGCCTATTACGTCGTCTATGCCGGCGACGACACGGTGACCGCGATCTCCATCTTCGACAAGTTCGAGCAGGCCGAGGAAGCGAACCGGCGTGCCATTGCCTGGATCGAAAAGGATCTGGGGTCGCTGTTGGCGGGGCATGCGAGCGCCGCCGCGGGGCCGGTGATCGTGCATACGCTGGCGTAGTTGGTTGGATCGCTCGCGCCTCAAACTCAACGGTCATCGCCCGGCTTGACCGGGCGATCCAGTACTCCGAGACGGCTATGATTGAACCGATGGGCCGCGGCGTACTGGATGCCCCGCTTTCGCGGAGCATGACAACGGAGAGGGGTCACAACTCCCTTGCATTCGAGAACGCGAACGAGCTCACCCGTCGCGTCGTCTCGTCCAGGATTAGCGTGCGTGTGATCGGCGGCTCGGCGCGCTGGGCGCAGTTTTCGCGCTCGCAGAGCCGGCAGTTGACGCCGATCGGCGTGCCTTCCGTCTTCTCCAGGTCGATGCCGGTGGCGTAAGTCAGGCGCGCGGCGTGGCGGATCTCGCAGCCGAGGCCGATGGCGAAGCGCGGTTGCGGCTGCGGGTGCGGCGCGACGGGCCGGCGCACCATCTGGGCAATCGAGAAATAGCGCGTGCCGTCGGAGAGCTCGATCACCTGCTTCAGCAGGCGGTCGGGCGTGTCGAAGGTCGAGTGCACGTTCCACAGCGGACAGGTGCCGCCGAATTTCGAGAACGGGAACGTGCCGGAGGAAAAGCGCTTCGACACGTTGCCGGCATTGTCGACGCGCAGCAGGAAGAACGGAATGCCGCGCGCGTTCGGCCGTTGCAGCGTGGTGAGGCGATGGCAGACCTGCTCGAAGCCGGAATTGAAGCGCTGCGCCAGCACGTGGATGTCGTAGTTGAGGGCTTCGGCCGCCGCGAGGAAGGCCGGGTAGGGCATCATCACGGCCGCTGCAAAGTAGTTGGCGAGCGTGATGCGGAACAACCGGCGCGGCGTATCGTCGAGCGGGCCGGCGCGGCCGATGATGGTCTCCAGGGCTTGCGTGCATTCGCCGAGGCCAAGCTGGAAGGCGAGCTGGAAGGCGCGACCCGGAGGGTCGACCAGCTCCGAGATCAGGAGCTGACGGCGGTGACGGTCGAAACGGCGGAGCGTTTCGCGCATCACGTCGACCGGCATGATGCGGGTCTGGATCGAATGCTTTTCGCGCAGGCGT
Source organism: Bradyrhizobium sp. S3.2.6 (assembly GCF_040546885.1). Lineage (NCBI taxonomy): Bacteria > Pseudomonadati > Pseudomonadota > Alphaproteobacteria > Hyphomicrobiales > Nitrobacteraceae > Bradyrhizobium > Bradyrhizobium sp. S3.2.6. Next base: position 148,452 of record NZ_JBEPOS010000009.1, on the reverse strand, counting down.
GCGGCGAGTGCGGCATAGAGCCCTTCGGCCGGCACGTTCAACTCGTCCCGCAAGGTTTCGGCGGCCTGCTCGAGCTCCGGGAAATAATTGCGGTTGGCCTCGATCAGCTCGCGCACGCGCTCGACCGGATTGGCCTCGTAGCGCGTGCCGACATCGCGGTCGGCCATTTGCGCTGCCGCCAGCGTCTCGCCCTGGCGCGCCTCGGTATAGGCCGCGTAGAGCCGCTGCAGCGCGTGCGTCACGCCGGGACAGAGCTCGGCGAGGTCGCGCAGCTCCTGCTTGGGGACCTCGATCTGACGGAACAGCGGATCGGAGAAGACCTCGTTGAGTTCGGCGAAGAAGCGGTCCTCGTCGGCGGTGGCGAGATCGCGCAGATCGAGGTCGTAGGTTTCGGCCAGCCGCAGCAGGATCTGCGCCGTCACTGGGCGCTGGTTCCGCTCGATCAGATTGACATAGCTCGGCGAGATCCCGAGCCCCTCGGCGATCTGGGTCTGCGATAGCCCCAATTGCTGCCGGATCCGCCGGAAGCGCGGACCGACGAACAGCTTTTTCCCTGATGCGGCGGGCATTTCTTACCATCTCCAGAGGCACTAAGGGCAGTCTCACTGACCTGTATTCTTTACAAAATTTACAAAATAACATCTACTACATGTTCTTATGTTACATGACATCACCATTCGAATACAAGGCCTCTATACGAACTTCTCTTTCTCGCGTTTAGCTCGTGTCACGCGTTTCGCAATGCACTGTCAAAACTGTCGAGAGAGAGCACGCACATGAACTACCAGCCCCGTGGCATCAACGCGCTCCAGCGCCCGGCCTCGTATCAGAGCGAGATCGAGGCGGCCCAGGCGCTCCTCGAGACCAAGCCGACCTGGAATGGGGTGTCGGCCGAGGCCGTCGCGCGCATGCGCATCCAGAACCGCTTCAAGACCGGCCTGGACATCGCCCGCTACACCGCGGCGCTGATGCGGGCCGACATGGCGGCCTATGACGCCGATCCGACCAAGTACACCCAGTCGCTGGGCTGCTGGCATGGCTTCATCGCCCAGCAGAAGCTGATCTCGATCAAGAAGCACTTCGGTGGCAAGACCGATCGCCGCTACCTCTATCTGTCCGGCTGGATGATCGCGGCGCTGCGCTCCGAGTTCGGACCGCTGCCCGACCAGTCGATGCACGAGAAGACCTCGGTGCCGGCCTTGATCGAGGAGCTCTACACCTTCCTGCGTCAGGCGGACTCCCGCGAGCTCAACGACATCTTCCGCGCGCTCGACAAGGCGCGCAAGGAAGGCGACAAGGCCCGCGAGAAGGAGCTGATCGAGAAGGTCGACAACTTCCAGACCCATGTCGTGCCCGTCATCGCCGACATCGACGCCGGCTTCGGCAACGCCGAGGCGACCTATCTGCTCGCCAAGAAGATGATCGAAGCGGGCGCCTGCGCGCTGCAGATCGAGAACCAGGTCTCCGACGAGAAGCAGTGCGGTCACCAGGACGGCAAGGTCACCGTGCCGCACGAGGTCTTCCTGGCGAAGATCCGCGCCTGCCGCCACGCCTTCCTCGAGCTCGGCATCGAAGACGGCGTCGTCGTGACCCGCACCGACTCGCTCGGCGCCGGCCTGACGCAGCAGATCGCCGTCAGCCACAAGCCCGGTGACCTCGGCGACCTCTACAACAGCTTCCTCGACTGCGAGGAAGTGACGGCGCAGAACGCCCGCAACGGCGACGTCATCATCAACCGCAACGGCAAGATGATGCGTCCGAAGCGGCTGCCCTCGAACCTCTACCAGTTCCGCCCCGGCACGGGCGAAGATCGCTGCGTGCTCGACAGCATCACCTCGCTGCAGAACGGCGCCGACCTGCTCTGGATCGAGACCGAGAAGCCGCATATCGAGCAGATCGCCAAGATGGTCGACCGCATCCGCAAGGTCGTTCCGAACGCGAAGCTCGCCTACAACAACTCGCCCTCGTTCAACTGGACGCTCAACTTCCGCTGGCAGGTCTACGACGCGATGAAGGAAGCCGGCAAGGATGTCTCGAAGTATAACCGCGCCGAGCTGATGAAGCCGGAATACGACGATACGCCGCTGGCGATTGAAGCCGACGAGCGCATCCGCACCTTCCAGGCGGATTCGGCCAAGCGCGCGGGCATCTTCCATCACCTGATCACGCTGCCGACCTATCACACGGCCGCGCTGTCCACCGACAACCTCGCACGCGAGTATTTCGGCGAGCAGGGCATGCTCGGCTACGTCAAGAACGTCCAGCGTCAGGAGATTCGTCAGGGCATCGCCTGCGCCAAGCACCAGAACATGGCCGGCTCCGATATCGGCGACGACCACAAGGAATACTTCGCAGGTGAAGCCGCCCTGAAGGCGGGCGGCGCCCACAACACGATGAACCAGTTCGGCTAACGCCACGCAACAGGAGACTGATATGACCAAGGGCAGCAATTTCTGGGTGATCGGCGGCGAGTTCGGCTCGATGAACTTCCACAAGCTCGTCGAAGGCTCGGCCCAGGTGCAGGGTCCGTTCAAGACCCGCAAGGAAGCTGAAGACGCCTGGCGCTCGGTTTCGGAAGAGAACCGCCACAAGGCCGGGGTCCGCTTCTCGATCGTGGAAGAGCCGTCGCGGGTCTCGGCCTGACGGCTGCCTGACAAATAAGAAGACGTCCAAGGACGGAGGGTCCCATCCGGCGCAAGCCGGGTGGGATCGTCTGCTTTTGGCACACATCAACGGCCTGTGGGTGTCGTAAGTATCTGGAATGATAGGCCCTTTGCGGGCGCTTTGGTTGCTGATAGGTTAATAGCGGAAAGTCGAGGACCAGGCCGACAATGTCAGAGCCCGAGACCAGCGGGACCCATCCCAGCCAGCCGCGCCCGGTGCGGCTGCGCGATGCGCTGCTGCGCGCGCGGATCGAGGCCGCCGACCGGACCGGCGTCGTCGTCGATCTCAGGGATGCTGAGGTGGCGCGGCTCGAGATCCTCAACGACGCGCTCGACCCGCTGTTCGCCCAGGTTCCGGATCAGATCGATTTGTTCGACCGCGGCATCAGCCAGGGCGATACGCCGCGGCTCTGGATCGACGTCGTCGCGCACATCATGATGGGGCGCGACAAGCGGCTGTACCGCTTCGTCCAGGACAGCCGCTTCGGCCGCATCGTGCTCGCCGAATCGCACGACACTGCGGTGATCGTTGACGCCGTGACCGACTACGTCGCCCGCCGCATGATCGAGCGCGAGCGCGCAATGGTGGTGCTGCCCGAGCCGAAGCCGGAGGTCGCGCAGCCGCCCCGCCGCTCGCGCGTCTGGCCGTTCGTGTTCGGCTTCATCCTCGGTGCCGCCGCGCTGTTCGGCGTCGCCGTGCTCGCGGCGCTGCGGAGCTGGTGAGATTTCGTCATTGCGAGGAGCGAAGCGACGAAGCAATCCAGGCTGTCTCCGAGGAAGCAGTCTGGATTGCTTCGCTTCGCTCGCAATGACGGCAAGGCTATACCACCCGTGCCCGCTTGATCTCTCGCACCTGCAGGTCATGATCGATGCTTCGCACGATCTGCTCGCAGTGCCAGCCGGCATTGTCCTTCTCGATCGCGAACAGATTGTAGGCCGCCGCCGGATGTCGCCCGTGCGCGAGCGCCGAGGCCGACGGCACGCCGATCGCGGGAATGTTGCCGTTCCGACCTGCGAACCACATCGTCGAATGGATGTGGTCGTGCCCGTGCAGGATCAGCTCGACGCCGTGGCGCTTGAGCAGCGCCAGCAGCGCCGCGGAATCCGTCAGCCGCTTCTGCCATGCGCTGGACTTCAGGGGGTGATGCACCAGCAGCACGCGGAAGACGTCCTCGGCCGCGAGCTGATCGAGCACCCGTTCGAGTGCGGCGAGCTGATCGTGCCCGAGCGTGCCCGTCGCCATCAAGGGTGGCGTCGGCACGGCGCTGGAGAGGCTGATCAGCGCAGCCGGCCCGCGCCGGCGCACACCGGGAAAGCCGGTGTTGCCGTCGTCGTCTGCAAGATAGGGCGCAAAGGTCTCGCCGAAGCGATGGCGCGTGACGCGGACATAGGCGTCGTGATTGCCGGGAATCGTGGTGACGCGATCGGGCGGCCCGACCCCGTCGAGCCAGGCGCGCGCCGGCGCGAACTCCGCCTCCATCGCCAGATTGACGAGATCGCCTGTGACCGCGATGTGGTCGGGCGCCTGCGCCTTGATGTCGGCGACCAATGCATCGAGCACCTCGCGGCGGTGGTAGTTGTGACGGTTGCGCGTCCAGTTGACGTAGCCGAGCGCGCGCTTGCCGGCGAGCTCGATCAGCCGCGGCTTCGGCAGCGGCGGCAGATGCGGGTCGGACAGATGGGCGAGCGTGAAAGGTGCCATGGCGCGCGGTTGCCTCGCTATTCGCACGCTGTAATGGCAATGTCGCCGGCAACGTGCAAGGGACGCTTGAAAGGGCGCTTCAGGAGAGCCTGATGGGGGAACGCCTGGACAAGATCCGACGCAGATTCGAGCCGCTGCTGCGGCGTGTCTTCCACGCCTATTTCCTGCTGGTCCGCGGTATGACGCTCGGCGTCCGCGCCGTGGTGCTCGATGCCGACAACAAGGTGTTTTTGGTCAAGCACAGCTACGTCTCGGGCTGGTATCTGCCGGGCGGCGGCGTCGACTATGGCGAGACCATGGAGCAGGCGATGCGCCGCGAGCTCAAGGAGGAGGGCGATATCGACCTCACCGGGGAGGCCGTGCTGCACGGCGTCTTCCTCAACAGCCACATCTCCCGCCGCGACCATGTCGCGGTCTATGTCGTCAGGCATTTCCGGCAGGACAGGTTGCCGGCGCCCAACCACGAGATCATCGAATGCGGCTTCTTCGACACCGCCGCGCTGCCGGAGGAGGCGACCCCCGGCACGCGGCTGCGGATCGCGGAAGTGCTTCACGGCAGGCCCGTGATTGCGACGTGGCGCTGAGGGCGGGCTATGCTAGTACCAGTCCGAATGGGCGCCACGGAAACCTGATGAAAGCCACAAAACTCGCCTTCGGCTTGATCTGCCTCGCGATCCTCGCCAGCAACATTGCGACAATGTCGCGCTGGAGCGAGGCGCGCGGGGTCTATGACGACATCTGCTATCTCCGGCAGGCGCATCTGTTCCAGCGCTTCGGCGCCGGTGGGCTCGACACCAACGCGGTCAGGGACGACGACCGCTATTTCGAAGGCAAGCTGAAGGACATTGCCTTCGCCGAATGGAAGGATCCGATCCGCTGGCCCTGCCACAATCCGATGCCGGGCGGCAAGGTCGTGTTGCAATATCCGCCGGGCACCGGCTTTCTGCTGGCGCTGTTTCCGCAAGGCCATCAGGTCGTGCCGCTCTACATTGCGGCGAGCCTGATCCTGTGCGGCCTCGCGCTATCAGGCATTGCCATGGCGCGGAGCCTGCCGTCGGTCCTCGGCGCTGGCGTGTTCGGCGCGCTTGCCGTCTATCTCATGATCAATCCGGCGAAAGCGAGCTATTCGGTCGCGCCGACCATGGCGCTGTGCGCGGTCGCGGGCTTCCTGACAGCGCTGTGGCTGGCCAGGGGCAAGCGCAGTGTCCTGCTGATCGCGCTGATCGGTCTCCTGCTCGGCGCATCCGTGAATTTCAGGCTGCCGAATGCCTTGCTCGCGGCCGGCTATTTCCTCTTCCTCGGCATTCCCTTCCTGTGGACGCGCTCGCTTGCAACGTTCGTGCAGGGCCTCGCCTTCGGAGCCGGCGTGCTCGTCGGCATGGCGCCGACGCTGGCCGCCCAGGCCATCAACGCCGGCAGTGCGCTGTCGACAACCTATGGCAGCGCCGATCTGGTCGCGCCGGCGTTCGATCTTGCGGTTTTCGGTCAGTATTTGCGCGACATGCAGATCGTGCTGATCGTGCTTGCGATCGGCGCGACGCTCTCGCTGTTGTGGTCGCGCGAGGGGCATGTGCAGCAGGCTGCCTTCGTCGTTGCCGGCAACCTCGCCGTCAATCTCGGCTTCTTCCTGAGCCATCCGGTCTTCACACCCTACTACGTCGTGCCGATTGCGATGTTGTCGCTGTGGACGCTGTCGTTTGCCCGGCTGCTTCAGCCAGCCGAGGCGCGCGAGGCTGCATCGGTCCGGCGCGAGCCGGCCAGTCTGGGAGCGCTGCCGCGATGACATCCGCTCAATCCCGCATCGCCGTGCTGGTGCCCTGCTACAATGAGGAGGCGGCGGTCGCGACTGTCGTCGCCGACTTCCGCAAGGCGCTGCCCGCGGCGGAAATCTATGTCTACGACAACAATTCGCGCGACCGCACCGCTGCCGTCGCGCACGAGGCCGGCGCGATCGTGCGCAGCGAGCGGCGGCAGGGCAAGGGCCACGTGGTGCGTCGCATGTTCGCCGATGTCGAGGCCGACATCTACGTGCTGGTCGACGGCGACGCCACCTACGATGCGCCGAGCGCGCCGCGCATGGTCGACAAGCTGCTCGACCAACATCTCGACATGGTGGTCGGGCTTCGCATCGACCAGTCGCAGGCCGCCTACCGCCTGGGCCACCGCGCCGGCAACCGGATGCTGACCGGATTCCTGTCCTCGACCTTCGGACAGGAGTTCAAGGACATCCTGTCCGGCTATCGCGTGTTCTCGCGCCGCTTCGTCAAATCGTTCCCGGTGCTGTCAGATGGCTTCGAGATCGAGACCGAGCTCGCGGTCTACGCGCTGGAGCTGTCGCTGCCGGTTGCCGAGGTCGAGACGCCCTATTACGCGCGCCCGGAAGGTTCGTTTTCGAAGCTCAACACCTGGCGCGACGGCTTTCGCATTCTCGGTACCATTCTGAAGCTGTACCGCTCGGAGCGGCCGCTGCGCTTCTTCACCGTGATCGGAATCCTGCTGGCGCTGGCCGCGATCATCCTTGCGATCCCGATCGTCGTCACATTCATCGAAACCGGCCTGGTGCCGCGCCTGCCGACCGCCGTGCTGTCGATGGGATTGACGATCATGGCGATGCTGTCGGTCTCGTCGGGCCTCGTGCTCGATACCGTGACGCGGGGGCGACGGGAGATGAAGATGCTGGCCTATCTGTCCCAGCCGGCGCCGAAAAGGAACTGAAGTCGGGCGCTGCCATGGACTGCCGAACGTCCAGATGCTACTCCGCGAAACAACATGAACGATCTCTCAATCACCATCCGTCCCGAAGCCCCGGGCGACGCCCAGGCGATCGAGCGGCTGCACGAGCGCACCTTCGGCCCCGGCCGTTTCGTGCTCAGCGCCTACCGCATCCGCGAGCACGTCGACCATCTGCTCGACGTCTCCTTCACCGCCCGCATCGGCACGCTGCTGGTCGGCTCCGTCAGGCAATTGCCTGTCACGATCGGTGAGACGCCGGCGCTGCTGCTCGGGCCGCTCACCGTCGAGCCGCCATTTCGCAGCCGCGGCATCGGCCGCATGCTGATGGAGCGGTCGCTGAAGGACGCCAGGGACAAAGGCCATCGCCTCGTGCTGCTGGTCGGCGACGAGCCCTATTACAGCCGCGTCGGCTTCAAGCTCGTCCCCAAGGGACGCGTGACCATGCCGGGCCCGGTCGATGCCGCCCGCGTCCTGGTGTTCGAGCTCGCCGACGGCGCCTTCGAGGGCGTCTCGGGCAAGATCGCTCCCGACTGGAGCAAGGCGCGCGGGTAGGCTCACATGTTCCGGGTGACAGCCGACACATTGCAGGCCTACCTCGATTTCGATCCGCAGCGAAGGCGAGATCTGACCGAACTGCACAAGCTGGTCGTCTCGGTTGCGCCGACCCTCAAGCGCTATTTCCACCGAGGAACGCCCGCGGGAGAGGCGGGAATGCGCATGAAGATGATCGGCTACGGCAAGTTTCGCTACGCCGTCAAGTCGGGAAAAAGCACGGAGTGGCCGGTGATCGGTGTTGCGCTTCAAAAGAACTACATCAGCGTGTACGTGGCGGTTACCAGGCAAGGTGCGCCGATCGTCTCCCGTTATGCGGGAGAGCTCGGCGAACTGCGGATGGGGGGCAACAACTTCAGTTTCGAGCGGTTCGAGGATCTCGATCAGGATGCCGTATCGACCCTCGTCGCGGAAGTTGCCGGCATCTTCAAAGCGGATCCTGAAAACCCCGTTCGCTATATGCAGGGCTCGTGACTCGCCGGTGCCCGGCAAATAGCTCTGGGGCGTTATTCTGAACGCGGAAAGCCGGACACCGCTATACCGTCAGCGCGGTTTATGCCAAAAACAGCAGGCCGCGAAGCTGACGAAGGACATGTGAAGTTTGGCCGCATCCAAAAAGGGCACCTCGCCCGCGGAACGCCAGAATGGGATTGATCGGACCATCGATCTCCTGGAAGCACTGCTGCATTTGCGCGCGCCCTCCAGGCTCAGCGACCTCGCCAAGCAAATGGGCGCGCCGCGCTCGACGGTCTATGCCATCGCCAACCGCCTGATCGAGGCGGACCTGCTGGAGAGCGTCGGCGAGGGCGGTCAGGTCTATTTCGGCAAGGCGGTGCATCTCTACGGGCGGGCCTATGCGGAGGCCAATCCCCTGCATCGCCGATGCCGCGAAGCCCTCGACCGGCTGGCGACCCAGCATAGTGCCACCGCGCAACTCTGCGCGTTGCGTGGCCGCAAATATGTGGTGGTCGATACGCGGGACGGGTCGGGCCTGTTCCGGATCACGACGGATGTCGGCATCGAGGTGCCGCTGCCGTGGACTGCATCCGGCAGGTTGCTGCTGGATCACATGAGCCCGGCAGAGATTCGCGCGTTCGTTCCGAAAGAGGATTTTCGCCTTCCGGACGGCCGCGTTCTCGATATCGACGATTTCATCAAGGACGTCGCACGCGCGAGACGTGACGGCAAATGCGTGACGACGGCGCTGTCCGATCGGTTTACGTCGTGTCTTGCCGCCCCCATCCGCGACAGGAAGGGTGTCGCGGTCGCGACGCTCTGCTTCGTCGTTCCCGCGGATTCGGTGAAGGAGCGTAGGACCGCGCTGCTCGACGACCTCGTCGCCACCGCAACCGAACTCTCGGATCGCCACTGAACCCAGTCGACCGGCAGCGCCACGGCCGATGCACTGGCATCGGGCCGTCGCGGCCCCGCGTGTCCACTCTTGACATCATGCCGCTGCAATATCTAACGTAACGCTATAAGATAATATTGTCCGTTATAAGAGACAATGTGCCAGCAGGCGTGAGAGGCGCGACCCTGCGTTCCAGGCGAGGATTCGAAATGGCAAATGCAAGACAACAGGTACCCGGACGACGCTGGCTGATCGGTTGTCTGCTCGGCGTCGGAATTCTCATCAACTACATCGATCGCGTCGGGCTCTCCGCCGCGACGCCCGAGCTCACCAGGGAGCTTGGCCTCACCGCCACCGATATCGGGCTGCTCGGCAGCGCGTTCTTCTGGACCTATTCGCTGCTGCAAGTTCCCGGCGGCATGGTGCTCGACCGCTTCGGCGTCACCATGGTCGGCCGTGCCAGCAGCTTCCTCTGGGCGGTCGCCGCCACCATCACCGCGCTCGCCAGCGGACTTTGGGGAATCGCCGGCGCGCGCCTGTTGCTCGGCGTCGCGGAAGCACCGGCCTTTCCGGCCAGCCAGAAGGCGACCGGCCACTGGTTTCCGCTCGATGAGCGCGCGCGCTCGACTGCGATCTTCGATTCCGCCGCCAAATTCTCCAACGTGATCGGCGTGCCGCTGGTCGCCTATGTGATCTTTCTCTACGGCTGGCGCTGGGGTTTTGGCGTCACCGCGCTGCTGAGCTTGCTGTATTTCGTCGCCTACTACCTCATCTATCGGAATCCGAGCGAGGATCCGAAGCTGTCCAAGACGGAGCATGACTACATCGTCGCCGGCGGCGGCACGCCGGAAGGCCCGGCCACGGCAGGGCAGAGCCGCATGCTCGGCTACCTCTTGCGCAACCGCAAGGTCTGGGGACTGACCATCGGGTTCTCCGCTTATGGCTACACCTTCTATCTCTTCCTGACCTGGTTGCCGGGCTATCTCGCGCAGACCATGCATATGAATCTGATGTCGGCCGCGGGCTATTCGACGATTCCCTGGATTTTTGCGACGCTGTCGGACCTCCTGATCGGCGGGTTCCTGGTGGATCATTTGATCGCCCGTGGTTACGACAGCACGCGGGTGCGCCAGTCGGTGATCATCGTCGGCATGCTGATGGGGCTTGCCGTCATCGGCGCCGCCTTCACCGTGAAGCCGGGCTGGGCGCTGCTGTGGCTGTCGATCGCGATCTCGGGATTGTCGGCCGCGGCGCCCGTGGGGTCCTCGATCGTGTCGCTGATCGCGCCGAAGGGCGGGGCGGGAACGGTCGGCGGCATTCTCAATTTCACCAACAACATGATGGGCGTGCTCGCACCGATCGTGACTGGTATAGTCGTCGACTGGACTCAATCGTTTGCCGGCGCCTTCATGATCGCCGGCGTGGTGCTGCTGATCGGCATCTTTTTCTATGTCGTGGTGCTGGGGCGGATCGAATCGATTCCCGATTTCGCCGAGGCACCGCCGCCGGACGCCGTGCCGGTCCACTGAGGAGAGGGCCATGCCCCAAGGAACAAGCCAAAGCAGAGCCAGGGACACTCTCATCCGCAATGCCCGGCTGATCGACGGCACCGGCGCGCCGTGGTTCGAGGCCGACCTGCGCATCAGCGGCAGCCGCATCGCGGCGATCGGCGCCTCGCTGCCGGCGGAGGAGGCCGACATCATCGACGCGCGCGGATGCTATCTCGCGCCGGGTTTCATCGACGCCCATTGCCATGACGACCTGATCTGCCTGCGCGAGCCTGACAGGCCCGAGAAGGCGTTGCAGGGCGTGACCACGCTCGTGGTCGGCAATTGCTGCTTCTCGCTCTATCCGGCGACCGCGGGCTCCGCCGAGATGCTGCGCCTGCACTTCTCGGGTCTCGCCGGCGAAACCCGCTCGAACGAAGTCTTCGACAGTTTCGACGGCTACCGGCTGGCGCTGGAAGGGCCAGGCGTGGCGCTCAACCTCGTCTCGCTGGTCGGACATGCCGCGATCCGGCTCGCGGTGCTCGGTTACGACCGCCGCGCGGCGACGGCGCAGGAGATCGCGGCGATGCAGGCGCTGCTCGCCCAGCAACTCAGGCAAGGCGCTGCCGGCCTGTCGCTCGGTCTCGTCTATCCGCCGAGCGCCTATGCCGACACCCATGAACTGTGCGCGCTGGCGGAGACGGTGCGCGCGCACGGTAAGCTGCTCACCGCCCATATCCGCAGCTACGAAGCGGGCCTGCTGAATTCCATCGACGAGTTCATCGCGATCCTGCGCGCCTCCGGAGCCGCGGGGCTGCTGTCGCATCTGCAATCGGCGGGAAAGCCGAACTGGGGCGCCATCCCCAGGGCGCTCGACCGGCTCGAGGCCGCGCGCGCAGAGGGGATCGATATCTCGTTCGACATGTATCCGTATCCCGCCGGCAGCTCCTACATGCTGCAACTGTTGCCGCCGGCGGCGCTCGAAGGCGGCATCGACGCGCTGCGCGCGCGGCTGCGCGATCCGGCGAAGCGCGAGGCGTTGCGCGTGCTGGTAGAAGAGGGCGATCCCGATCCGCATGCCGCGCAGTCCAAGATCGTGCTGATCGGCTGGCACAATGTGCGCATCTCCGGCACCGGCAATCCCGCGCTGAAGCCGCTCGAGGGCAAGTCGATGGTCGATGCCGCGCGCGAGCTCGGCATCTCGCCGTTCGATCTCATGGTTCGGTGCATCGAGGAGGACCAGGGCCAGACCGGCATCATCATGTTCCAGCTCGATGAGGCCGATTTGCGCGCCGCCTTCACCCATCGCCTGCACATGGTCGGCTCCGACGGCATTCCGCGCCCGGGCACCAAGCCGCATCCGCGCGCCTATGGCAGCTTCCCGCGCGTCGCCGGCCGCCTGACGCGCGAGCAAGGCTGGCTCACGTTGGAGGACGCCGTGCGGCGAATGACGGCGATGCCTGCCCAGCGCTTCGGCCTGTCCGATCGCGGCATCCTGCGGCCGGGCATGATCGCGGATCTCACTTTGTTCGATGAGACCATCATGGACAAGGCGACGTTCGAGACGCCGACGGAAATGCCCGCAGGCATCCGTTCTGTATTCGTCGCAGGCGAGGCCGTGGTTGCAGACGGACGCAGCACCTTCGCGCGGCCGGGCCGGGCCCTGATCACCGGATGACGGCCCTGCAGACATCATCACCACAGACAGGACGAGACCAATGACGCTGAAACGATACGGCGCGGCCGGCGGCACCGGTACCGGCGGCCAGCACCTTCCTTTTGCCCGCGCGGTCGAGGCCGACGGCTGGCTTTACGTTTCGGGGCAGACGCCGATGGAGAACGGCGAGGTGATCGAGGGCGGCATCATTCCCCAATCGCACAAGGCGATCCGCAACCTGCTCGCCATCCTGACTGAAGCCGGTTACGGGGCCAAAGATGTCGTGCGTTGCGGCGTCTGGCTCGACGATCCCAGAGACTTTCAAAGCTTCAACAAGGTCTTCGCCGAATATTTCGGCGCCAATCCGCCGGCGCGGGCCTGCGTGGTGTCGAGCATGGTGGTCGATTGCAAGGTCGAAATCGACTGCGTCGCCTATCGCAGGTAAGCCGCCTCTTGGCTGCGTCGGGGCTTTAAGGCCCCGACGCAGCAAGCCGCACAGCTAGAACCGCTGCGACATGCCGACATAGAAGCCGCGCCGCGGTCCGTATTGCGGCGCGAACACGCCGATGCCGGAGCCGTCGCGGATCTGGTAGATCGTGTCGAACGCATTGACCACGTCGAAGCGCACCGTCGTCGGCTTGTTCGGCGCGACGATGTTGAAATCGTGCGACAGGCCGAAATTGACCTGCGTGTAGCCGGGCAGGTGATCGGTGTTGGCAAAGCCCGAGCGCAGGCCGCTGCCATAGATCATCGACACGCTGTAGCGCGTCCCCTCCCAGAGATAGGAGGCGCCGGCCGATCCCGACAGCATCTGGGCGTGGTCAGTGTAGATGTAATGGCCCGAGATGTAGGCAAGCTCGTCCGCGCCGAACAGATACTGGTTCGAGACGACGCTGGTCGCGATCTGCTTGGCCCAGGCAAGATTGGCGTAGGCGCTGAAATTGCCGTTGCGATAGGTCGACTTCAGCTCGACGCCGACGTTCTCGCCGCGATCGTAGTTGAAGCCGCTGAGCACATAGGCCGCGCCGAACTGGCCATCGTCGAGCAGGTCGCGCGCCTTCTTGTAGTAGGCGTCGGCGCCGACCTCGAGACCGGGGATCGGATAGACCTTCTGAACGACGCCGACATCGAACACGTGCGACCGCTCCGGCAGCACCGGGCTGTTCTGCCCGACCTCCGGCGTCTGCGTGTTGGCGGGCGCGCCGGGCGGGGTCACCAGCGCGAGATTAACCGGCGACGCGATCACCTGCGAGGGCGGGGTGAAGTTGCGCGCATAGCCGGCGTGGAAGGTCGTTCCGTCGAACGGTTTCCAGGTCAGGCTGACCCGCGGGCTGAGCTGGTTGGCATCGACAAATTGATACATCTGGTCGAAGCGCAGGCCGGCGTTCAGGGTGAGATTGTTGGTGATCTTCCATTCGTCCTGGACGTAGGTCCCGATCAGCCAGCCGGTCTTGGCGTTGGAATCGAACACCGAGAATGGCTGATCGATCGTGCCGGTGCCGCTGGGATCGGTTGGATCGAGCGGCAGCACCGTCGTTCCGCTGTTGACCAGCGTTCGCTCAGCGCTCACCGACAGGCCGAACCGCAGCGTGTGCGCGTAGCCGATGCGCCAGGCGGTGTCCTGCTGGATGCCGTTGACCACGCTCTGGCGATAGACGTCCGAGGAGACGCCGTTGAAGACGAGATCGCCGATCGGGTCGGGGTAGAAGTGCAGCTGGCTGTAGCGGTTGAAGTAGGAGGTCTGGGTATCGAACTCACCGTTCGACGTCTGGTAGGAGACGACGTTGAACTGGTTGGACTCGTTCTGGTGCTCGTTGAGCCGGGACGAGTCGAAATCCGACACGCCGAAGGCGGTGAAACCCGGCGTCTGGCCGGGATTGTTCGGGATCTGGAACGTCGCATTCGACACGCCGCTCATGAAGGTGAGGCGGCTGGTTGGATCGATCATCGTCGAGAGATAGAGAAATCCCTTTTCCTGGTTGGTGCGGTCGTGGATCGCATTGACCGACGGGGTCGGGTTCTCGATGCCGAGATTGTTCTGGAGAAAGCGTCCCGACAGGAAATACTGCGTCTGTCCGGCGGTCCCGCCATATTCCACGTTGGTCGAGATGGTGCCGTGGCTGCCGCCATAGACGCCGACGACACCTGAATTGTTGAAGGCGTCCGCCTTGGTCTGGATGTCCAGCACGCCGGCGGTTCGCTGGCCGTATTGCGCCGGCAGCGCGCCGGTGAGCAGGCTCAGGCTGCCGACGATGCCGGTGTCGAGGATCTGCCCGAACGCGCCGACGCCGTCGGGAAGCATGACGCCGTTGATGCGATATTGCAGGTTGGCGTGCTCATTGCGGACGTGCAGGTCGCCGCTCGCGGCCGAATCCTGGGTGACGCCGGGGAATTGCAGCAGCACCTTGTCCAGCGAAGCATTGGTACCCTGCGGCAGCGCCTCGATCGCCTGGTGATTGAGCGTGTGGGCCGTGGCGCCGCCGGGCGGAAGCACGCTTTGGCGCGCCGCGTCGAACCGGTCGCTCTGGCCCTCGACGGCGGCGGGAGCCTCGGTCTGTGGCCGTGCCTGCGTTGTCGCACGCCGCTTGGCAACGGCGACGCGAACCTTGGGGCGGCGCGGCGCCTGGGTCTGCTTGGGCGCATCGACTTCGACGCTCGGCAGCGTCGTGGTGGGAGCCGTCGTCTGCGCCATGGCGCTGCCGCCGGGATAGAACAGCGTGAGTGCGGCGAGGCTCGAGCCCGCCAATATTGCTTTTGAAGACACCATTGTCCTGATTTCCGATCGCGCACCGCCGCTCTCTTTTAGAGGCTTTGCGGGCGGTACGCGCCGTCGACACGCGACGGATCAATTTCGATAACCTTGCGGGATCGGCGCGACGCGCGGCCGATGCCAAAGGCAGCTCAATCGATGGAGATCAGGACGCAGGTGGGGCGCGTGGCTGGAATGCCGTGCGGGCCGATTGCAGATGGATGAATTCGGCATCGGTGGTGCGGTAAAGCAGCTCGACCGCCTGCGGCAGCAACAGCAGGGGCGGCGTCGCGAACGTGACCGTGGCGGCCATCGCGACCAAGGCGCAGATCGCGCAATTGTCCTCGCCCGGCCGTTCGCGATCGGGATTTGTCGGGGACTGCTTCTGGACCGATGCGCTGTCGGTCGATGCGATGCTCTTGGCGCTGTCGGCCAGCTGAGACTGGGCGAGGGGCGCGGCCTGCGCGAACCAATGGCTATGACCGAAGGTCAGCGCGAACTGCACCAGCATCGCGAACAACGCGAGCCGGGCGCCGTGCCTGATATTCGACCGGAACCACTTCATCTGGAAACGCCACCCCGCATCGCGAGGCGCCGATCGGCGTCGCGATGTTATATTGTAACATCGCAGCAAGGGTCAGCGGATGTCAACCGCCGCCGCAACGGCCAAGGCGGACCGTTGTAAGATGTGTCGTTCCGGCAACTAACGCCCTTCGCGCACCCAGGTCGCGGCGAAGGCGCCGAGCAGCAGCAGCAGGCCGATCAGGCCGGCAAAGATCGGCAGCACGCCGACGCCCTTGACGACGCTGGCGTCGCGCATCCGCACGCCCATCCAGCCGTCACCGGCAAACACGCTGATCGAGCGCACCGGCACGATGCGCGGCAGCTCGACGCTGCCGCCATCCGCAATCCGCACGGCGCTGCCGCCGGTCGCCTGCGTCAGCGGCTTCAAGGTTTCCGTGGTGGAGGTGACTTCCGAAAACTCCTTCGGATTGGTCGGGCCGACATTGATCAGCGCCTTCAGCGTGCCGTCGGTCGCCTGCCACAGGCCGAGCTCGCTGGCGGGAAGGCTCGCGCGCCACTCGCCGGGATCGCCGGGGCTGAGCGTCAGATCACGCGAGACGCCGGAGGGCGAGGTCACGCTCACCGGCTGCACGCTGTCCGCCATGGTCTGGCGCACCACGACGAGATCCTTGCCCTGCACCTGAAGCCGCAGCGCTTCTTCGTCGAGGTCCGGCTGCTTCATCAGCCAGTGCGACATCCGCCTCAACAGATCGAGATGCGGGCCACCGCCCTCGTAGCCGCGCGCCCACAGCCAGATGTGGTCGGACAGCAGCAGCGCGACGCGGCCCTCGCCGAAGCGCGACAGGAACAGCAGCGGCTTGCCGTCCGCGCCCGTCATCACCGGCGGGTTGACCGAATTGCGGGTCTCGACGGTGCGGAAGAAGCGGCTCCAGTGCGGCGGCTCGAACGCCGAGCCCTCCAGCCCGCGCGTGACGGGATGGCGTTTGCCGATGTCGGAGAGATGCGCATAGAACGGCTTTTCGGTGACGCCGACGGGTTCTGCCGGCAGCACCGTGTCGAGCGGCGTGCGCCAGATGCTCGTAGTCGAGGCATAGTCGGGGCCGGCCGACACCAGCACGGCACCGCCGGCGCGCACGTAGCGCGCGATGTTGTCGAAATAAGCGATCGGCAGCACGCCCTGGCGGGCGTAGCGATCGAAGATGATCAGCTGGAATTCGTTGATGTGCTGCTGGAACAGCTCGCGGGTCGGAAACGCGATCAGCGACAATTCGTTGATCGGCGTGCCGTCCTGCTTCTCCGGCGGCCTTAGAATCGTGAAATGCACGAGGTCGACGCTGGCGTCGGACTTCAACAAATTGCGCCAGGTGCGCTCGCCGGAATGCGGCTCGCCGGACACCAGGAGCACGCGCAGCTTGTCGCGCACGCCGTCGATGGCGACGACCGCGCGATTGTTCACCGGCGTCAGCTCGCGCTCGAGCGGCGAGGCCTCGATCTCGACGATGTTCGGACCGGCATGCTTGATCTCGACGTCGACGCTGGCGCTCTGGCCGCTCGAGAGCGTGCGCTCGTTGATGACCTCGCCGTCGCGGCGGATCGTGACCTTGGCGCGCTCGCCGGTGACGCCCTGGTCGTCGAGCTTGTAGCTGATGGTCTGGTTCTGGCCGACGATGCCGAAGCGCGGTGCTGCCGTGATCGCGATGCGGCGGTCGCGCTCGTCCTTCTGTCCGGTGACCAGCGCCTGCACCGGCGCCTGGAAACCGAGCGCGGCGGCGTTGGCGGGGATATCGTGAACGCGGCCGTCGGTGATCAGGAACGCGCCGGCGACGCGGTCGACCGGCACGTCCGACAATGCGGAGGCCAGCGCGCCGAACAGCTTGGTGCCGTCGGTCTCGCCGTCGGCCTGTCCGGCATCGACGACGCGCACTTCAAGTCCCTTGATCTTCTTCAGGCTGTCGACCAGCGCCTCCTGCGCCTTCGCAGCTTCCTGGTTGCGCTTGCCGAAATTCTGGCTCGGGCTCTTGTCGACCACGACCGCGGCGACCGAGGTGAGGGGATCGCGGTCCTCGCGCGTGAAGGAGGGATTGGCGAGCGCGAGCAAGAACAGCGCCAGCGCCGCCACGCGCACCGCCGCGCCGCGCGCCCGCGCAACCAGCAGCACGATCGCGATGACCACGATGGCAGCGAGCGCGATCCACAGGACGATCGCGGGAACCAGCGGGGTGAACGCAATGCCGTAATTCATATCGATCCTATTGCCCCAGTCGCTCGATCAGGGCCGGCGCGTGCACCTGGTCGGCCTTGTAGTTGCCGGTCAGCGTGTACATCACGATGTTGACGCCGGCGCGATAGGCGAATTCGCGCTGACGCGGCTCGCCCGGGGTCAGCGGCAGCATCGGCTGGCCGTCGGGACGGAGCGCCCAGGCGCCTGCGAGGTCGTTGGAGGTGATGATGATCGGCGAGACGCCGTCGCCGCCGCGCGCGGGCCGTTGCGCGCTCTCGTCGTCGTCCTCGCGCGGCAGCGCTTCGACCCAGGTCTGGCCCGAGTTGAAGCGGCCGGGGAAGTCGCGCAAGAGATAGAAGGTCTTGGTCAGCACGTGCTCGCGCGGCACCGGCTCGAGCTCGGGCACGTCGAGCGAGGACAGGATCTCGCGCAAGGCCTGCATGCCCGGCGTCTGCGAGGCCCCGTTCTCGCCGGGCGGCGCTTCGACCGCGTCGCGGGTGTCGAAGATCACGGTGCCGCCCTGCTTCATATAGGCGTCGATCTTGTTGATGGCGTCCTGCGGCGGCTTCGGCGCGCCCGGCACGATCGGCCAGTAGATCAGCGGGAAGAAGGCCAGCTCGTCGCGCGCGGGGTCGACACCGACGGGATCGCCGGCCTCGAGCGCGGTGCGCTGCGCCAGGAACAGTGTCAGGCCGGACAGGCCCGCCTTGACGATGGAATCGACGTCGGCATTGCCGGTGACGACATAGGCGAGGCGGGTCTGCGAGGTCGACTTCATCGCGAACTCGTCCGACGCGCTGTCGGCGCGCGACGGCGTCGGCGTCAGCACGGCCATGCCTGCGAGCACGAAGCCAAGCAGGATCATGGCGGGCGCTGCGCGCCGGCGCAGCAGTGCGGCAAGGCCGCCGCCGAGCAGCGCCACGATGATGGCGTCCACCAGAAACAGCGCCAGCGCCGTCGACAGCAGCCAGCCGCGCAGATCGCGCGGCTCGGCGTTGGTGTAGGTGGCGTGCCGGGCGCGGAGGCCTGCGGTGTTGAGGGCTGCGATGCGGTCGGCGGCTGCGAGCGTGTTCACGGCGAGCGGTCCTTCTGCCGGACCGTAGAAGCCGGGCGGATGATCCGGCGTAGCGCGGTCGCGATAATCAGCCGTCAGCGGCTTGGCGGTGGCCGGCGGCGGCCCGAACGCGCCGAAGCCGTCGAGCAGATGCAGCGGCGCCAGCGTCTCGGTGCTGGCTTCGACGGCAACGCCGGCGCCGGGCTTGGCGGTGTAGCCGGACATGTCGACGACGCGCCGGAGCATTTCGACGAAGGTGCCGGACATCGGCAGATCCGACCAGCGCATGTCGGCGCTGACATGGAACAGGCTGACCAATCCCTTGCCGCGATGCTCGCCGGTCACCAGCGGCGTGCCGTCTTCGAGCGAGGCCCAGCTCTTGGTGGCAAGCACTGCGTCCGGCTCGGCCAGCACCTGCCGGCTCACGGTGACATCCTTGGGCACTACGACGCCGGCAAACGGACCGTCGGCGGCGAACGCGGCGAGATGCTGCGGCTTCTCCCAGGTCAGGCTGCCGCCAAGCGTGCGGCCGCCCTTGCGCAGCTTGACCGGCACGAGATCGTCTTCGGCCTGCGCCAGCCGCGGACCCGCGAACCGCACCAGCACGCCGCCCTGGTCGATCCAGGCGTTGAGACGCTCGCGCAATTCGGGCGCGACGGTGCCGACATCGGCCAGGATAATCATCGGCAGCTTCTGGTCGAGGAACTGGGTGATGCCCTGCTGCGGCGAACCCTTGTCGGCAAGCCGCACGTCGGCGAACGGCGCCAGCGCGCGCGTCAGGTAGAAGGTCGGCGCCAGGAGCGGCTGCGCGGTCTCGCTGGTTGCGCCCGAGACGATGCCGATGGCGCGCCGCCGCCAGCGCTTGTCGAGGAGCTGCACCGCGCCGGCCGAACGCTCGCCGGAGATCTCGAGCCGCGAGATGTCGTTGCGCAGCTCGACCGGCAGGTCGAACGCCGCCTCGACCTCCTTGTCCTGCGGGCCGAAGGTGAAGCGCGCCTCGCCGATCGGCGAGGCCTTCTGGTCCAGCGCCCGCACGGTGCCGGCGGCAATGCCGCTGTCGGTGCGCAGCACCTTCACCGTCATCCTCGCCGCCGCGTTTTCCGCCGCGACCAGCGCCAGCGGGGAGGAGGTGCCGCCTTCGAACACCGTCAAGCTGCGATCCCCTGAGGTCTTGCCGAGCCCCTGCACGAACTCTTCGCCGCGGCCGGTGTCGACGCCGTCAGACAGCCAGGCGATCTCGCAGTCGCCGGTCGCTTTCAGGAAACGATCGATTGCCGTGAGGGTTTCAACGCGCTCGATCGAATAGGGCTTTGGCACGATCTGCCGCAGCGCAACGCGCGCAGCGCCCGCCGGCATCAGCGTGATGTCGCGGTTCGGCTCGGACAGTGGCACCAGTGCAATCGCGCGGCGGTCATTGTCGGCATTGGCAATCAGCTCGTCGGCGGCCCGGATCCGCGTGTCCCAGTTCGAGGCGGCGCTCCAGCCGTCATCGAGCATGATCATCAGCGGCGCCTTGCTGGAGGCGAGGCCGGTTTGCGGATTCCAGATCGGGCCGGCGGCGGCGAAGATCACCAGGGCTGCGGCGAGCAGGCGCAGTGCGGTCAGCCACCACGGCGTCCGCGCTGGCGTCTCTTCCCGTGGTGCGATGTCGAACAGCAGGCGGGTCGGCGGAAATTCGATACGGCGCGGCCGCGGCGGCATCACGCGCAACAGCCACCACAGCACCGGCAGGCTGACGAGGCCGATCAGGAGCAGCGGTTCGGTGAAGGCGAGCGGCAATCCCATCATGCGGCCGGCCCCGCCTTGATCGAGGTGGTGCGGGCGCCCGACTTGCTCACCTGCATGCCGGCATGGAGGAACAGCAAGAGTTCAGCGGCCGAGCGGTCGGTCGCATGCGTCGTGAACAGCCAGTCGAGCTTGTTGGTCTCGGTGCGGATCTGGTCGCGATGCAGCGCCAGCCGCGCGGTGTAATCGTCCACCCAGCTCTCGGCGCGGCCGGCGGTGATCACGCCAAAGCCTTCCGGCTCGACGAACTCGACGCGGCCGGAATAGGGAAAACTCTCTTCGGCGGGATCGACGACCTGCACCAGCGTGCCATGCGCGCCGGAGCCGGAGAGCCCTGCGAGCGTGGTCCTGATCTCCGCGATCGGCGACCAGAAATCCGACAGCACGATGGTCTCGGCCAGCGCGGCGGGGACGAAGGACGGCGGCAGGCTCAGCCGGTCTGCATCGTCATGCAGCATCGCTTGCGCCATCTTGTCGATGACGCTGCTGCTTGCGGTCGGCGCCATCAATCCGGGAATGCCGACGCGCTCGCCGCCCGCAACCAGCAGCTCGGCCAGCGCGAACGCAACGATCAGCGTGCGCTCCAATTTGGAGTCACGTGCGGTCTTTGAGGCGAACGCCATCGACGGCGAACGATCAGGCCAGATCCAGACCGTGTGCGAGGCCTCCCATTCGAGCTCGCGGACATAGAGATGGTCGTCACGCGCCGAGCGGCGCCAGTCGACTCTCTGCGCCGGCTCGCCGGAGACGAAGCGGCGGTACTGCCAGAAATTTTCACCGGACCCCGCGCGGCGCCGGCCGTGCAGGCCGTGGATGACGTTGGCGGCGATACGGCGGGCCTCGAGCACCAGGCGCGGCAGCGAAGCGGCGAGCGTACGGCTTTCGCCATCGGCACGTCGGATCGCGATGACCTCCTTTGCTGTGTGCCCGGTCTCTGCGGCCATCAACCGATCCGTGTCTTCAATTGCCGGATCACGTCCGGAATCGTACGTCCCTCGGCGCGCGCCTGGAACGTCAGCGCCATGCGGTGCTTCAGGATCGGCTCGGCGAGGTCGAGCACGTCGTCGACCGAGGGCGCGAGACGTCCGTCGATCAGCGCGCGGGCGCGCACGGCGAGCATCAGCGATTGGCTGGCGCGCGGACCGGGGCCCCAGGCGATGAACTTGCCGGCCTCGCCGCTCTCCTCGCCCGGACGGGCCGAGCGCACCAGCGACAGGATGGCTTCGACCACGGAATCACCGACCGGCAGGCGGCGCACCAGCCGCTGCGCGGTGATCAGCGCATCGGCGGTCATCGAGCCCTTCGCCAGCGTGTCTTCGGCGCCGGTGGTCTCGAACAGGATGCGGCGTTCGGCGTCGCGATCGGGATAGTCGACGTCGATCTCCATCAGGAAGCGGTCGAGCTGCGCCTCGGGCAGCGGATAGGTGCCTTCCTGCTCCAGCGGGTTTTGCGTCGCGAGCACGTGGAACGGTTTTGGCAGATCGTGGCGCGCGCCGGCCACGGTGATGTGCTGCTCCTGCATCGCCTGCAGCAGCGCCGATTGCGTGCGCGGGCTGGCGCGGTTGATCTCGTCGGCCATCAGCAGCTGCGCGAAGACCGGGCCGGAGATGAAGCGGAACGAGCGCTTGCCGGCGGTGCTCTCGTCGAGCACTTCGGCGCCGAGAATATCCGACGGCATCAGGTCAGGCGTGAACTGGATGCGCTTGGCATCGAGACCGAGCGTGACGCCGAGCGTCTCGACCAGCTTGGTCTTGGCAAGGCCGGGCACGCCGATCAAAAGCGCGTGGCCGCCGGAGAGGATGGTGACCAGCGTGTTCTCGATCACGCGATCCTGGCCGAAGATCACCGATGCGATCGCGTCCTTCGCCGCGCGCACCTGGCTCGACACCTGCTCGGCCGAACGGACGATGCCGTCTTCGAGCTTCTCGACACTTTCCGCCATCCGTTAGCTCCTTAAGCCTGTCACGCGGCAATCTTGCGTCGTCAGATCATCTGCCGTCACGTGATCTCGTCACGTGATCACATGGGCCCCATGCTAGACTTGCAGGAAGGCCATGTATTCGTTGAATTAACCTATCCCCACCTTATCGGCTTAGGGTTATGTAGGGCATCACGAAGTGGCGACCTCCACACCGGACTAATGCGGGGTGGAACCGCGCACTGATCTGCAACGTAGACTTACAAATCAGACGTGCACCAATCGTGCCAAACGACATACGTGCGAAATGACAAAGTCAGGGCAAACCATGGCGAACCAAGGGCAGAGCGCCGATCGCGGTCTTGAGGGGCTGACTGCCGCCGCCAAAACTGCTGCCAGTGCCGAAGGCGCCAAAAAGGGCCTGCCTCCGGTGCATTTGTGGAATCCGCCGTTTTGTGGCGATCTCGACATCCGAATCGCGTCCGATGGTACTTGGTTCTACATGGGCACGCCAATCGGGCGTCATGCGCTGGTGC
The DNA here is from genome assembly GCF_040546885.1 of Bradyrhizobium sp. S3.2.6. Taxonomy (NCBI): domain Bacteria; kingdom Pseudomonadati; phylum Pseudomonadota; class Alphaproteobacteria; order Hyphomicrobiales; family Nitrobacteraceae; genus Bradyrhizobium; species Bradyrhizobium sp. S3.2.6. The sequence goes on along the minus strand of NZ_JBEPOS010000009.1, from coordinate 125,519 downwards.
GCCTGTTCTCGACCATTCTCAAGCGCGAGGACGACAAGCATTTCCTCGTCACGCCTGTGGAGAAGGTCGGCATCCGCGTCGACGACGCGCCGTTCATGGCGGTCGAGATGCAAAAGAGCGGCGAGGACAACCATCGCGTGCTGAGCTTCCGCACCAATGTCGACGACTGGGTCACCTGCGATGCCGCGCACCGGCTGCGCTTCGAGCAGGCCAGGGACGGCGGGTTGACGCCATACTTGCATGTCCGCGCCGATCTCTGGGCCAAGGTCACCCGCGCGCTCTATTACGATCTGGTTGACATGGGCGAGGAGCGGATGGTCGATGGCCAGCCGATGTTCGGCGTCGAGTCGGCCGGCGAGTTCTTCGCCATGGCCGACGCGGAGCAGGTGAGGGCCGCACTTTGAACAAGCCTATCTCCAGAAGCGAGAAGAGCGAGCCCGTTGCTTTCGGCGCCGCGGATTTCTTCGCCCGCTCCAGGGCGAAGCTCGGCTTCGACGTTCCGCCCGGCCTGTTTGACCCGAACATCATTCCGGCCTCCGGCGATCCCGGCACCGACAAGATGCTCGAGATCGTCGCGCGCGAGCAGCCGGTGCGCCCCGCAGCCGTCCTGATCGCGGTGGTTGACCATCCCGAGCCGACCATCCTGCTGACGCAGCGCTCGACGAACCTCAACGATCACGCCGGCCAGATCGCCTTTCCCGGTGGCAAGATCGACGCGACCGATTCCTCGCCGCTCGACGCCGCGCTGCGCGAGGCCGAGGAGGAGGTCGGGCTGTCCAGAGATTTCGTCGAGCCGATCGGCTATCTCGATCTCTATGGCACCGCGTTCGGCTTCCGCATCCTGCCGACGGTCGCCAGGGTGCGGCCGGGATTTCAGCTCACGATCAACCATTCCGAGGTTGATGACGCATTCGAAGTGCCGCTATCCTTCCTGATGAATCCGGTGAACCACCAGGTGCACAGCAAGGAATTCCGCGGCATGGAGCGGTTTTACTATGCGATGCCGTTTGCAGAGCGCTACATCTGGGGTGCGACGGCCGGAATGCTGCGTGTGCTGTATGAGCGGATCTATTCGTCATGATCCGGCCGGTTCTGACCGAGATCGGAATCTTCCTCATCCCCTTTGCCGTCTATGCGCTGTTCCTGGCCGCCACGCGATCCGGCCTGTTCGTGCAATCGTCGTGGCCGATCACCGTCGTCGCGCGCCTCATCCTGGTGGCGCTGGTGCTTGTCATCGCCGGGTTGATCGGGCTGGCGCATTTCTCCGGCGCCGCACCGAACTCGACCTACATTCCCGCCCACATCGAGCATGGCAAGCTCGTGCCGGGCAGGGACAGCTGAATGGAAAGATAAGGGCCGGACAATGAGCGCGGAGCCGATCCTTGAGCCGGTCCTTGCCGGTGCGCCCTGGCTGACCGCGGGCGGGACCGCGCGCGTCCTGCAACTGCTTAACGCCGATGGCGAGGAGGCGCGCGTGGTCGGCGGTACCGTCCGCAACGCGCTGCTCGGCCTGCCGCCGGGCGATACGGATATCGCGACCACGGCGCGCCCCGACGAGGTGGTCCGGCGCGCGAAGGCTGCCGGCATCAAGTGCGTGCCGACCGGCATCGACCACGGCACCGTCACGCTCGTCATCGATAGCGTGCCTTACGAAGTCACGACGCTGCGCGAGGATACCGAAACGTTCGGCCGCAAGGCCAGGGTCGCCTTCGGCCGCGACTGGGTGAAGGACGCCGAGCGGCGCGACTTCACCATGAACGGCCTGTCGGTCGACGCCAACGGCGTCGTCTACGACTATGTCGGCGGCATCGCGGATGCGAGAGCGCGGCGCGTGCGCTTCATCGGCGACGCCGACCAGCGCATCGCCGAGGATTACTTGCGCATCCTGCGCTTCTTCCGCATCCATGCCGCGTTCGGCGCCGGCGAGCCCGACCGCGACGGCTATCTCGCCTGCATCCGCGGGCGCGCTGGCCTTGCGGCCCTGTCGGCCGAGCGCGTGCGCATGGAGATGCTGAAATTGCTGGTGGCGGGCGGCGCATCCGCAGCCACGCTGGCGATGGCCGATGCCGGATTGCTGCAAACGCTGACCGGTGGTGTCGCCTATGCCGGGCCACTGACGGCGATGATCGCGATCGAGCAAGAGCTGCGCTTGCCGCCAAGCGTAACGCGCCGTCTCGCCGCGCTGACGGTGGCCGTGACCGAAGACGCCAAGCGTGTCGCCATGCGCTTGAGGCTCTCCAATGCCGAGGCCAAGGCGCTGGATTCGATGGGCCATCGCTGGTGGCGCTTCGCCACCAAGAACGAGGCCAATGCGCGGCGGCTCCTCTACCGGCTGGGGCCCGAGCGTTATCACGACCGTGTCTTGCTGGGCTGGGCGAGGGCCGGCGGCGACGTGACGTCGCCGCATTGGCGCGCGCTCGCGGAGTTGCCGCAGCGCTGGACTGCGCCGAAATTCCCGCTGAAAGCCGCCGACTTCATCGCGCGCGGCATGGCGGAAGGACCAGCGCTCGGACATGTGTTGACATTGGCCGAGGACGCTTGGCTTGCGGCGGATTTTCCACTAGAGGAAACCGCACTCGCTTCCATCGCCGATCAAGCTGCGGCACGCATCAGCCGCGATGAGAGAACGTGACCATCGTCTCAGGCTTCGCCGACATCTCGATGTTTCAGCTTCTGCTGGTCGCGTTGATGGCGTTGTTTGCCTCGATCATCGGTGGTCTCGCCGGGTACGGCACCGGCGCGTTGATGCCGCTGGTGCTGGTGCCGCTGGTCGGTGCCGAGCCGGTGGTGCCGATCATCGCGATCTCCGCACTCTTCACCAATTCCAGCCGTGCGGTCGCCTATCTCCGCTATGCCGATCGCCGCCGTGCGCTGATCGTGCTGGCCTGCGCGGCGCTGACCACCGCGCTCGGCGCCTACGGCTATACACGCCTCACCAATGCCGGAGCTGCACTCGTGATCGGCACCATGCTGATCCTGAGCGTGCCGCTGCGCCGTGTGCTGCGCCGCCGCGAGGTCAAGATCGGCGACACCGGTCTCGCCGCAGGCTCCGTCGGCTACGGCGTGCTGGTCGGCGGCACGTCAGGCTCGGGCGTGATCCTGCTCTCGCTCTTGATGGCCGCGGGTCTCGAAGGCGCCGCCGTGATCGCGACCGATGCGATGATCTCGCTCGGCACCGGTCTGATCAAGATCTCGGTGTTCGGCCTCGCCGGCGCCGTCACCGCGCAGGTGCTCGCCTTCGCGCTCCTGATCGGCGGCATCGCCATCCCCGGCGCGTTCATGGCAAAGGCCTTCGTGGAGCGGATGCCGGTGCACATCCACACCGCGATCCTCGATGTCGCCGTGATCACCGGCGGGCTGGTGATGATCTCGGCGGCGGCGAGGCAGCTGGTCACGTAGATGGCCGGCCCGATTGGCGTTCGTGCAGCGGCGACGACGTCCCGTTCATCTCTAGAAGTTGTAGTTCAGGCCGACGCGCACCAGATTGCCGTTATTACGAAATCGGTACGTGATCGTATTGCCGGCATCGCCCGGAACCGGGGCGTAATCCAGGGTGAGGTTTTGCGTGCCAAGATCGTAGTAGAGGTATTCGAACTTGGCCCTCCAGTTGTTGGCAAATGCGTATTCCAGGCCGCCGCCCGCCGTCCACCCGACGCGAACCGCCGCCGAGCTGGCGCTGATCAAAAACGGGCCAGCGCCGTCTGGCACGCCAATGGTATAGATGCTGTCATCGACCTTGCCATAGGCCAGGCCGCCGGTCACGAACGCAAGCAGCCTGTTGTTCAGGGTTGTGAACCCGAGGCGACCGCGTACGGTCCCGAGCCAGCCCAGCTTTTGTGTCGCGGATTCGGTATTGGCGTCGATGATGCCGCCGCCGATGAAAGGGGTCGCCGGGAACACGCGCGTGTCGGTCTTCTTCAGGCCGCTGTAGTTGATGTCGGCTTCAATACCTGCGACCCAATTTGACCCGAATTGGAAATTGTATCCAACCTGACCCCCGCCGGTGAAAGCGGTATTGCCGACGTCGAAGCTCGGAAATTGGCCAACGGCCTGGCGCCCGGAAAAGTCAACGCCGGTGGTCGTGAATGACACGGGGTCCGCCCGCCGGTCGCTCCATATGACGCCCACGTTCCCGCCCAGGTAGAACCCGGACCAGCTGTAGGCGACCGGTGCCGCTCCCGCAGGCGCCTTGTACACAGGCGCGAGATCGGCCGCGTTGGCCGAACCAGCGATCAAAATCGTGGCGATAGCAGCAGGAACCCACGTCTGCACGGACCATCTCCCGTTACCCCGTGGGCTTATCTAACCACAAGCACGGGACGATACCTGTGCACTTCAGGCAACACCTTGTGAAATAGTGCAATCCCCTCTCGGTGAGCGGGCCGCCCCTTGCTCGGGTGTATGGTGCGGTTGAAGGATTGAGCTGCGAAATTGAAGTTCCGACGTCTTACCTGGCGATCAATCTCAGGAGCCACCACGATGAATGCGGTCTCAGCGCCCGACAGGATCAATCGCCCTCCAGGGAAAATCGATATCCCGTCGGCCTGGCGAGGCGCCGAGATGAAGGCCAATCCTGATCGATGGCTGATATCGCTTGCGGCCAGCGAGATCACGGAGCTTGAGAACGCGGCTGAATCCTATCTCGGCAGGAGCAAGAAAATCGCCGAGATCACGAAGGACAGCTTTCCGCTTCCTCACTTCGGCGCGCATCTGGAAGGGCTCAAGACAAGGCTCCTGGCCGGCCTCGGCTTCGAGGTCATCCGCGGCCTCCCGGTGGCAAACTACAGCCAGGAGTTTGCCGCCACGATATTCTGCGGGGTCGGCGCGCATCTGGGGTCGGCGCGGTCCCAGAATGCGGCGGGTCACATTCTCGGTCACGTCCGTGACACCGGCGCCGATGCCAGGGATCCGAACACCCGGATTTATCAGACGTCGGAACGGCAAACGTTCCACACGGATTCCTCCGACGTGGTGGGGCTGTTATGCATTCGCGAAGCCATGGAGGGAGGCGATTCTCTCCTCGTCAGCACGTCGACCATCTACAACGAGATGCTCGAGAGGCGTCCCGACCTTGCCGCGCTCCTGTTTGATCCCATCGCGACCGACCGGCGCGGCGAGGTGCCCGAGAACGAAAAGCCGTATCTCGAGATCCCGGTGCTGAATTGGCACGCGGGATTCCTGACCGGGTTCTATCAGCGCCAGTATATCGACAGTGCGCAGCGCTTTGCCGATGCGCCGAGACTGACACCGGCTCACGTCGAGGCGCTCGATCTGTTCGACGCGCTCGCGAATGATACCACGCTGCATTTTGGCATGCGGCTTCAGCCGGGTGACATGCAGTTCGTCTACAATCATGCCTTGCTGCATGACCGGACCGGATTTCGTGATTGGCCCGATACAAGCCAGAAGCGTCATCTGCTGCGCCTCTGGCTCAGCATGGAAGGGGACCGGCCGCTGCCCGATTGCTTCAAGCAGCGCTATGGTTCGATCGAGATCGGCAACCGTGGCGGCATCATCACCAAGGGTGCCAGTCTGAACGTGCCGTTGGATTGATGGTCGAAGTCAGACGACGTCGCTCGCCCCAAGCATTACGGGCTGTGCACGGTGGCCAGAAATCGCTCCTTTTCGCCAGGCGCATAACCCTGACAAGCGCCGTAATACGGTTCAGGCTTGTCACAGGAGGGGATGGACCGGAATTGGGCCGGCGGCGGCGGTGGCGCGTAGGCAAAGCTCGAAGCGGGATCTGGTGCGAACATGCCCTGTTGGGAGTGAACGACAGCGTGCCGGTGGGCGTGATGTACCGGCGCCGCGTTCGCAACGCCGCACAGGGCGCTCAAGAGGCTCAAGGCCAAAATGGAACGCATCGCTTTTCTCCAGCTGCCCCTCGCTCCGTACGTAACGCTCGGCCGCTGAGCCCCAAGGGATAACGGCTTCACGACTGCTCACATCCCCGGCATCATGACCGAAGGGACCAGTCTGGACGTACCGTTGGATTGACGTCCGCGCGTACGCGGTTGCGGGCAGAGAAGCGGACATTAGGGGAGCCGGAGCCGAGCACTCCGATCAGCGTTGCCGTGATCAGCGCGTCCGGGGCGTCCGGGGCGGAGCCGGCTGCTGCAGCTTGAACCGCACGCGTGGGTTGACATCGCAATAGGTGTTCCACCGCCCGGACGCCGAGGCCAGGCACTGTTCTCGCGTCACATACATGCACTCGCCGGGAGCGCCGAGCTCGCCGCCAAAGACGCACCAGGGATAGTCACGCTCTGCGTGCGCTGCGGGAGCAAGCCCCGCGACCATGAAGACAACCAGCGCGGCGATCCGCATGAGATACTCCATCAGTCAGCCGAACGGCGATCGCCGGTGGCTGAATGTGGCTAACGAATTGTCGCCCCAGCCGCAAGGATCAATCCGGCGTTACACGACATCGTTCCTGACGAATTGCGAAAGCTTATCATCAGCCTTTAGGAACGTCCGCATGTAGCTTCGGTTGACGGCCACAACGTCAAACGGAGTTGAAGAATGCGAAAGACGATTTTCTCAATGGCCATGTGCGCGTTGCTCGCCGGTGCGTCGATCGGCTTCGCCCACGCCCAGGCGGGCGGCGGCAGTGCAGGTGGAGGAGCGGGTGCGGGCGCCGGAGGAGCCGGTGCAGGTGCGGCCGCTGGAACAGGCGCCGCTGGCGTGGGAGGGGCCGGGTCCGCGGCCGGTAACGGATCGGGCAGCGGCACAACCGGCATGGGCGGCGGCGCTGGCAGTGCCGGGGCCGGATCCGATGGAGGCACCAACAGCGGCCAGGGCGGGCCCCAGACGCTTCGTCCCGGCAGGAGCAACGATCCCACCGGTCGCTGACATCCTCGCCGCGTGATCTGACAAGAAAAAGGAGGCTGCCGAGTCGCGCTCGGCAGCTTCTTTCCTATGAGGGCGTCTTCAGATTGTTCGGACCGCCCCACCGGACATCCGCACGCGCATCTTGCAGTCCGTCAGAAGCGCGTCGTCCACCTCGCTCCCTCGCTATGGAGCGGGACCGTCAAGTCGTGTTCGATCGGACAAGAGTTGCCGTTAACGGCGCTTAACGGTTCCAGTCTGAGCGGAATCGCTTCGAGGTTTGTTAAAATTTGCTGGGTACGTCTTCCAGGCAGTGATCTGGGGGGAAAGATATGAGCAGGCGGGCCAAACGTGGAAAGGCAGAGACACTTGCACTCCCAATGGTCGGCCGAGTTGCAATCGGCGCCGTGGCCGCCGCCGCATTGGGGTACAGCTTGCTGTCTCGCCCGGCGAGCGTGCCACCGATACGAAAACCGTCCGCGCACCAGGCCCTGGCGTCGTCAACTCCGGTTTACGTGTCAACGCCGGTTCATGCATCAGCGCCGGCTCCGGCTCCGATTCCTGCTCCGGCGCCTCCGGTCGAACCACCAAAGGCCGCCGATGGTCCCGGAGCCTTTGTTCGGCAGGTGGTTGACTACGCCAGCCACCAGACGCCGGGCACCGTGATCATCGATACCAAGAACACATTCCTTTATTTCGTCCTGAACGACGCACAAGCGATGCGCTACGGCATCGGTGTTGGCCGCGAAGGTTTCGCATGGTCCGGTGAGCAGACCGTGGCGCGTAAGACGGAATGGCCGGATTGGCGTCCGCCTGCAGAGATGGTTGTGCGTCAGCCTTATCTGCCGCGATTTATGGCAGGCGGTCCCGGCAACCCGCTCGGCGCCCGGGCGATGTATCTGGGCGAGACCGAGTATAGAATTCACGGCACCAACAAGCCCGACACGATCGGGAAGCGGGTTTCGTCCGGCTGTATCCGGCTGACCAACGAGGACGTCGCGGATCTTTACGAGCGGGTGAAAGTCGGAGCGAAGGTGATCGTGCTTCCGGCAAATGCTGCCCGTCGACCATCCCAGGAAGCGCCGCCCGACGCCGCGCTCCGATCGCCAGACCCGGCATCGCCATCGAACCGGCCCGCGGCAACGAACGCGCAGATGCTGTCATCTGGACCGAAGATCGCCGAGGCCCGGTAACTCAATCCCTCTTCCCCGGTCTGCAACTAATCCGAAGCGGTCAAGCCGATGTTTATCTAAAATTGAGCATCTGCGGCGCGATCGTTTGACATGCAGCGTACACGCAACCAAACGATGATGTAAGCCGCGTGTGAGGTCGCGAGGAAGGTCGGTAAATGGGTTTGGCGCTTCTAACCCTTGCGGTCGGGATCATCGCCCTCTTCGCGGCATTGGCATTCTTGCTGCTACGAGCGCCCATTGCTGCCGACAGCTCAACAAGCGAGCAAGCAATAGCTCCGGTCGAAGCAAGCTCGACCTCCCCGAGGCCGGGTGGCGCTGGTTATACGTTGATCGCTGCTGCGGGCATTGGGATCCTTTGGTTTTTTGTTTGGAAGCTGACAGCAATCACGCTGCAGTACCTGTTTGTGAGCGGAAGCTCGTCGCGAGCGTTTCCAATAGTGCCCCTGTCTTTCGCGATTTCTATAGCGGCGATGTGCGCAGTGGTTCTACTTGCACGTCACGTCAACAAATGGCCTAACTCATGACCGACGGCGAACGCTGATGCAGCGCGCGATGATGGGTATAGGCTTGGCGCTCGCACTGCTTGTAGGTCTCTATTTCTACGGATCGCCGCAATACAGAGAACTGAAGAATGCGTGCATTGAAACCGGCATGGACCATTCGGATGCTCCATCGGACGATGATCTGCACCGCTTGTGGATGGCTTGCCGCAAGATAGGCTTTGGCGCTCCATTATGAAACGAGGCAGGCGGATAAGGTCGGCTTGTGGCCCGTTTGAGACGTGCCCACCAGCTCCGAGAATGTCCGTTCACCCGGATAGACCCGAAGCTCGTAGGGTGGGTTGAGCCCTTGCGAAACCCATTGCTGTCTTCTGTCGTCATCTCATCATGACTGGTTATCCTCGTAACCTTTGTCCCGGGTGGCAGCTTCTTCTTCAGCGCATGACCGTGAAAATGGTGAGAGACGATGGGTATCGCTGCGCTCCACCCATCCTACGCGCTGAGGGTGAGCGTCACGCGCTTGCGGATAGATAGCTGGCTCAAGGTTGTGTCATATCTGCCGAGCAACCGACAAAATGGGGCGCTCAATGGATCGCTTGCCGTATCTTCTCAATTTGGTTTGGATATATCCGCTGAGCTTCGGTCCGACCCTGCTCTGGAAACCCTTTTGCTATGTTTGCTCTGTGGTGCTGGGTGCCACCTATGTCGGGATATTCATCTCGGTCGGCCTCTTGCGCTGGAGAGGGCTCCCACTCAATGCAACCGCTGGCGAATACAATGAGCGAGTTAGGTTTCTGCGCAATGAGGTGACACGGGTTTCGACCGATGATGATGTCGCTTCTGGTTGACGACCTCCAACGACTGCTTCTGGCCCGTTTGAGATGTGCCCATCAGCTCCGAGAATGTCCGTTCACCCGGATAGACCCGAAGCCGCCATGGTCCGGCCAAACCGACGCGAATGACCCGAAACGGAAACCGCGGCCCCGTGAGGCCAAGTGAGCGATTGAAGCAATTTTGAACGTTCTTGGTAGTGAGAAGAACGGCAAATCTGGTATTGTCGTGGCCCATCAGCGAGGCAATACGCTCATGTTCAAGGTGCTGGACTGGTTTAGATCGCACCCCGTACTGATCGGCCCCGCTCTGCTGCTGACGTCAATCGCGGCGGTTCTGTATTTGTTTATTGACCCCATGACCGCCCTGTTTGTCGCGGTCGTTTCTCTTGCCGCTGGTTTCGCCGCGCTGGTTGACCCAAAGACATACTCCCGTAAGCCTCCAACCGGAACGCACCAGCGTTGAGTGATCTCGGAAGTTCGCTTCTGGCAGAGCCGTGACGTTGGAGTGATTGGAATTACGGAGCACCGTGATAGCCCTTGTGGTGAATGAGATATTGTCGGACCGTCCGGTTCAGGTGGCTCAATCATGCTCAAGCTCGCTCCGCCAGTTTGGACGTTGATCTTTATCCTGCTCTGCGTCGCGCTGAGCTGGTTACTGCACTGGCCGGCAATTCCCGGCCTGCCGTTGCCGGCGCTGGGACTAGTGTTGGTCGGACTTGCGTTCATCCCGCCCGTCCTGGCTTTCCTCCTGTTCCGGAGCGAGGATACCGAAATCAATCCGGTGTCGCCGACCAACCGCAAACTCGTCACGCGTGGTCCCTACCGGTTCACCCGCAACCCGATGTATTTGGGCCTCGTCACTCTCGCTCTCGGCATTGCAATATGGATCGGCGCCTGGCCGATGTTCATGGCGCCCGTTGCCGTCTTCGCGACCGTCAATTGGGTCCACATCCCGTTCGAGGAGGCCAAGATGCGCCGCCAGTTCGGCACGGCCTATGATGACTATGTCGGGCGGGTGCGGCGCTGGCTGTGAGACGCCGGCGTGGGCGTACGTGCGCAGTGAGCGGATATCCTCAAGCCGGAATTGCGGTGCAGTCCAGCACTGACGCCGTAATCGTGTCACCGTAATCTTGGGCATCCACCACGCCAGCAAGCTGGTGTGCACGCTGCCGAGCCAGTCGCGAGTGGTTTGGGTCGGCGCGTTGGTCATCGCCTGTTACGCACAGCAGGAGGCCGCATCCGGTTCACCGGAGCGTACCGCCTGGATCGGCGGACACGGCACCGAGCCGTAGGAGCAGAACACGCAGCAATCGCCCGACTTCGGCTTTAGCTTTGTGCCGCAGCCGGTGCATTCATAGAAGAACTGGCAGGCATCGGTCGGCATGGTCTCCGATTTCGCGGCGGCGCATTGCGGACAGGTGATGGTCGATTGAAGCAGCATCGGATCAGCTCCGGGGCGCGGACGGATAACCCGCCTTCGTGGTCGCCCATGTCAGTTGGTCCACATTGGCCTTGGCGTCGTCATAGATGACCGTTGCCGTCCTGTCCTTGAAAGACACAGCAACCTTGGCAACGCCGGGCACGGCTTTCAGGCTACCTTTGACGATGGAGGGGCAGGCCGCGCAATCCATATTGTTCACGGCCAAGGTGATCGTCTTGTCGGCGGCCATCGCTGCTGGCGAGGCGATGATGGTGGCGGCACAGGCCGCGAGCGCGAGGATCTTGTTCATTGGGAATCTCCAGTTACGAGTTGAGAACGAGCGGTGCGATGAAGTCGAGGGCCAGCGCGGCGACGACGAGAATGGTTGCGAGGATGAGGCCCGCTTTGACGAGACGATTTGGCAACGGGCACGCGCAGGCCTCGCCATCGGCGCAGGCGCGCGTTGAGGATCGGTAGACCAGCCAATAGCCGTACCCGAGGAACGCGAGCGTCGCGGTGAGGAAGTACGGCTGGTAGGGGGCAAGCCGAGTGAAGTTCCCGATCCATGCTCCGCTGACCCCAAGACCGAACAGGGCGAGGGGCAAGATGCAACACGACGAAGCCGCGAGGGCCCCAACAAGGCCGCCGGTCGCCATGAGGGTTTGCCGCCGATTATCGGCGATGTGATCAGCTTGCTTGATCATGATGGGCTAAACCATGCATCCTGTAGCGACTACAGGATCAAGGACTATTTCATGCGCACCATCACGCCTTCGGGAGCCGAAAGCATCTCAATTGGTGAGCTGTCCAGGGATAGCGGCGTGAACATTGAGACCATCCGCTATTACGAGCGGATCAAAATGTTGCCGGCGCCGCCCCGAACCGCAAGCGGTCGACGGGCATACGGACCAGCCGAAAAACGCACATTGGCTTTCATCCGGCGTTCCCGCGACCTCGGATTCACTCTCGAGGAGATTCGCGCCTTGCTGGTCTTAGGAGGGCCGGAGCGCGCTTCGTGTGCCGATGTGCACAAGATTGCCAGCACGCATCTGGCGAACGTTCGCAATAAACTCTCGGATCTTGTCAAGCTTGAAGCCATCTTGGCAGAAACGGTCGCGCAATGCTCCGACGGTGCTACGCCCGACTGCCCGGTGCTCGACATTCTCGATGCCGGCAGGCAGAGCGCCTAGGCTCGGCCGATGTTTGACGCGCGTCGGGCTGCGCAAGTCCGATGGCCCATCAGCGAAGTAGCGGCGCACCTTGTTGAGGTCCGCTTGTTGAGGCATGGCGGACTAGATTTGCTCACGTTGAGTTCTTCGCATTTTGACCCAAAGCGGGCGTAGGGCAGGAACGCGCTGAAGTCGGCTTCTGACCGGAAGCGCCCATCACCCTTCCGGCACGCCAGCGAGGCGAAAGCCTTCACACGTGCGCTTGAGCCCGGCAAGAAAAGCCGGGTTGTCACTTTGTTGAGCAGCGACAAAACGACGGATGGTGAAACCTGAGTTGAGCGCAAGTCCCGTTCTCGCAGCAGTTCGCGCCTCATCGAGCGCGCCGGTCAGGCCCAACGCTGCGGCGAGCGACAAATGAGCGATAGGAAAGTTGCGGTTCGCCTCAGTGCTTTGTCGTAGCCAATTGACGGCTTCGACGTCCAAAACAAGCTGTAGCTTCGCCACGCCCACAAAACACGTCCACTGGTAGGCTTCAACGTCGCGAGGGGAGAGACGTAAAGCCTCGCGTATATGGCCTTCGGTCTCGGCAGCGCGACCCAAATAGAATTTGGCAAAACCAAGGGCGGCATGAGAGTTGGCCCTATTCGAGTCCAGCGCCAACGCATGCTCGAATTCACGGATGCCTTGGGCGGCCCGGTTCGTAAAGATCTGGACCCAACCCCGCGCCGAGTGGGCTGAAGTATAGTTCGGCCTGATCGACAATGCCTTATTCACCATCGCCTCAGCCGCTGCAAACCGCGCAGGCCCATCATCCGTGGTAAAGCTGGACCCAATTGCCGTATCAACAGTCGCCAGGCCAATCATTGCTTCGACGTTGCCGGGGTCGAACTCCAGAGCGCGTTCGAAGAGACTCCGCGCCTGCGTTACGTCTTCAGGGCTAAACCCCTTCATCAACCAGGCCCGGCCCTGGAAGTACAAGTCCATCGCATCGGGATGCAGCGTACGCTCGGCTCGTCGCGCCTCAGCCACGATGAGCTGCGCACCTAATGTATTGGCGAGCCTCGATACGATTTCGTCCTGCATGTCGAACAGGTTGACGACAGGTTTCTCGAAGCGCTCGGCCCAAAGATGCTGGCCGCTCCTGGCATCGATCAACTGCACGTTCATCCGAAGCCGCTTGCCACTGCGTTGCACTGAACCTTCGAATACGTAGCGAACGTTTAATTCGCGGCCGACTTGCCGTACATCGACTGGTCTACCCTTGTATGAGACGGCACTGTCGCCTGCGATTACAAATGAACCACTGATGCGCGACAAGTCCGTGGTCAAACTCTCGGTTACACCATCGACAAAGTAATCCTGCTCGGGGTCACCACTGAGGTTGACGAAAGGCAGCACGACGATTGAAAGACGCGGCGTTGAAAGCGGGCCCTGGCTTGCGCGTTCAACCTGTGTCGCGGAGCTTGGCCCATCCCGGACCACTGCATAAGTCCGGACCGGAAGGGCGATGTTTTTGAGGTTCTGCTCGCCCAAATCAGCGAACTCAACGCCGATTTTACCTCTGACGTGATCATGCACGGAAGACGAGATGCAGATACCACCTGGCTCTGCGATGCTTTCAAGCCGCGCCGCAATGTTCACACCGTCCCCAAAAATGTCATGCGGCTCAACTATTACGTCGCCTATATTGATCCCCGCCCGAAAGGCAATGCGATCGTCTTTGGCCTCGTCGATCGTAAGTTCGTGAGTCCGGGTCTGGAACTGCATCGCAGCTCTAACCGCCTCTACCGCGCTGGCGAACTCCGCCAAAAACCCATCGCCTGTGTTCTTCACGACGCGGCCACCGTGCTCGGCGATTGCTGGGTATACAGCCTCCATTAGGAGCGTCATTAGTTTGGCATGCGTACCCTCCTCGTCATGGTGCATGAGCCGCGAATAGCCCGCCACGTCGGCGGCCAAAATCGCCGACAATCTGCGCTCGACCCGCGACGGCCGCTCTTGCGCCATGAATACAGACCTTTCGACCTGCACGTTCTACGACAAATCCGGCTGCCGCGCCACGACCACTCAATCGAGTTCCCGAAGAAGGCAATAGTAGCGGCTTGATCAATCGGAATGGCCTCCAATCGGTTGCCCGTTCAGCCCAAAATCCGGGCGCGCGCCTAAGAAAAGCTTTGCCCATTGCTCGCCGTCGCAGACCGCCGCGCTGCCATGGACGGCCGCGTAGCGTTACCAAGGATTAATTTCTTCGACGGGAGACGGAAAGAAACGATCTGCTAAGATGGATTCGGCGGAGGAGCATCGCTATGCGCCGCAGCTCAATCCTGCACGCTGTTTCCGCAGCCGCTCTGTTCCTGGGATCCAGCCTCATCTCGGAAGCATCCGCCGAGACCCCCGGCCACGCCCTGGCTGTCTCCGTCGACGATTTCAAATATAAAGACACGTCGAACGAGCCAACCGATCAGACGGCCGTGCATGAAAAGCGATTGCGGGTCTTCATGACCGCGCTGCGGGACGATGTCACGGCGGACCACCGTTTTGAGCTTGTGCCGTCCTCCTGCGCTTCAAATTGTCCGACCGATGGACCGACGTTGCGCGATCGGCTGCGCGCGGCGTCACAGGACGGCGCACAGATCCTGATCATCGGCGGCTTTCATAAGATGAGCACGCTGGTGCAGTTTGCGCAGACCGTTGCTATCGATACAAAATCCCAGCGCATCCTGTTTAGGAAATACTTCCAGTTCCGCGGCGACAACGACGAGGCATGGCAGCGGGTGGAGCGCTTTGTATCGGAGGAGGTTCGCGACCGGCTGCTTGAAAGCACATCGCAGCAATAGACTGTGCATGGCACCGTTAGTCCGCTTCTGGCCCATCAGCGAAGTAGCGGCGCACCTCGTCGAGGTCCGCTGAGTGAGGCATGGCGGACTAGATTTGCGCAGGTCGAGTATTTCGCATTTTGACCCATTCGGACATCGGACCCTGTCAGCGCCTGAGCTGAGAGCCATGGATGGTTGCCCCAGCACCTGGGCTGCGATAGGCGTTTCGCGAGGCCTTTATTCCGCGGGGTTAACATGAGACGACGCGATTTCGTAGCCGGCCTTGGCGCCGCAGTGTTGCCTTTACCGGCGTGCGCTCAATCAAAGAACGATCATATCGCCCGCGTCGCATACTTAGGCGTTGGGAGCCCGGGCGCCTTCGATCCTCGGCAGATCGCAGGGTTCAAACAAGGTCTGCTCGAGAATGGCCTCGTCGAGGGCAGAACGATTGAGGTTGATTACCTGTGGGGCGAAGGCGATCCAAACCGCGTCAAAGAGCTGGCAGCAGCTCTCGGACAGCGCGATCTCGACGTCATCATCACTGCCGGCTCAGAGGCGACACTTGCGCTCATGGCCACTGGAACCAAGACGCCCATCGTATTTGCAATCATCAGTGATCCGATTGGGACGGGAGTCGTTCAGAGCCTCAGCCGACCGGGCGGCAATGTCACCGGCTTGGCGATGTCTGGCACAGATTTGGAAGCCAAACGGGTGGAAGTGCTGAAGGAGGCTGTACCAGCAGCTACAAGGATCATGGTCCTGCACGACCCGAAGGTAGGGCAGGCCGGAGTGGCTGAAGTACAGGCGACTGCGCGTGCGCTCAAGCTTGAACCAATGATCGTACAGGTCGCTGATCCCGGCGAATTTGACGGTGCATTCGCGCACGCGAAGGAACAAGGCGCGGATGCGCTTGTAACGATGGCATCTCCCTTCCTGAACTATAATCGCAAGCGACTGATCGAGTTGGCAGGACGCTATCGATTGGCATCGATTTGGTATGGCGCTGCCTTCGTCAGAGAGGGAGGGCTGCTATCGTACGGTCCGAGCTTTCCGGATATGTACCGCCGGTCGGCCGGCTACGTGGCAAAAATTATCGGGGGCGCAAAGCCCGCCGACATCCCGGTTGAACAACCTGTAAAGTTTGAGATGGTCATAAATCTCAAGACCTCAAAGGCGCTCGGGCTCGAAATTCCAGCGGTGCTGATCGCTCGCGCCGACGAGGTGATCGAATAGCAGGCCATATCAGCAGATGCCCTTCCGCGACATCCAGCGATGTCCGCTCTTCGCCGTTGCTGGCAGAGAAGCGGACATCGGGGCGGGAGCGAAGCGCTCCGACCTAACGAGGATAAGATCCTAGGCGCGCCTACTCGTCGTCCTCGTCGTCTTCTTCCTCGTCTTCGTCGTCCTCGTCGTCGATTTCCAGACGCTCGAGCGTGGCCAGCGGCAGCGTCTCGCGGAACAGATCGCCCTCCGAGCCCATCCAGAGACAGACGATGTCGTCGCCCTTCACCTCTGCGACGGTCAGCGGCTGGCCGCCGGATTTCAGCATCACAACGTCGCCGGTTTTCAGTTCCATGGATGGTCCTTTCGGGTTGATCGACGGGAGCGGAGCCTAGCAAGCCGTGATGACACGCCGATCACGGGCTATGGACCCGTGAAGTGCGCCGGCTTGCGTGGACTGCGAAACGTCGATGGCAGAGTTCGCGTGGGAGATCGCTCGATATTCGCTTCAGGATTATTCCGTCCCAGGCGCGGCGATGATGGCATCATGCGCCTGTTTTGCCCGACGCGTCAACTGATTTCGTAAAATCAGCAGCTGCGTTCTGTTTTGCGGCAAGCTGTTGAATTCGCGAGCCACGTCCTACTGTGCATGGGGTTGTTTTCGAGATTTCAGCCCGGCACCAGCTCGCTCAGCGAGCGGATGATGCGGTCGGGCCTGACGGTCGAGCCTGCGGGCAGACCGTCGCCGTGCACGTCGATCCAGATCGCATAGATGCCGAGCCGCTGCGGCGTCACGACCTCCCATTCCAGATTGTCGCCGATCATCCAGGTGTCCTCGGCGGCGACGCCGAGCGCCTCCATCGCGTGCAGATAGGCGCGCTCCTCCGGCTTGCCGAAGCCGTGCTCGCCCTCGATCTGGATGTGATCGAAGCGATGGGTCAGCTCGAAGCGCTCGACCTTGGCGCGCTGCATGTCGGCGGCGCCGTTGGTGACCAGCGCGAGCTTGACGCCGTGCGCCTTCAACGCGTCGATCGCATCATGCGCGCCCGGGAAAACGAAGATCGCTTCCTCGCGATAGGTGGTGAAGCGGTCGGCGAGGCGCGCGGCAAGATCGTCGGAGAGGGCGCGATGGCCGTTAGCGGCGAGCGCGGCGAAGCCGCCGCGCACCGTGAGCCGCCGCGCCTCGCCGAGCTTCATCCGCCACGCAGCTTCCGCGCTCGACCAGAACTGCCGCGCATAGGCCAGCACGGCCGTGGCGACCTCTCGCGGCGGCAGCGGTGCGAGCTCCTCGGCGAATTCTTCCGCGATCGTGTTCCAGGCGATCTCGGGCCGGCCATAGGCCGACAGGATGGTGTCGTCCATGTCGATCAGCATGGCGCGCGGCAGCGGCTTGATTGCGGGCTTGATCGTCGTCATGGCCACTTCACCTCCGGCGGCAGCGACGACAGGATCGAATCCACATTGCCGCCGGTCTTGAGGCCGAAGATGGTGCCGCGGTCGTAGAGCAGGTTGAACTCGACATAGCGTCCGCGGCGGATCAGCTGCTCCTCGCGATCCTCGGTGGTCCAGGTGCTAGCGAAATTGCGCCTGACGATGTCGGGATAGATCTTGAGGAACGCGCGGCCGACGTCTTGGGTGAAGGCGAGGTCGGCGTCCCAGTCGCCGCTGTCGTGCCAGTCGTAGAAGATGCCGCCGATGCCGCGCGCCTCTTTCCGGTGCGGCAGATAAAAATACTCGTCGCACCACTTCTTGTACTTGTCGTAATCGGCAACGCCGCTGGGCTGGTCGCAGGCCTGCTTCATCGCGGCGTGGAAGGCGATTGTGTCCGCGTCCTCCTGCGTGCGTCGGCGGTCGAGCACCGGCGTGAGATCGGCGCCGCCGCCGAACCACGCCTTGGTGGTGACGACGAAGCGCGTGTTCATGTGCACCGCCGGCACGTGCGGATTGCGCATGTGCGCGATCAGCGAGATGCCGGAGGCCCAGAAGCGCGGGTCTTCAGCCGCGCCCGGAATCTGCGCGCGAAACTCGGGCGCGAACTCGCCATGCACGGTCGAGCAATGCACGCCGACCTTCTCGAACAGGCGGCCCGACATCACCGACATCACGCCGCCGCCGCCGGCCGCCCCGCTGTGATCGGTGCGCTGCCAGGGCGTGCGCACGAAGCGGCCGGCCTCGCCGGGATAGAGGCTTTGCGGCGCGTCATCCTCGAGCCGTTCGAAGTTTTCGCAGATGTCGTCGCGCAGGCGCTCGAACCAGATGCGGGCGCGGGCCTTGCGGTCTTCGATCAAGCTCGGGTCCAATGTGGATGTCATGCCGTCAGCCCTGCGGACCGTAATAGGTGCAGCTCTCGTTGCAACTGTCGCGATGGATGCTGACGCGGCTGAGCTTGCCGACATGAGCGAGCCGCTCCCAGACGAAGCGCGACAGGTTTTCCAGCGTCGGGGTGCCCAGCGCCTCGATCTTGTTGAGGAACTTGTGGTCGAGCGTTAGCCGCACCTCCTCGATGGCGCGCTGGAGCAGGCCGAGATCGACCACCATGCCGGTCGCAGGGTCGGGCGTGCCGCGCACGGTCACCTCGGCGCGGAAGGAGTGACCGTGGATCTCTTCGCTCGCCGCACCAAAGGTCGTTCCCGGCAGCGAATGCGCCGCCTCGAAGCGGAACGATTTCGTCAATTCCCACATCTGTCCGTCAACCCATCCTATCTGATGCCGAGCGATTTATGCGTCTGCACGCTCAGCCGCCATTGCGGATGGCGCAGGCAATAGTCGATCGCGCGCGCGGTGTTCTCTGCGATTTCGGGCCCGTCCATCGGCTGCAGCGAGAAGCGCTCGAAGGCGAGGCTCTCGAAACTCTCGGGTGCGGCGAGGGCCTGCGGATAGACCAGCTTCAGCTCGTGCCCCTGGCGCAGCAGCAGCTCGCTGCCGCCCTTGGGGCTGACGCAGATCCAGTCGAGTCCCTCCGGCGGCGCGACCGTGCCGTTGGTCTCGACGCCGATCTCGAAGCCGCGGGCATGGAGCGCCGCGACTAGCGCGTCATCGACCTGCAGCAGGGGCTCACCGCCGGTCAGCACCACGTAGCGGTTGGAGGCCGCTCCGGTCCATTGCGCCGCGATGGTGTCGGCGAGTTCCGCAGCCGAGCCGTAACGGCCGCCGAGCGTGCCGTCGGTGCCGACGAAATCCGTGTCGCAGAACTGACATGTGGCCTCGCCGCGGTCGGCCTCGCGGCCGCTCCAGAGGTTGCAGCCGGCAAAACGGCAGAACACGGACGCGCGCCCGGCATGGGCGCCTTCGCCTTGCAGGGTCAGGAAGATTTCCTTGACCGCGTAACTCACTGGTCTCTCCTCGTCATATCAATCGAGCGGGTTCCGGACCTGCCGCAGCGCTTCGCCTGCGGCCATCGCCGCGCTCATGGCGACATTGAGCGACCGCAGCCCGGGCGTGATCGGGATCACCAGCCGCGCGTCCGCGGCCTCGACCACCGCATCGGTGACACCGGCGCTCTCGCGCCCGAATAGCAGGATGTCAGACGTCTGGTAACGGAAATCGCGGTAGTCGGTGGCGGCTTTGGTGGTGAACAGCAGCAGGCGGTTGCCTTGGCCCACGCGCCACTCCTCGAATTTCGACCAGGAATCGTGCCTGACGATGCTGACATGGTCGAGGTAGTCCATTCCTGCCCGGCGGAAATGCCGGTCGGAGACCGGGAAGCCGGCCGGCTCGATGATGTGGGCGGCGATGCCCAGACAGGCGCACAGGCGCAGAATCGTGCCGGTGTTCTGGGGGATGTCGGGTTGGAAAAGTGCGATCTGCATGAGCAGCGGTCGGTCGGTTGTGGGTCGGAAATGTTTCAATAAAACATCGCCAGCCGCGGAATTCGTGCATTGCACGCTCCTGCGCGGTTAGCGGGCTTGCGCTCGTCCTGCAAGGGTGCCAATAGAACGATTCTGGACTGCTGTTTTCGCCTTGTTTTGGTGGGGACTAGCCAAGTTCTGCCGCCGCGGGGGGCCGCGGGCGCCGGCAGGCTGTTCCGGGGACCTTGGGGGCTCCCGGAGCGGTTCCGTCGGCAGCATAAGAAGAAAGGGTTGGAATCGTGACGACAGCGTCTTCGGCGGACCATCCGACACGCCGTGATTTCTTATTCGTTGCAACGGGGGCAGCTGCAGCAGTAGGGGGCGCGGCCGCGCTCTGGCCCTTTATCTCCCAAATGAATCCTGACGCCTCGACCATCGCCGCCGGTGCGCCGATCGAGGTCGATCTGAGCCCGGTCGCTGAGGGGCAGGACATCAAGGTGTTCTGGCGCGGCAAGCCGATCTACATCAGCCACCGCACCAAGAAGCAGATCGACGAGGCGCGCGCCGTTCCCGTGGCGAGCCTGCCCGACCCGCAGTCCGACGAGGCCCGGGTCAAGTCCGGCCATGACCAGTGGCTGGTCGTGATCGGCATCTGCACCCATCTCGGCTGCATCCCGATCGCCCATGAAGGCAATTACGACGGGTTCTTCTGCCCCTGCCATGGTTCGCAGTACGATTCGTCCGGCCGCATCCGCCAGGGGCCCGCGCCTGCGAACCTGCCGGTGCCGCCGTACCAGTTCGTTTCCGACACCAAAATCCAGATCGGCTGAGCTTCGGACTCGCGTCCGAAGCCTCGAACCGTCTTGTCGTATTATTTCCTCAGGATCGCATCATGAGCGGACCATCCGACTACCAGCCGAGCAATCCGGCCCTGCAATGGATCGAGCGGCGCCTGCCGATCCTGGGTCTCGTCCATTCCTCCTTCGTCGTCTATCCCACCCCGCGCAACCTGAACTACTGGTGGACCTTCGGCGCCATCCTCTCCTTCATGCTCGGGGTGCAGATCCTGACCGGCGTGATCCTGGCGATGCACTACACGCCGCACGCCGATTTCGCCTTCAAGTCGGTCGAGCTGATCGTCCGTGACGTCAATTACGGCTGGCTGCTCCGCAACATGCACGCGGTCGGCGCATCGATGTTCTTTGTCGCGGTCTACGTCCATATGTTCCGTGGCATCTATTACGGCTCCTACAAGGAGCCGCGTGAGGTGCTCTGGATCCTCGGCGTCATCATCTACCTCCTGATGATGGCGACAGGCTTCATGGGCTACGTGCTGCCGTGGGGTCAGATGAGCTTCTGGGGCGCCACCGTCATCACCAATTTGTTCTCCGCCATTCCCTATGTCGGCGAGAGCATCGTGACGCTGCTGTGGGGCGGCTATTCGGTCGGCAACCCGACGCTGAACCGCTTCTTCTCGCTGCATTACCTGCTGCCGTTCCTGATCGCGGGCGTTGTCGTGCTCCACGTCTGGGCGCTGCACGTGGCCGGCCAGAACAATCCTGACGGCGTCGAGCCGAAGACGGAAAAGGACACTGTGCCGTTCACGCCGCATGCGACCATCAAGGACGGCTTCGGCGTTGCCTGCTTCCTGCTGCTCTACGCCTGGTTCATCTTCTACATGCCGAACTATCTCGGCGACGCCGACAACTACATTCCGGCGAACCCGGGCGTGACGCCGCCGCACATCGTGCCGGAATGGTATTACCTGCCGTTCTACGCGATCCTGCGCTCGATCCCGAACAAGCTCGCGGGCGTGATCGCGATGTTCTCGGCGATCATCATCCTGTGCTTCCTGCCCTGGCTCGATGCCGCCAAGACCCGGTCGTCGAAGTACCGTCCGCTGGCCAAGCAGTTCTTCTGGATCTTCGTTGTGGTCTGCATCCTGCTCGGCTATCTCGGCGCGCAGCCGCCGGAAGGCATCTACGTGATCGCCGGCCGGGTCCTGACGGTCTGCTACTTTGCCTACTTCCTGATCGTGCTGCCGCTGCTCGCGCGCATCGAGACGCCGCGGCCGGTGCCGAACTCGATCTCGGAGGCGATCCTCGCCAAGAGCGGCAAGGCCGTGGCCTCTATCATGGTCGCGCTCGTCGCTGCCGGCGCGCTGTTCGTCGGCACCTTGCAGGATGTCCGCGCAGAGGAAGGCGGCACCAAGCCGCCGGGCAACAAGTGGTCGTTCGCAGGCCCTTTGGGCACCTATGACCGCGGTGCGCTCCAGCGCGGCCTGAAGGTTTACAAGGAGGTCTGCTCCAACTGTCACGGCCTGTCCTACATCGCCTTCCGCAACCTCGCGGAAGCCGGTGGCCCTGGCTATTCGGTGGCGCAGGCGGCAGCGTTTGCCTCCGACTACAAGATCAAGGACGGTCCGAACGACCAGGGCGAAATGTTCGAGCGTCCGGGCCGGCCGGCCGACTACTTTCCCTCGCCGTTCCCGAACGAGCAGGCAGCCCGCGCGGCGAACGGCGGCGCAGCGCCGCCCGATTTGTCGCTGATCACCAAGGCGCGCTCCTATGGCCGCGGCTTCCCGATGTTCATCATCGACTTCTTCAGCCAGTACCAGGAGCAGGGTCCGGACTATGTCGCGGCGGTGCTCCAGGGCTTCGAGGACAAGGCGCCGGAAGGCGTGGCCATCCCGGAAGGCTCCTACTACAACAAGTACTTCCCGGGCCACGCCATCAAGATGCCGAAGCCGCTCAGCGACGGCCAGGTGACCTATGACGACGGCTCGCCGGCGACGGTTGCGCAGTATGCCAAGGACGTCACCACGTTCCTGATGTGGACCGCCGAGCCGCACATGGAAGCGCGCAAGCGCCTCGGCCTCCAGGTGTTCGTGTTCCTGATCATCTTCGCGTTCCTGATGTACTTCACCAAGAAGAAGGTCTGGGCCGACTCGCACTGAGCCGCGCACGCGAGACGAGAATGAAAAGGCCCCCGAAAAGGGGGCCTTTTTGTTGGACACGAGCGTGTGTTGTTTGGCGCGATTGCCTATCGCGCTTCCAGCGGCCAAAATACCCCAACATTCCCCCAGAAACTCGTCGGAGGACACCATGGGAACCGCGATCACCTTCAAGCGCCCGGACGGCAAGGACGCATCGGGCTATCTCGCCAATGCCGCACGCGGCAATGCGCCGGGCGTGGTGGTGATCCAGGAATGGTGGGGACTGTCGGACCAGATCAAGGGCCTGTGCGACCGCTTTGCGCTCGCGGGCTTCGATGCGCTGGCGCCCGATCTCTACAAGGGCAAGGTCGTGCCGTATCACGACACTGACGCGGCCGGCAAAGAGATGAACTCGCTCGACTTCATGGACGCCACCACGCAGACGGTGCGCGGCGCTACGCAATATCTGTCGCGCAACGGCGTCAAGGTCGGGCTAACAGGCTTCTGCCTCGGCGGCGCCGTCACCATTATTGGCTCGGTGCATGTGCCGGAGCTCGCCGCCGGCGTCGTGTTCTACGGCATCCCGCCGGAGCAGGCGGCCAAGCCCGCCGACGTCAAGATCCCGCTGCAGGCCCATTTCGCCAACAAGGACGATTGGTGCACGCCGGAGTTGGTCAACGGCTTCGAGAAGGCCATGAAGGCCGCCGGCAAGTCGCTGGAGCTGTTCCGCTATGACGCCGAGCACGCCTTCGTCAACGAGCAGCGCCAGGCCGTGCACGACCGCGAAGCCGCCGAGCTCGCCTGGGGCAGGGCGACGGAGTTTTTCCGGAAGCATCTGGGGTAAGGGCGGTGCCAGACCGATCCGAAGAGGAAAGGGGCCACGAGCGAGAGGTCTTCAAGGTCCCGGCTGAGCATCGGGCCGCGATTGTTGAAGGCCTTGAGCAAGCCGAACGCGGCGAGTTCGCCAGCGAGGCTGAAATGGCAGCCCTTTGGAAGCGGTGCGGCCTCTGAGTTGTAGCCCGGACGGAGCGCAGCGTAATCCGGGGCGCTCTCATCGCGGTGCGAATCCCGGATTGCGTTGCACTCCATCCGGGCTGCCGCTCCGGCCCCACCCTTGACGCCGTCCCCGCGCCATGGTGAGTATCGGCGCATGAGCACCGCAGCCCGCCCATCCCGTCGTTGGTGGCGCACCTCCTAAGAGGTGGCCGGTGCGATTTCTTTTCCCAAAATCGTCGAAGGTCGCCAGCACAGCGCGGCGGCCTGATCGTTTGTCCTGTGTGGCGTTCCCTCGGCAAGTTTCGTAAGAGGACCCCATGAACAGGACCGTCTTTGCCCTCCCGGCCAGAAGCGACTATGTGACCCGTGCAGGTCTCGCGATCACGCGCGTGGCGGAGCAGTTTACCGGCGGCGCCAACCGGCTCGACGATCTCGTCAGCCTGCTCGACCGCCGCCGCGGCGTGGTGCTGTCGTCGGGCACGACCGTGCCCGGCCGCTACGAGAGCTTCGACCTCGGCTTTTCCGATCCGCCGCTCAAGCTCGAAACCACTGGCGTCAATTTCAAGCTCGAAGCGCTCAACGCACGTGGCGAGGTGCTGATCGCCTTCCTCGCTGACGTCCTGCGCGAGCCCTGCGTCGTGGTCTCCGAGAAGACCGCTTCGCGCCTTGCCGGCCACATCATCCGCGGCGATGCGCCGATCGAGGAGGACCAGCGCACGCGGCGCGCCAGCGTCATGTCGCTGATACGCGATCTCGTCGCAGGCTTCTCCGCCAATGACGACGGGCTGCTCGGCCTGTTCGGCGCCTTCGCCTACGATCTCGTCTTCCAGATCGAGGACCTCGTCCAGAAGCGCGCGCGCGAAAAAGACCAGCGCGACATCGTGCTCTACGTCCCGGATCGTCTGCTTGCCTATGACCGCGCCACTGGCCGCGGCGTCGTGATCAGTTACGATTTTGCGTGGAAGGGCAAATCCACCGAGGGCCTGCCGCACGAGACTGCCGAGAGCCCGTATCAGAAGACGCCGCGCCAGGGTTTTGCCGATCACGCGCCCGGCGAATATCAGGCCACGGTGGAAACGGCCCGCGCTGCCTTTGCGCGCGGCGATCTGTTCGAGGCGGTGCCGGGCCAGCTCTTCGCCGAGCCCTGCGACCGCTCGCCGGCGGAAGTGTTCCAGCGCCTCTGCGTCATCAACCCGTCGCCCTACGGCGCGCTGATGAATCTCGGCGACGGAGAATTTCTGGTGTCGGCCTCGCCGGAAATGTTCGTGCGCTCCGACGGCCGCCGCGTCGAGACCTGCCCGATTTCCGGCACCATCGCGCGCGGCACCGATGCGATCGGCGATGCCGAGCAGATCCGCCAGCTCCTGAACTCGGAGAAGGACGAGTTCGAGCTCAACATGTGCACCGATGTCGATCGCAACGACAAGGCGCGCGTCTGCGTCCCCGGCACGATCAAGGTCTTGGCGCGCCGGCAGATCGAGACGTACTCAAAGCTGTTCCACACCGTCGATCATGTCGAGGGCATGCTGCGTCCCGGATTCGATGCGCTCGACGCCTTCCTCACCCATGCCTGGGCTGTCACCGTGACCGGTGCGCCAAAGCTATGGGCGATGCAGTTCGTCGAGGATCATGAGCGCTCGCCGCGGCGTTGGTACGCCGGCGCGATCGGCGCGGTGAACTTCGATGGCAGCATCAACACCGGTCTCACCATCCGCACCATCCGCATGAAGGATGGTCTCGCCGAGGTCCGCGTCGGCGCCACGTGTCTTTTCGATTCTGATCCGGCCGCGGAAGACCGCGAATGCCAGGTCAAGGCCGCAGCCCTTTTCCAGGCGCTGCGAGGCGATCCGCCGAAGCCGCTGTCGGCGTTTGCGCCCGATGCCACCGGTTCGGGCAAGCGCGTGCTGCTGATCGACCACGACGACAGCTTCGTGCACATGCTCGCCGATTATTTCCGCCAGGTCGGCGCCAGCGTCACCGTGGTCCGCTATGTGCATGCGCTCGACATGCTCAAGCAGAAGAGGTGGGATTTGCTGGTGCTGTCGCCCGGCCCGGGCCGCCCGGAAGATTTCGGGATCAAGACAACCATCGACGCGGCGCTGGAGAACAAGCTGCCGGTGTTCGGCGTCTGCCTTGGCGTCCAGGCGATCGGCGAATATTTCGGCGGTGAGCTCGGCCAGCTCACCCATCCCGCGCACGGCCGGCCCTCGCGTGTGCAGGTCCGCGGCGGGCGCTTGATGCGCAATCTGCCGAACGAGATCGTGATCGGCCGCTATCATTCGCTCTTCGTCGAGCGCGACAGCATGCCCGAAGTTCTGAGCGTCACCGCCAGCACCGAGGACGGCGTCGCCATGGCGCTGGAGCACAAGACCTTGCCGGTCGCCGGCGTGCAATTTCACCCGGAATCGCTGATGTCGCTCAGCAACGAGGTGGGATTGCGTATTGTCGAGAATGCGTTCCGGCTGGATGCGCCGGTCAATTGAGAGGCACCAATGACCTTTGACCACGATCTGAAGGCGAGCGTCCGCACCATTCCCGACTATCCCAAGCCGGGGATCATGTTCCGCGACATCACGACCTTGCTCGCGGATGCGCGGGCCTTCCGCCGTGCGGTCGACGAGCTCGTCAACCCCTGGGCGGGCAACAAGATCGACAAGGTCGCCGGCATGGAGGCGCGCGGCTTCATCATCGGCGGCGCGGTTGCGCATCAGCTCTCGGCCGGCTTCGTGCCGATCCGCAAGAAGGGCAAGCTGCCGCACACCACCGTGCGGATCGCGTACTCGCTGGAATACGGCATCGACGAGATGGAGATGCATGTCGACGCCATCTCGCCCGGCGAGCGCGTCATCCTCGTCGACGACCTCATCGCCACCGGCGGCACCGCGGAAGGCGCGGTGAAGCTGCTGCGCCAGATCGGCGCCAACGTCGTCGCCGCCTGCTTCATCATCGACCTGCCCGAGCTCGGCGGCGCCGCCAAGCTCCGCGCCATGGACGTTCCGGTGCGCACGCTGATGACGTTCGAGGGGCACTGAGCGATCGCTGCGATCGTCAGATCGCCTCCGCCTTCAGCTCGGCCCGCCAGTGCGTCCCGCGCTCCTTCAGCAGTGCGTCCCTGACATAGGCGGTCTCTTCGTCCTCCAGACGCTCGCATTCGTCGAACGTCAGGCCGGCCTCACCGTGCGCGTTCCAGGCGGCCTGGAGGCTCCGGCAGGGGTGGCCGCCCTGGCGCAGTGAGAACCAGATGCGGTTCCGGATCGTCTCCAGGTTTGGGGCCTGGCCGACCCAGGCCTCGCCCGAAGCCGCACAGCGGATCACGTAGATGCCCGCAATGGTCTTCCGCTCCTTGTAGGCGGCGATGGCTGCTTTCCGGTCGATGCTCACGGCTGCGCTCTGGATGAAGGGGACGTTGATAATCGCCTCACTAAGCCCAACGCGGCCGGCAGTCAATATTATCCGGGTATAATTTGTAACCTAAGATCGCTGCAGGATCAGGCTGAGCTCGAGCTCGCGGAAGGCGAGGTAATTGCGCCGGGTCCACTGGTGCAGCTCGGTCGAGGAGTCCTTCTCCTGGCGCAAATAGCCGGTGAAGGAGAAGTTCAGCCGGTCGATATAGGTCTTGAGGAAGCCGGGCAGCGCCGGCAGCCGGAATAGCCGGCCGCCGGCCATCGCGGGCGGCAGCTCGCCGCGGAGGATGAACTCGTTGTCGACGGTGATCAGGTTCATCCGCGGGATCTGCAGGCGCAGCATCTCATGGGCGCGGGCGGAGACGCGGTCGGTGTCGGCGACGAACAGGATCTGTGGTGCGACATGCCGGCGCGCCGCTTCCTTGAGCAGGCCGATCTCGTCGGCCATCTTGAAGAATTCGTCGAAGGCGTGGAAGCCGAGGTCGATGACCTTGGCGAGCCCGTCATCGACGATGACGCGGTCCATCAGCTGCATCTTGCCGTAAGTGTCGATCACGTCGGCGGTCTCGGTCACCTTCGGCAGGTAATCGAGCAGCGACGGCTCCTTCAGATTGACGTCGAAGGCCGCGACATTGCCGTTCTTGAGCAGCAAGAATTCGGCGAGCAGCCGCGCCAGCAAGGTCTTGCCGACCTGCGGGCGGGGCGAGCAGATGATGTAAAGGGGCGTCGCGGGCATCACGAGCTATTATCTGAGCGAACTCACCGCTCAATCCAGCCGTATCCACCCATACTCTGCAACTATTTTTCGCTGCTGCGGCCGCCCGGCTTGGAGCCGACGATGTCGGTCAGGCGGATCCGGTCGAACTCGCTCCAGACGTTCGCCAGCCAGTGCCGGACATAACCGCGCAGCACGAACGAATAGTTCGCGGCATCGTCGTTGATGCCTTTGTTGGCGACGAATTTCAGGAACGGGACAGAGGAGACCTCGACCTGCTCATAGGCCATTTCGTTGAGCTTGGGGATGGTCAGCTCGGTCGCATCCTTGATGCGGTGGAAGTAGGAATTGTAGGTCGACTGGTCCCACTGGAAGAACTGGGTGTCGTTGATGAAGTTCTTCACCAGGAAATACTTGGCGCCGGTCATGAAACCGGCCGTCTCGGCGATCTCGTCCAGCGAGGCGATCGAGGGTCCCAGGATGTGGAACACCGCGAAGGTGATCTGGCCGGCCTTGGCGGCGTCGAGGAAACCGATATCGCGCAGCGAGGCCAGAGCCGGCGAGAGCAGGCCGGCGCGAACGTCGATCACGGTGACCGATGGGCTGGTCGCATTGAGCGTATCGAAGATCTTCATTTGATCGGCCGTCGTCGTCATGTCGACGATTTCGGTGATGTCAGGATGGAAGCGCTTCAGCGTGCCGCGCGGGGATTCCGTGTCGAAGGCGCGGGTCGGCACGTTGTTGGCGGAAAAATAATCGAGCAAGGTGCGCGACACCGTGGTCTTGCCAACCCCGCCCTTGTCCGCGCCCACCACAACCACTGCCGGCTTTGCCATTGCTGTCCCCTAACGCGCGCCCCCGATCGCGAGGTCGCAATCGGCCGGGCCCCAAATCGATGTCCCAAGGATGTCCCAAGTCTGCTGTTGGGCGCGAACATGGCAGAAACAAGGGAGAATTCAAATCCGCAGGCCGCCGTTGCGGCAATTCCCGAGGTTTTTCCCAATCGCCGGGAAACCCGCCGCAAGTTGCGGCAAATCATGTGTTCAATGACGGCCCCAAGGACCCATGGGATTCCCGATCGGATTGCCGGCTGCGGTTCCGGAGGGGGCTGGCGCGGGCACGGGCGGCGGACTGGTCCGGCTGCCTGCATCGTTCCAGGGGCCTTGCGGCAGCGGCGGCGGGGCGTCTTGCCGGTCGGCTTGCGCCTCCGGCTCTTCCGTCTCGTCGGCGGGCGGCGGCAGCGGACCGGGATCGTGGCCGCCGGCAAACTTCACCAGCGCATCGACCCGGGACTGCACCGACGGGTGGGTCGCGAACAAATCGGCAAAGCCCTCGCGCGGATTGTCGAGGCACAGCTCCATCACCGCCGAGGTCGCACCCGGCAGCTCGCCGCGGTTCTCGATCTTGCGCAGCGCCGAGATCATGGCGTCAGGGTTTTTCGTCAGCTCGACCGAGCCGGCGTCGGCCAGATATTCGCGCGAGCGCGACAGTGCGAGCTTGACCACCTGCGACACCAGCCAGGCCACCACGATCAGCACGACCGCGATGATGATGACCACGATTGCGCCGCCGCCGGAGCTCTTGCTGTCGCTCGACGACGAGGACGATCGCGACGAGGAGGAGGAACCCGACGACCACGAGCCGCCGGAGCTCCAGCTCAGATTCGTGAACAGCCGGAAGAACAATTCGCCGAAGAAGCCGACCACGCCGGCAATGATCACGGCGACGATCATCAGCTGCACATCGCCGTTCTTGATGTGGGTGAGCTCGTGGCCCAGCACCGCCTCGATCTCCCGGTCGTTCAGCGCCTTCAGCAGACCGGTGGTGACGGTAACAGCATATTGCCGCGGGTTGAGGCCGGTCGCGAACGCGTTGAGCGCCGGGCTCTCCATGATCTTCAACTTCGGCATGGTGATGCCGCGCGAGATGCAGAGATTTTCCAGCAGATTGTAGAGTCGCGGCTCCTCCTGCCGGGTGACGTCATGGCCGCCGGTGACGGCATCGATCATCGATTGATGAAAGAAATAGGCGATAATGATCCAGGCAAATGCCGCGACGGTCGCGAAGGGCGCGGCCTTGAGCAGGTCGGCGAAGGCCCGGTTCAGATAATAGGCGACGGTCTCATTGCCGTTGATGACGACTTCGGCGACCAGCGCGCCGGCATAGACCAGCACATAGACCAGCGCGAACAGGCCGGCGAGCAGCAGCATCGAACGAAACTTGTTCGAGGCGATGTGCGTGTAGAGACCATACGCGGCCATGACGCGTTGCCCTGCCGGCCTGTCGGCTCAGATCAGAACTTCACCTGAGGCGCCGCCTCGACCTCGGTGCGGCTGGCGCCGAGATCGAAGAAGTCCTTCTTGGTGAAGCCGAACATGCCGGCGAACAGAGCGGCGGGCATCTGCTGGATGCCGGTATTGTATTCCTGGACCGCGTTGTTGAAGAAGCGGCGGCTCGCCGCGATCTTGTTCTCGAGATCGGAGAGCTCGCTGGCGAGCTGCTGGAAATTGGTGTTGGCCTTGAGGTCGGGATACGCCTCGGAGAGCGCGATCAGCCGGCCGAGCGCGCCGGAGAGCTGGTTCTCGGCGGCGGACACCTGCGCGGGCCCCTGCGCCGACATCGCCGAATTGCGCGCCTTGATGACATCGTCGAGCGTGCCGCGCTCATGCGAGGCATAGCCCTTCACCGTCTCGACCAGGTTCGGGACCAGATCGTGGCGCTGCTTGAGCTGCACGTCGATATCGGCAAAGGCCTGGCTGACGCGCTGGCCGAGCGCCACCAGCCGGTTGTAGGCGCTGAAGGCGAACAGCACGAGGACGACGATGACGCCGAGAACGATCCAGCCGGTCGACATGGAAAACTCCTGAAGGGAATTGAGGCGGGCAGCGTAAACCAAAATGGGGCTGGGGAGAGCCCCGCGCGCAGGAAGATAAGACTTGGTCGGATCGGGAACCATCCGCGTTCAAGGCAAAAGCGCCGAACGGGGTTAACTTTCGGACAGAACGGTATCACCCCAGCGCCAACGTCTCGCGTCCGCATAAGCAGCCTTGTTCCGCCGCGGCACCTTGGCGAGTGCGACGCCGTCCTCGGTGCAAAGCTTGGCCGCGATCTCGGCCTTGCCGACATCCGGCGGCGCCAGCACGCGCGGGCCGCGGGCCGCGGGCGGCGCGCGGGTCAGGGCGACGTAGATGAAGCGCTCGTCCTCGAACGGCACCTCCGCGCCCTTGATCTGGCGGTGCGCTTGCGAGCGCGGCAGGCGCTGGTTGAAATGGCACCAGTCGGGCGCGATGAGCGGGCAGGGCTTTTCGTGCGGGCAGGGCGCGGCGACAAAGGCGCCGGCCGCGGTCAGTTGCTGGCGCAGCGCGAGGATGCGGGCATAGCCGGCGGGGGTGCCGGGCTCGATCACGACTAGCGCGTGGCGCGCTTTGGCCCACATTGTCTCGGCAAGCTTGCGCTGATCGCTCTCGCCGAGCTCGCCGATGACATAGCTCGCGACGACAAGATCGGCTTGCGAGACTTCGGCGAGGTTGGCGGCGGCATCGCCCGGCAGATAGCGGCAATCCGAGAGGCGCGAGCTGTCGCGCGCCAGCTCGAGCGCGAGCCGGCTCAGCGTGGCGTTGGCGTCGAGCAGCGTAAAACCTTGCAATGACGAAAAGGCCTCCGCCGCGGCCCAGCTCGCGGTGCCCGGGCCTGCGCCGACGTCGAGCAATGATTCAGGTGCGAGGTCCGGCGCGATCTCGGTGAGCGCGCTCAGGCTTGCGGCGACGGCAGCGTAAGTCGCCGGCATGCGCGCGAGCGCATAGGCGAGCGCATCAGCCTCGGACTTGATCGTGCCGGAGCCACCGCCGGCGCGATAGGTCGTCGAGATCTTCTGCGACCGCTGTGCAGCGTCGGTGCGGGAGAAGCCCTGCAGCCTGGCGTCGAGGGCGGCCTTGAGTTCAGCGGGGAAGGTGGGTGAGATCATCATCCGTCATGCCCCGCGCAGGCGGGGCATCCAGTAATCCGAGAGAGTGCCGTCAGCCGAGAAGCCGCGGCGTACTGGAGCATCCGCCCCGGTGCGCAATTGCGCACAAGGCGGATGATGACGTCAATGGGTTTGGAACGCGCGCAGCCTCACGCCACGTTCTGGTCGAGAATGTCCACGGCCTCTTGCAGGTTCACCGAGACGAGCTGGGAGACGCCGCGCTCGGCCATGGTGACGCCGAACAGGCGGTTCATCCGTGCCATCGTGATCGGATTGTGCGTGATGATGACGAAGCGCGTGTCGGTCGAGGCGGTCATCTCGTGCAGCAGGTTGCAGTACCGTTCGACGTTGTGGTCGTCGAGCGGTGCGTCGACTTCGTCCAGCACGCAGATCGGTGAGGGGTTGGTCAAGAACACCGCGAAGATCAGCGCCATCGCGGTCAGCGCCTGCTCGCCGCCCGAGAGCAGCGACAGCGTCTGCGGCTTCTTGCCCGGCGGCTTGGCGATGATTTCAAGACCAGCTTCCAGCGGGTCGTCGCTCTCGATCAGGTGCAGCGCGGCTTCGCCGCCGCCGAACAGCTCGACGAACAGGCGCTTGAAGTGGTTGTTGACGACCTCGAACGAGGTCAGGAGGCGCTCGCGTGCTTCCTTGTTGAGGCTCTGGATGCCCTGGCGCAGCCGCTTGATGGCTTCGACCAGGTCGTCGCGCTCGGTGACCAGACCCGTGTGCTGGGTCTCGACCTCGCGCAGCTCTTCCTCGGCGCGCAGGTTCACGGCGCCCAGGCGCTCGCGATCGCGGCGCATCTTTTCGAGATCTTCCTCGATGTCGTGCAGCGGCGGCAGCTCGGCGCCGGGCTCGAGCTCGGCGAGGCCGGCGACGGCATGGGGCTCCACTTCGAGCATGTCGCGGATCTCGCGCTCGATGTCCTCGAGCCGGCGCCTCGAACCTTCCATGCGCTCCTCGGCGCGGGCGGTGGCCTCGCGCGAGCTGGAGAGCGTTTCGAGCGTCAGCTTGGCGACGCGATCGGTCTCGGCCATCGCGGTCTCCGCGGCGGCGAGCGCATCGGCGGCCAGGCGGCGGTCGTTCTCCGCATATTCGATCTCGGTGATCAGCGCGCTGCGCTTCTCGGCGAACACGGCGGGCGCGTTTTCGAGATCGCTGCGCTCGATCGAGACCTCGGTGATGCGGGTCTGGATGGTGTCGATATGGGAGGCCGCGCTCTCCTTGCGGTTCTGCCATTCGGTGCGCTCGGCGAGGATCGCCTGGACGCGGCGGTCGGCCAGCTCGGCCTCGCGCGCCAGTGCCTGCGCCTCGGCGCGGACCTGCGCGGCCATGCGGCGTTGGCCTTCGATGTCGCTGCGGACGGCGGCGAGACGGGTCTCGGTGTCCTCACTCGACGGCAGCTCACTGATGCCGGCCTCGGCGTATTCGTACGCGGCTTCGGCCTCGGCGCGGTCGGCGGCGAGACGGCTGTGCGCTTCCGACAGCGTCGCTTTGCGCGCGGCGTGGCGGCTGATCTCGCGCTCGGCTGCGGCGTGGCGCTCGCGCGCGACGTTCAGCTCGCGCTGCGCGGCACGCCAGGCCTCGCGGCTGGCACCTTCGGTACTGGCCGCCATCTGCAGCTCGGACTCGGCGTTCTCCAGCGCCTGACGCTTGATCTGCGCGTCGATGCGAGCCTGCTCCAGCTCGTTCTCGATATCGACGAGGCGGGCGCGCTCGGCAAGGCGCCGCGCAGCGCCGGTCGGGGCGTGAGCGGCGGCGACAAAGCCGTCCCAGCGCCAGACGTCGCCTTCGGGCGAGACCAGCCGCTGGCCGGTCTTGAGCTGCGACACCAGCTCGGCGCCGCGCTCGCGCGGCACCACGCCGATCTGCGCCAGGCGGCGCGTCAGCTCGGCCGGCGCCTGAACGTGGTTGGCGAGCGGGGTGACGCCTTCGGGCAGCTCCGGATCGCCGTCGGTGACGCCGGCATTGGTCCAGCGCATCGGCGCCGAGGGATCGACCGGCGCATCGAGATCGTCGCCGAGCGCGGCGCCGATCGCCTTTTCAAAGCCCTTATCGACAGTGATGCCGTCGATGATCGGCGGCCACAGATTCTTGGTTTCGCCGTTGACGATTTTCGAGATGGTGCGCGCCTCGGTATCGAGCCGCTGCACGCGCTTGTCGGCCTCATTGAGCGGCGAGCGCGAGGATTCCAGCGTCTGGCGCGCGGCGACATGTGCGGCTTCGCTCGCTTGCGCGGCGGCTTCCGAAGCGGCCAGCGTCTGCTCGGCGGTTTCGACCGTTGCGGTCAGCTCGTCGAGATCGCCGAAACCGCCGGTTTCGGCGGCAAGCTTCTGCTCTTCGGCGGCGACATTCGCGATCTCCTGGTCGAGACGGGCGAGCTTGTCGCGGTGGGTGCGGACGTTGGCCTCTAACTGGTTGCGCTTGGCGGTGAGGTCGGCGAGCGCGGTGGTGAGCTCGGCGAACTGCCGCTCGGTTTCGGTCAGCACGGCCTCGGCTTCGCCGACGCGCTCGTCGACGCCGGAGCGCTTCTCGACGCGCGACTTGATCTCTTCCTTCAGCTCGGCATCTTCGGTGTCGAGCCGCTGCAGCGCGATCTCGGCATCCATGGTCTGCTGCTGAGCGCGGGAGATGTCGCCCTCGAACTGCGCGAGGCGGCGCTCGAGCTCGGCGACGCGCTCCTTGGCACGCTCTTCCTCGCGATCGAGCAGCTCGCGGGCATTGGTCAGGCGCTGGAGGCCCGCCGCGGCGCGTGCTTCGGCATCGCGCAGCGCCGGCATTTCGGCGGCACGGATCGCCTGGATGCGGGCGGCTTCGGCCTGGTGCTGGGTGCGCTCGGCCATCTCGCGCACGGCGAGATCGTGGGTGTGGCCGGATTCGTTGACGTCGGCGTGAGCGCCGATCCAGCGCAGATGGAACAGCGTGGCTTCGGCCTTGCGGACCTTGGCCGCGACTTCGCGATAGCGCACGGCCTGGCGGGCCTGCTTCTTCAGGCCTTCCATCTGGCCGGCGAGCTGGCCGATCACGTCCTCGACGCGGGTGAGGTTGGTTTCGGCCGCCTTCAGCCGCAGCTCGGCCTCGTGGCGACGGGCGTGCAGGCCGGCGACGCCGGCGGCGTCTTCCAGCACGCGGCGGCGCTGCTCGGGCTTGGCCTGAATGATTTCGCCGATCTTGCCCTGGTGGACGAGGGCCGGCGAACGCGCGCCGGTGGCGGCATCCGCGAACAGAATCTGCACGTCGCGGGCGCGGACGTCGCGGCCGTTGATCCGATAGACCGAGCCGGCCTCGCGCTCGATGCGGCGGGAGATTTCGAGCAGCTGGCTGTCGTTCATCGCTGCCGGCGCGGTGCGATCGGCATTGTCGATCGTCATCGTCACTTCGGCGTGGTTGCGCGCGGGACGGTTGCCGGAGCCGGCGAAGATCACCGCGTCCATGTCGGCGGCGCGCAGCGACTTGTACGAGGTCTCGCCCATCGCCCAGCGCAGCGCCTCGACGAGATTCGACTTGCCGCAGCCATTCGGTCCGACCACGCCGGTCAGGCCGGGCTCGATGACGAAGTCCGTGGGCTCAACGAAGGACTTGAATCCGTGTAGGCGCAGGCGGGTGATCTTCATAAGCACGCATCTCTGTTGGCAGGCGCGAATCCCCCTGCCCGGACAATAGCATGGAAGGCAATGTCGCTGTCTGGGCGAGTCGCGCGGGGCGCCTCATGCGGCGGACAATGGCCGCGGTGTGCCGCGAGGGCAACCTGCGAAAGCCGCTTTTCCCAAGGGATTTATGCCGGGAAAGATACGGCTCTTGAGATGCGGATCAGGATCTTGACGAGCGAATCAGCTCTTCAGCAGCGGATTGATCTTCTTGGCGAATTCCTCGAACGAGGTCTCGCCCTTGATCTTCTCGCCGTTGATGAAGAACGTCGGCGTCGAATCGACCTTCAGAACGTCGCTGGCATATTTCTGGTCGGCGGCGATCTTGTCGAGCAGCGCCTGGTCCTTCAGGCAGGCTTCCACCTGCTGCTGGGTGAGGCCGGCCTGCTTGCCGATCCGCGTCAGCGTCTCCGTGGTGTTCTTCGTCACCCAGTCGTTCTGCTGGCGGAACAGCATGTCGGTGACCGCGAAGTATTTCGGCGCGTCGCCATTAGCGATACAGCGCGACAGCATCGAGCCGGCGGCGGCTTTGATGTCGAGCGGGAACTCGCGGAAGATGTAACGGATCTTGCCGGTGTCGATGTATTCCGACTTGATCTTGGGGAACACCTGCTCGTTGAAGGCCGCGCAATGCGGGCAGGTCATCGAGGCGTATTCGGTGATGGTGACGGGGGCATCCTTCGGGCCGAGCGCCATATCGGGCAGCGACACGGGCTTGGCGACATCGCCGGCGGCCTGAGCCATTGCTTCAGGGATCATGGCTTCAGAGATCAACCGCAGCGGCGAGAGCCCGGCGAGCGCGGCAAGCCCGGTCAGCGACAGCATCGTGGTGAAGGCGCGGCGGGTGATGATCAAGGTCGGCTCCCGAATTGGCATGGT
This sequence comes from Bradyrhizobium sp. S3.2.6, assembly GCF_040546885.1. Classification (NCBI taxonomy): domain Bacteria; kingdom Pseudomonadati; phylum Pseudomonadota; class Alphaproteobacteria; order Hyphomicrobiales; family Nitrobacteraceae; genus Bradyrhizobium; species Bradyrhizobium sp. S3.2.6. The sequence continues at coordinate 89,214 of NZ_JBEPOS010000009.1, read as the reverse complement.
CTCGCGCCCTAAGGCTCATAAGAAGGTTCCCGGGCGGCCTGTCGCTAGCTTGAAACGTGGTTTGAGGCAATGGCGAGCAGCAGGGAGGGGTCCAGATTGGCCGCGAAATGGGGCTCAATTTCGCTTGATGGCGGCCCCGAGCCGCGCCAGCGCCGTCTTCAATTCTTCGTCTTCGATATCCCCCAGGCTCTCCGCCACCTTGGCGACGGCCTTGGGGTCCGGCGGGGCGGGCCGCACCGGGCGCCGTGGGCGCGACAGGGGGGCCTGGCGGAAGGCGAGCTTGCCGACCGCGCTCCAGCCGAAGAAGCGGTTGACCCGCTCCAGGATCACGTCGGCCGAGTGCTGGATCTCCAGCGCCATCGGGCCCTCGACCCGCAGCACCAGCGTCGCGGCCTCCTGCGGCTGGCCCTCGACCGGCCGCGGCCATTGCATCTTGAGCGGCTCGGCATGGGCGGCGATCTCAGGTCCGGCGATCTGCGCCCACCTCGTCACCAGCTCGCGCGCCGCAAAACCCTGCTTGGCATAGGCCTCGGCAAAGACGTCGTTGAGCAGGATCCCGAGCGGCTTGGCGCTGATGGGGCCGGGTTTGGGAGGGAATTTGGACATGCGGCCTTATAGCACCTCGGTGCGCGAGCCGCAGAACTCCTCGCAGCGAAGAAAGACGTGGATGCCTGCGACGAGCGCGGGCATGACGTGGAGAGGCCGGTGCATTGTCGTTACAGTAAGGACATGAGCCCCAAATCCGCCCTGAAGGCGAAATCGGAACCCAGACAGCCGGAGACCGTGTCGCGCCCGGTCGCGCTGCTCGCCTGGTACGACCGCCACCGCCGCAGGCTGCCCTGGCGCGCCGCGCCCGGCGAGACCTCGGATCCCTACCGCATCTGGCTGTCGGAAATCATGCTCCAGCAGACCACGGTGAAGGCGGTTGGGCCCTATTTCGAGAAGTTCGTCGCGCGCTGGCCTGACGTCACGGCATTGGGAAACGCCTCGCAGGATGACGTGCTGCGGATGTGGGCCGGGCTTGGCTATTATTCGCGCGCACGCAATCTCTATGCCTGTGCGGTGGCGGTGACGCGCGAGCATGGCGGCGCCTTTCCAGACACCGAGGAGGGGCTGCGAACTCTGCCGGGAATCGGGCCCTACACCTCGGCTGCGATTGCCGCGATCGCGTTCGATCGCCACACCATGCCGGTCGACGGCAATATCGAGCGGGTGGTGTCACGCCTGTTTGCGGTCGAGGAGGAGCTGCCGCAGGCGAAGCCGCTGATCCAGCAACTGGCAGCGACGCTGCTGGCCAACTCCCGCGCCGGCGATAGTGCGCAGGCGCTGATGGATCTCGGCGCCTCGATCTGCACGCCGAAAAAGCCGGCCTGCTCGCTGTGCCCGTTGAATGAGGATTGCACGGCGCGTGCGCTTGGAACGCAGGAGAGGTTTCCGCGCAAGGCGCCGAAGAAGAGCGGAACGCTGCGGCGTGGTGCCGCCTTCGTCGTCACGCGCGGTGATGATCTGCTCGTCCGCAGCCGACCTGAAAAGGGCCTGCTCGGCGGCATGACCGAGGTGCCGGGTTCCGACTGGCGCGCCGGACAGGAGGACGCGACGGCAAAACAGCAGGCGCCGGGCTTGAAGGGGCTGTCGCGCTGGCAGCGCAAGGTCGGCGTGGTCACCCACGTCTTCACGCATTTCCCGCTGGAGCTCGTGGTCTACACCGCGAAGGCAGAGGCTCGCACGCGCGCGCCCGAAGGCATGCGCTGGGTTCCGATCGCGACGCTGGCCGACGAGGCGCTGCCCAACGTCATGCGCAAGGTGATTGCGCACGCGCTGGACTGAGGCTCAGGCGGCGCGCCTGCTGCCATGAGGGTGTCAGCAGGTCTACGCTAGGTCTTGACGCTCACGGAGGTTCGCATGGTCAAGACCGCGCTCGACAACTTCAAGAGGCCGCCCTGCGCCGAGCTGTTGGGATGGCGGCTGCTCGATGCCCGTCCAGCGGACGGATGGATCAAGCTCGGCTTCGAGGGCAAGCCTGAGTTCTGCAATCCTGCCGGCTTCATCCAGGGCGGCCTGCTCTCCGCCATGCTCGACGACACCATGGGCCCGGCGGTCCTCGTGATGAGCGAAGGTCGGCTCTACACCACCACGATCAGCATGACCGTGAATTTTCTGAGTCCCGCAAAGCCCGGGCCGATCATTGCCGAGGCAACGGTGACGCAGCTCGGCAAGACGATAGCGTTCGTCGAGGCCAAGCTGATGGCGGAGGATGGCACGGTGCTGGCGACGGCGAGCGCGAGCGAACGGTTGCTGGAGGCGGCGAGGGTGGTCGGAAAAATAGTCTGACGGCATGCGATACCCCTTCTCCCCTTGTGGGAGAAGGTGGCGCAAAGCGCCGGATGAGGGGTATCTATCCGCGAATTCTATTGTGTGAAGTGAACGCGCGGAGAGATACCCCTCGCCCAAGTGAGTCCGCGTCCACCGGCGTCGCGGCCCTCTCCCACAAGGGGCGAGGGCGCATCAATGCGCATCTCGCTTCGTGCGAAAATTCATATCGTCGCCCGCGCGTCTCCGCTCACGATCGGCGGCTTCGCGTTCAGCGCCTCGACCTGGAAGCCCGCAACGCGCTTGTAGTTCGCGGCGATGTCTTCCAGCTCCTTTTGCGACAGCACGTCCGTGACAACCTTGTAGCCATCCGGCGCGCGTTCCTCGACGAGCTGCATCACCTGCTCGGGGCCATTCTTGCGGTTGAGCAGCACGAGGTCGGTGGTCGCAGGCCGCCGCTCGGCTTCATAGGCGAGCAGCGCGGCTTGCGTCGGGCCATGGGCCAAAATCTCGCGGGTGATGGTGCGGGCATCGAGGATCGCCTGCGAGGCGCCGTTCGAGCCGATCGGGTACATCGGGTGTGCGGCATCGCCCATCAGCGTGACCTTGCCGAAAGTCCATTGCGACACGGGATCGCGATCCACCAGCGGATATTCGTAGGCGTGCGGGCAGTTTTTAATCAAGCCGGGCACGTCGAGCCAGTCGAACTGCCAGCTTTCGAACCATGGCAAGAACTCTTCCAGCCGCGCGGTGCGGTTATAGTCTTCGCGCCGCCACTGATAGGTCGGCGGCATATGGCGCTCGGCGACCCAGTTGATCAGATGATTGCCCGCCGCATCCGGTTCTTTCGAGATCGGATAGCAGACGAATTTCAGGATCTCGTGGCCGGCCATGATCATGGTGCGGCCGGTCAAGAAGGCCTTTGATGGCGTCACGCCGCGCCAGAGAATGCGGCCGTTCCAGATCGGCGCGCCTTCATGCGGATAGAGCTTTTCTCGCGCGGCGGAATGGATCCCGTCGGCGGCGATCATGATGGCACCTTCGTAAGTCCCGGCCGGTTTGCCGGTAGCTCTGTCGATGAACTCGGCGCGGACGCCGTTGGCGGCCGTCTCGGTCCAGCGGGCCAAATGATGGCTGGTCAAAATGTTGTCGCGGCCGAGCCGCGCGATTGCGGTGTCGAGCAGGAGTTGCTGGAGGGTACCGCGATGGATCGAGAACTGCGGCCATTTGTAGCCGGCTTCCAGCCCGCGCGGTTCGCTCCAGATCGGCTTGCCGTGCTTGGAGAAATAAGCGAGCTCGCGAGTGCGCACGCCGCTGGCATCGAGCTTGTCCATCAGCCCGAGCTCGATCAGCTCGCGCACCGCATGCGGCAGCACGTTGATGCCGACGCCAAGCGGCTTCAGTTCCGCGACGCTCTCGAACACTTTCACGGGAACGCCGATTCCGTGCAGGCTGAGCGCAAGCGTCAGCCCGCCGATGCCGCCACCGGCGATGAGTACCGTCATGACAAACCCCTCCAGGTGCGGGCGTCTTGGCACAGGCGGGCGGATGTGGGCAACTGCGAAGAGAATGTCGTGCTATAGACCTGAGGGACGACAGCCGCTAGTTTCCAAATCTCCCATGAGGTCCGACATGCTCAAGCTCTACTACGCCACCGGCACCTGCGCGCTCGCCACCTACATGACCCTGGAGGAGGCCGGCGCCGACTACACGGCTGAACGCCTGAGCTTCAAGGATAATCAGCAGAACAGCCCGGATTATCTCGCGATCAACCCGAAGGGCCGCGTGCCGGCGCTGGTGACCGATCGCGGCGTCCTCACCGAGACGCCTGCGATGCTGGCCTACATCGCGCAGACCTTCCCCAAGGCGAAGCTCGCACCGCTCGACGATCCCTTCGACTTCGCCCAGGTACAGTCGTTCAACTCCTATCTCTGCTCGACCGCGCACATCAACCATGCCCACAAGGTGCGCGGGGCGCGCTGGGCGACGCAGGAGAGCTCGTTCGCCGACATGAAGGCGATGGTCCCGAAGACCATGGGAGCCTGCTTCGCCTTGATCGAGCAGAAGATGTTCAAAGGCCCCTGGGTGATGGGCGACCAGTTCACGATCTGCGATCCCTACCTCCACACGCTCTCGCACTGGCTCGAAGGCGACAGCGTCGACATCAATGCCACGCCAAAGATCGCCGATCACTTCAAGCGCATGTCGGACCGCCCCGCCGTGCGCAAGGTGATGGACGCGCAGAAGGCGTGAGGTCTCGAGGGTCGCAGGCTTGGGGATAGCAGGCCGGCTGACCGGCCTTACGAAGCTAGGTCGGAGTGGCCCATAGTTCACGCTCTCCGGCCGGCTCGATCCGATAGCCATGCTGTTTCAAAATGGACGGCGCCTGTTCGAAGGCGCCGTCGTGCAGGGCGAGGAAGATCGTGCTCTTGTGCTCGGACAAGAGCCGCGTCGCACCCGTGAGAGCCAGCGTCTCGGCGCCCTCGATGTCCATCTTGATCAGGTCCGGGGTCGGAAAGTCGTCGAGGCGGACCGTCCTGACCGGCGTGCCCGATCCTGAAATCTTCCCCATGTAACCGTATTCGCTGGCACTCTCGTTGGTGTGAAAAAAGGTCTCTCCCGCCCTGTCGGTGACCGCAGCCTCGATCACTTCGGCATTCTTGATGTTGTTGATATCCAGATGTTTGCGGAGCTTTGTCGCGTTGGCGGGGTTTGCTTCGAACGCAAGAACACGGCCTTGCGGTCCAACGCGCCTGGATAGCATCAAGGTGTAATATCCGGCGTGTGCGCCGACATCAAAAACCGTCATGCCTGGTTTCACCCGGGCCGCGATCGCCTTGGCATGATCGCTTTCATATGTTCCGAGCCAGCAACTCTGGTTGCCGGCTCCGGCGACCCATTTCAGGCCTCGGTTCGGTCCGGTCAGCACCGGCATGATCGACGATGGCGAAACCAGCTTGAACGGAAGACGGATCAACCATCCAAGTGGTTGGTGCGGGCCCAGCATGCTGTCGATCCCCTTCGGTTCCTATGGCTGGCTCATTAAAGGCCCTGAGGGTTTGTTTCAAGTCGAGCGCCTTGCGACGCCGCCGTGGTGCTCAGCGTTTGTGTCTCTCCAACTCCCGTCCGGTCTCCAGCATCAGCCGCCGCAGCCAGATCGAGCCCGGATCCATCTGCGCCCGCGTCGGATAGAACATGAACTGCTCGTCGATCCCGGGATCGAGCGGCGGCGTCACCGTGACGAGAGCGAGCTGTTTTGACAGCGCCGCGATCAGCCGGCGCGGCACGAACGCGACGAGGTCGGTGCGCGCGGCCACGTGCAGCGCTTCGAGATAGCCCGACACCACCAGCGAGATGTGCCGCTCGATGCCCTTGGTGCGGAGCCAGGTGTCGATCAGATCCTCGCTGTTGCCGCGGATGATCACGCCGACGTGGCGTGCGGCGAGGAACGTCTCGCGCCGCTTCAGCTTTGCGGCCATGGGATGGCCGCGGCGCACCGCCAGCGCGTCGCTGTCGGTGTAGAGCAATTGGCGGTGAAAACCCTTGAAGGCGTTGCCGATCGAGATCACGAGATCGATGGTGCGGGCGAACTCGGCGTGGAAGATCGCCGGACCCCGCCACGGCACGACGTCGATGCGGACGTTGGGCGCAAGGCGCGTCACCTTCTCCATCAGGGGCGGCATCAGCAGCTCGACCGCGAGGTCCGGCATCATCAGGCGGAATGGCCGCTCGCTGCGCGCTGCGTCGAATTCATCCGGCACGAACAGCCCGCGCACCTGGTCCAGCGCCTGCACAAGCGGCGCGCGCAGCGCTTGTGCTCGCGGCGTCAGCTCCATCCGCGCGCCGGTGCGCACCAGCAGCGGGTCGCCAAAGATATCGCGCAGGCGTTGCAGCGCGTGGCTGGTGGCCGGCTGCGACAGGCCGATGCGCATGGCTGCCCGGCTGACATTGGCCTCGCGCAGCAGCGCGTCGAGCGCGGTCAATAGATTGAGGTCGAGCGAATTCAAATTCATGAGGTGAATAGATATCATATTCACCATCGATTTGAAGAATTGCCGTCGGGCAGCGATGCTCTCCCTGTTGTCACCAAACGGAGATGCCGCCATGAGCGCGAGCGCCAACAAGAAACTGATGCAGGATATTTTCGCCGCCGCCGCCAACCCCGATCCGGCGGTGCGCGACCGCGCGCTATTCGCCGCAAGCCTTGCCGACGACGCCAGATGGATCGTCACCGGCCAGTATTCCTGGTCGCGCACCTTCTCTGGCAGGGATGCGATCATGAATGATTTGCACGGCTATGTGCGGACCCGCCTGCGCGACCGGACGCGCACGGTCGCCGAGCGCTTCATCGCCGACGGCGACCTTGTCGTGGTGGAGGCCAAGGGCGACAATGTCACGCCCGAGGGCGTGCGCTACGACAACGACTATTGCCTGGTCTTTCGGCTCGAGGGCGGCAAGATCAAGGAAATCCGCGAGTACTGTGACTCGGTCCTGACCGAGAAGGCGTTGGGCCCATTCCCGCAAACGGGTGCGAGGGCCGCGAGCTGATTGTAGCAGGCGACGGCCTGACAAACGTCCGTCGCCGCGCCCTTTGCAACGATCTGCATACGCTTGCGGGCCGTGCGCCAAAACCTTGCGCAGATGCCGTTAATATCAGCAGGTTTTGTGCGGGGCTTTGGCGAGATGCGCGAAAAATTAGAAGGTTCAATTAAGAAGTGTCCCGCATTGTGTCGCGGTGCAGCGTGAGTCGGCCATGAGGTGACGCGCGGCTGCTGGGGTGGCCGTGACGATCGCCGGAGTTGTGCGTCCGCCTGAATTCACATGCTTCCGGGTGGACACTGGGAATGCCGAGCTTTCGTTTGCGGATCAGGGGCCGTCTCTATGCCGGCTTCATGGCGCTGGTCGTGGTTGGTCTCGTGATGGCGGTGGTGGCCATCTGGAATTTGCGGTCGGTGCAGGACCAGGTCGCAAAGGCCTCGGCATTTTCGGACAGCACGGCGCGGGTCCTGGAGATATCGACCCATCTCCAGGCGATCCAGCGCGCCAATCTGCGCTACATCTACGACGCCAATGAGACCGCGATGCGGGAGGCGTCCGAGCGGGAGACCGCGGCGACCGAGTTGCTTCAGGTCGGCGCCAAGGGCACGGCCTCCGGGGAGCGGCGCAAGCTCTACAACGATCTGATCGCCGATATCGCGAAGATGAAAAGCCTGCGCGACAATCTCGGCGACGCCGTCAACGAGGCGCGGACCGGCAAGGCGACGCTGCTGCCGAGTGGCGACGAGCTGACCGTCAAGATGAACAAGCTGGTCGACGTGGCGCGCGCGGCCGTCGATGAGGACACCGCCTCGCTCGTCGCAGACCTCGAGTCCCGGCTGCTGCTGGTTCAGATCGCAAACTGGCGCTTCCTGGCGCTGCGCGACACCAAGGGGCCCGCCAATTTCAGAACCAATGTGGACAGGGCGTCGCAACGGCTCGCCGCGCTCGAAAAGAGCCCGCAGGCGAGCGAATTGCGCGCCACGCTCGCGCCGGTGAAGTCCTCGCTCGGAATCTACAAATCCGCATTCGAGACCACGTCGGCCGCGATGCTCCAGGCCGACGAGATCTACCACAAGAGCCTCGCGCCCCTCATCGTCGACAGCATCGCCAAGCTCAAGGTCGCCGAGACCGCCCTCAAGAAGGACTACAAGGACTCGCGCAGCCAGGCCGAAGCCGTGATCGACGGCACGACATCCGTGCAGGCGGTCGCGGGCGGTATTGCCACTCTCCTTGGCTTGATCGTCGCCGTCCTGATCGCCCGCAGCATCGTCGGGCCGCTGACCGCGATGACGCGGGCGATGGGCCTGCTCGCCGGCGGCGATCTCGAGGTCGAGATCCCCTCGCGCGGCAAGGCCGACGAGATCGGCGACATGGCCAAGGCGATCCAGGTGTTCAAGGACAACATGATCGACACCGAGCGCATGCGCCACGAGCAGACCGAGACCGAGGCGCGGCAGGCCGAGGATCGCAAGAAAGACATGGTCCGGCTCGCCGACCGGTTCGAGCAGGCCGTCGGCGAGATCGTCGATACCGTGTCGTCGGCCTCGAGCGAGCTCGAGGCCTCCGCCGGCACGCTGACCGCGACCGCGACCCGCGCCCAGGATCTGTCGACGGAAGTCGCCTCCGCCTCGCAGGAAGCCAGCGCCAACGTCCAGGCCGTCGCGTCTGCCACCGAAGAGCTGTCCTCCTCGGTTTCCGAGATCGCGCGTCAGGTCCAGGAATCCGCCCGCATCGCTAGCGAGGCGGTCGGGCAGGCGACCAGGACCAACGCCCGCGTCAGCGAGCTCTCCAAGGCGGCTGCCCGCATTGGCGACGTGGTCGAGCTGATCAGCACCATCGCCGGCCAGACCAATCTGCTGGCGCTGAACGCCACCATCGAGGCGGCGCGCGCGGGCGAAGCCGGCCGCGGCTTTGCCGTGGTCGCTTCCGAGGTCAAGGCGCTGGCCGAGCAGACCGCAAAGGCCACCGGCGAGATCGCCCAGCAGGTCTCCGGCATCCAGGCCGCGACGGAAGAATCGGCCGGCTCCATCAGGGAGATCAGCGGCACCATCGAGCGGCTGTCGGAAATCTCCTCGACGGTTGCCGCCGCCGTGGAACAGCAGGGCGCGGCCACGCAAGAGATCTCCCGCAACGTCCAGCAGGCCGCGCACGGCACCCAGCGCGTCTCGACCAATATCGGCGATGTCCAGCGCGGCGCCTCCGACACCGGCTCGGCGTCCTCGCAGGTGCTCTCGGCGGCGCGCTCGCTGTCGGCCGACAGCAACCGGCTGAAGCAGGAAGTCGCCAGGTTCCTGGGCTCGGTCCACGCCGCCTGAAAGCAAAGGGCCACGCGCATGCGCGTGGCCCTTGATCGTGGCAAGATCTGATCAGGCCACTTTCGTCGTCATGTGCCCGAACATGTTGCGGCGGGCCTCGTCGTCCATCTCGGCCTTGAAGGTGAACTTGTCCTTCAGCGCGATCGCGCGCGCCGCCGCCGGGCGCGCCGCGATCTCGTCGATCAGTCGCTTCACGTTCGGGTAGCGCGCGAAGGCGTCGTCGCCGAGCTTGAACGGCACCATCCGCGCCCAGCCCCACAGCGCCATGTCGACGATCGAATAATCGTCGCCGACCATATAGCGGCGGCCTTTGAGGTGGCCGTCGAGGATCCTGTAGTGGCGATCGGTCTCGTACTGGTAGCGGTTGTGGGCGTAGTCGTGGTTCTGGTCCTTCGGCGCAAAATGCTTGAAGTGCACGGCCTGACCCGAATACGGCCCGACGCCGGTGGCCACGAACATCAGCCAGGACAGCAATTCGGCGCGGTTCGCGGGCAGGAATTGTCCGGTCTTCTCGGCGAGATAGAGCAGGATGGCGTTCGAGTCGAACACGATCGTGCCGTTGTCGTCGATCGCCGGCACCTTGGCGTTCGGATTGATCTTCAGATAGTCCTGCGTGAACTGCTCGCCCGTGCGGGTATCGATCTTCACGGGCTCGTAGGCCAGGCCAGTCTCTTCGAGGAACAGCGCGACCTTGGTCGGGTTCGGCGATCCGTTGAAATAGAATTTGAGCATCGGGCGTCTCCCAAGTTTTGGCGCAAGGGTTGGTGCAAGCTTTGGTGGCTGAGAGCGGACGCAGCATCATTGCCGCGCGGCGGCTTTCTCTTGCCTGAAGTGAAGCTGGTCGCACAAGGGATGAGATTGACAGGTGGTGCCTGCGCTCCGCGCAGACCGGCCAGCGTAACAAAGGCTGTTCGCGGCCGTAAGGGCTGCGGTCGCCCCGACAACCCACGGCGGTCATTCCGGGGCGCGCCTCTTGGCGCGAGCCCGGAATCCATCAGGCGGTTTGTGACGTGGTTCGATGGATTCCGGGTTCTCGCTTCGCGAGCCCCGGAATGACCAAGGGCTCGGCTATTCCGCCGCCATGCCGGCGCGGATCTCGGCGCGGAGCTCATCGATCAGCTTGAGACCCTTCTTGGTCTCGACGTGCCAGAAGGTCCAGCCGTTGCAGGCCTGCGCGCCCTGGGCCACCGCGCCCATGCGGTGGATCGAGCCGACCTTGTCGCCGAACATGATGGCGCCGTCGGCACGGACCAGCGCGCCAAGCTTCTTCTTGGCGTCGAACAGCTTTGTGCCGGGCATGATCATGCCGCGCTCGATCAGCTCGGAGAACGCCACGCGAGGTGCTTCGCGCGCGGTCATGAACGGGGCGAGGCTCTCTTCCGGCAGCGGCTCGACCGCGGCGATCCGCGCGGCGGCCGCCTTGGCGTAGGTCTTGTCGCGCTCGAAGCCGATATAGGAGCGGCCGAGGCGCTTGGCGACGGCGCCGGTGGTGCCGGTGCCGTTGAAGGGATCGATCACGAGATCGCCGGGCTTCGACGACGACAGCAGCACGCGCGCGAGCAGGCCTTCCGGCTTCTGCGTCGGATGCACCTTCTTGCCGTCGGCGCCCTTGAGGCGCTCCTCGCCGGTGCAGAGCGGGATCAGCCAGTCGGAACGTGCCTGCACGTCCTCGTTGGCGGCCTTCAGCGTTTCGTAGTTGAAGGTATAGCCCTTGGCCTTCTCATCGCGCGCGGCCCAGATCATGGTCTCGTGCGCATTGGTGAAGCGGCGGCCGCGGAAATTCGGCATCGGGTTGGTCTTGCGCCAGACGATGTCGTTCAGGAGCCAGAAGCCGAGGTCCTGCATGATCGCGCCGACGCGGAAGATGTTGTGATAGGAGCCGATCACCCAGATCGTCGCCGACGGCTTCATCGCGCGGCGCGCGGCCAGCAGCCAGGCGCGGGTGAAATCGTCATAGGCGGAGAATGAATCGAACTTGTCCCAGTCGTCGTTGACGGCATCGACATGGGATTCGTCGGGGCGCTTGAGATCGCCCTTGAGCTGCAGATTGTAGGGCGGATCGGCGAACACGAGGTCGACCGAACCAGCCTGAAGCTTCGACATCTCGGCGACGCAATCGCCGAGGACGATGCTGTGCGAGGCGGACTCAAAATTTGTGCGGGGCGCCCTTGCAGACGCCCCGCGACGCGACACTACCATGACTCAAGAACTCTGACTCAGGCGACGCTGTCGGCGACGCGGGACCAAACAACCGACTGACCGTTACAATGAAGCGGCAAAGTAAAAATCGACTTAACCCGCCGCTTTCGTGAGCAGACCCCGCATCGCGCGTCGCGCGCGAGTCGTTGCGTATATTTGCCGTGTTTTGCAGTGTGTTTCGCGTTTCTTCGCGTTGCGGGAGTGGCTGAAGCTGCAAAAGACTCCAAATTTCTCTCGGAAAAAAATGCTTGGCCCTCGGAAAAAATTGCTGGCGTCGCACGCTGTCGCACTAGGCAATAATTGCCGAGCGGGATATTGATTAACGCAATGGAAATTCTACGTCTGTGGCGCGGTGAGGGTTTCGCGTTTCCCGCGTGCCCACGCCCTGCAATCGCCGACCTGAGGGAAGCCCGCCATGCGCTACGATGATTTCCGCCGCAGCGACGACGTCGAGGATCGTCGCGACGATGGTGGTGGAGGATTTGGCGGCGGTGGAGGAGGCGGATTCGGCCTGCCGATGGGCGGTGGCGGCCTCGGCATCGGCACCATCATCGTGCTTGGCCTGGTCGGCTATGCCTTCGGCATCGATCCGCGCATCCTGATCGGCGGCGCCGAGATCCTCACCGGTGGCGGCCAGGCGCCGAGCTACCAGAGCGACCGTCCCTCGAGTCAGGCCAAGCGCGGCGCGCCGACCGACGAGATGGGCAGCATGATCTCCGGCATCCTCGGCGAGATCGACGATCGCTGGAGCGAGATCTTCCAGGCCAGCGGCCAGTCCTACACCGGCCCAAAGGTCGTGCTGTTCCGCAACGCCACCAATGGCGGCCGTTGCGGCCGGGCGGAGTCGGCGATGGGTCCGTTCTACTGCCCGCCGGACCGCACCATCTTCCTCGACACCGGTTTCTTCCGAGAGGTCGAGACACGTTTCCGCGGCTGCTCCGGCAAGTCCGCGTGCAATTTCACCACCGCCTATATCATCGCGCATGAAGCCGGCCACCACATCCAGAACCTGCTCGGCATCATCCCGAAGGTGACGCGACTGCAGCAGCAGGCCGGCAGCAAGGCCGAGGCCAATGCGCTCCAGGTGAAGGTCGAATTGCAGGCCGACTGTCTGTCCGGCGTCTGGGTCAATCGCGAGGCGAAGAAGCGCCCGAACTTCCTCGAATCCGGCGACATCGACGCCGCGCTGACCACGGCGAGCGCGATCGGCGACGATACGCTGCAGCGTCAGGCCACCGGGCGCGTCGTGCCTGATTCCTTCACCCACGGCTCGGCCGCGCAGCGCAAGCAGTGGTTCATGACCGGCTATCAGCAGGGCACGCTGCAGGCCTGCAACACGTTCGGCGGCGGCGGGCCGTAGACACAGGTGCCCGTGCCCCGGACGCAGCGCAGCGCTTCTTCAGCGGTGCGCTGCAGAGCCGGGGCCCAAATTGCCGGTCGCTCAAATCTCCAATTGGGTCCCGGCTCTGCGCAGCAGCGTTTCACGCTGCAGCGCGTCCGGGACACGAGAGGAATGAGCAATGGCCTCCATCGACGAAACCAAACAGTTCATCCCGCTCAACATCGCGGTGCTCACCGTCTCCGACACGCGGGCGCTCGCCGATGACAAGTCCGGCCAGACGCTTGTCGACCGTCTCACGGCCGCCGGCCATCATCTCGCCGCGCGCGAGATCGTCACCGATGACGTCGAGGCCATCCGCGCCGTGATCCGGCGCTGGGTCGCAGACGCCGGCGTCGACGTCGTCATCACCACCGGCGGCACAGGTTTTACCGGGCGCGACGTCACGCCGGAGGCGATCGAGCCGCTGCTCGAGAAGCGCATGGATGGTTTCTCGATCGCCTTCCACATGCTGAGCCACGCCAAGATCGGCGCGTCGACTATCCAGAGCCGCGCCACCGCGGGCGTTGCGGGCGCAACCTACATCTTCTGCCTGCCAGGCTCGCCCGGCGCCTGCCGCGACGGTTGGGACGGCATCCTCGCTGCTCAACTCGACTACCGCACGCGCCCCTGCAATTTCGTCGAGATCATGCCGCGGCTGGACGAGCACCTGCGCAGGCCAAAGGCGCAGGGCGCAACGGTGTGAGCGCGGACAGTATCGTAGGGTGGGCAAAGCGAAGCGTGCCCACCACTTCTATCGCGATGCTGGATCGGTGGGCACGGCGCTAACGCGCCTTTGCCCACCCTACGATTCCAGACTCGCGGAGAGATACCCCCAAGTGGGCCTGTGTCCGCCGGCGTCGCTGCCCTCTCCCACAACAAGGGGCGAGGGCGCATTCATGCGCATCGCGCAGCTACAGATCCCGCTCCCAGGTCTCGCCGACCAGATCGGCACCGAAGCTGCGATGCGGCTCGGTGGCGACCAGCTTGAAGCCGGCGCTCTGATAGATGCCGCGTGCGGCGACCAGAATGCTTTGCGTCCACAGCGTCATCCGGCTGTAGCCCCGCTCGCGCGCGCCCTGGATGCATTGCTCCACAAGCGCACGGCCGACGCCGAGCCCACGGGCTTTCTTCTCCACCTGCAACAGGCGGAGCTTGGCGATCTCGTCCGTGGCCTTGACCAGAAAGATCGAGCCGACCGGCTCGCCATCGACTTCCGCGATCCAGCAATGCTCGCGCGCGGCGTCGTAATTCTTGATGAACTGAGCGCAGATCTCGGCGACCAGCGCCTCGTAGCTGATGTCCCAGTTGTAGTCCGCGGCATAAGCGGCGGCTTGCTTGGAGATGACCCAGCCCATGTCACCGACGCGGTGGCTGCGCAGCACGACGGAAGCGGGCTGGCTTTGACGTTGCTCCAGCACGGCCTGAATGGTCGCCATCGCCTGCGTTAGCCGCGTTGCATCGCCGGCCGAAAGCTGCGCCAGCATTGCGGCAACCTCGTTTTGCGAGCTCAGGTTCAGCTTGGCGAAGCTCTGGCGGCCCTTGGCGGTGAGGCAGAGCTGGTATTGCCGGCGATCTGCCGGCAGGGGCTTCCGCGTGATCAGCCCCTTTTCGTCAAAGCTCTGGACGATGCGGCTGAGGTAGCCGGCGTCAAGGCCGAGCTCGTTTCCGATCTCTTTTGCCGCGAGGTCGTCGCGATGCGCGAGCTCATAGAGCACGCGAGCCTCGCTGAGCGAGAACGGGCTATCTCCCAGGTGCTGGTCGAGCACGCCGAGCTTGCGGGTATAGAAGCGGTTGAAGGCGCGAACCGCTGCGGTCTGGTCGTCGGTACCGTTAATTGGCATGGGACACCTCAATAATTGCCATTGTCAAATAATTAATTGACTTTGGCAAGTATCGGGTGCCTCAAGCGACCATGACGATCCGGCTGCGCAACATTGTCCGGGAGGAGCGGCCGAGCCGCCGCAGTAGCCGCGCCTCGGACCGGCGGGCCTGGGGCGGATAGCCGCCGATCCGGTCGTAATGATCTCGCGCGATCAAAAGCCCCTGATCGCCGAGGGGGCCGACCACCTTGCGAGCGACGGACCACAGGACGTCGCGGAAGCCGGTATCGGCGTAAGGCGAACGGGCGTAGCGGAACACGGCCGCACGATCCCGGCCACTGGCCGCGACGGCCTGGATGAATTGGGTGGTCTCCTCGATCCAGCCGGTGTCCAGCACCGCGCCGGCAGGGAGGAACATCAGCCAGGGCGAACGGGCCTGGAGCGCGCCGGCGGCCAGTGCTGCGCCTTGCGAAGATCCCTCGCAGCCGACGAAGCGGCAGCCGGCGACGTCGGCAACGCGCTCGATGACGCCGTTGCTTGTGCCGTCGACCAGCAGGACTTCCTTGATGATGCCTGCCGCGGCACCGGGGACCAGCGCGGCCAGTGTTGCGACCGCGGTCTGCTCGACGCCTTCGGTCGGAATGATGACGCTCAGCATGATTGAGACTTCGATGTCCGCAATTCGGGAGAAGCGCAACGCGTTATGATGTTGTCATAAACATGCTGCGCTGCCGAGTGCAACTTTTCGCAAGCCGTTCGGCGTGCAATGGTAAACCGGCGTGCGCCCGTCCCGGCCGAATATGTCGTGCACGGGTGGTCAAATTGCCGAATGTTTCGGCGATTTTCGGTCTCGTGATCTTCAAACGAGGCTTTTCTCCGCCGATATCGTCCGGGAAACGGCGCTGTTCCCGTGCGGACGGGAAAAACGTGCAATCGCCATTGCGCAAAGCGAGATGTGTCCAATGAACGCCGATCAACTTCCCATTGGCGCGACGCCGCCATTGCCGAAGCCGGAGGCCGCGCCGACCTTGCGGATCCGCGCCGTGATGCTGGGCGAACGCATCAATCCGTCGGGGCTCGAGATCGGCACGCTGGTATCCTCGACGCCGGCTGCCTTCCGGGTCCATGGCGGCCTGGCCGTGATCTTCCGCTACGGCGTCGTGGTGCTGATCGGGCTGTTGCCATCGGAGGAGAAGGTCCTCATCGACAGTCTCAAGTCGCGCGTGACCGGCGAATTCAGCCCCTATGAGGAGGAGACCGCGCAGGCGCAGCTCTGTCACGACGAAAACGCCGAGGCGATCCAGCCCGGCGGGCCGATCTGCCTCTCGAAATTTTCCGACGAGCGGCTGCTGCTGATCGCGGACGCGCTCGCCAAGAGCACGTCGCTGGCGCGCGACGAGCGTCGCGTCGCTGCGGTCTTCGACGTCATCGAGCCTTTTGCACGCGAGCTCGCCGAGAAAGGCCGTACGTCGCGGCCGCGCAAGGGCATCCTGCAGCTCATCGGCAACGCGCTGCTGGTCCAGCAGCGCGTCGCCGGCCGCGTCGCGGTTGCCGAAAAACCCGATGCGCTCTGGGAAAAGCCGCAGCTCGACCGGCTCTATGCGCGTCTCGAAGACGAGTACGAGCTGAAGGAGCGTCTCGACACGCTCGAGCGCAAGCTCACGGTGGTCGCGGAGACCGCCGATGCGCTGACCGACATCATCGACACCCAGCGCTCGCTGCGACTCGAGATCGCGGTGGTGGTGCTGATCGTGATCGAGGTCGCAATCGGGTGTTTTCAGATTTATACCGGGGTTCATTGAGCTGAAAGCCGCAAGTTCAGCCCTCATCCTGAGGAGCCCGCAATAGGCGGGCGTCTCGAAGGATGATGAGGTCCGCGCTTCGCCAATTCATGGAGCTCAGCAAAGTCGCCGCGCATGAAAGCTTCCTTCTTGGCGCGACTCCATTTCTTGAGTTTGCGTTCGCATTCGATCGCGTCGGTCACCCTGTCGAACCATTGCGAGAAGACGAGGGTCACGGGTCTGCGCGACCTTGTGTAGCCGGCGAACGTGCCGGCGTTGTGCTGCGCAATCCGGAGCTCAAGCTCGGTTCGCGTCGTCCCGATGTAGTAGCTGCCATCGGCACATTTGAGAATGTAGAGGTATGCGCCTTCTGTCATCGTGCCCGCCCCATCCTTCGAGACGCGCGCAAGGGCGCGCTCCTCAGGATGAGGCTAACCGGCATGCGTGTTTTGGTGCAAGTGCCGAAAAGACTCTTGGCTATCGGACGACTGTCCATCGATTAAAACCTGTTGGTGCCACATACTCGACCTCATCCTGAGGAGCCCGCCAAGCGGGCGTCTCGAAGGATGGCCACAACCTCCCATGCTTTCTCAAGGGAGGCAGCCCCGCTGCAGCACCGCGGCGCAGTGCCGTGCGATCGTCAGTTCCTCGTTGGTCGGGATGACGAGCACATCCACGGCGCTGTCGTCGGCATTGATGCGCTCGCGCGCGGCATCATTCGCCGCGGCATCGATACGCACACCGAGCCAGGCGAGCCGCTCGCCAATGGCGCTGCGGATTTGCTTGGCGTGCTCGCCGATGCCGCCGGTGAAAACGAGGCACTCCAGTCCTTCAAGCGTGTTCGCCATCACCGTCACCTCCTGTGCCGCACGGAAGGCGAAGAGATCGACCGCCTCGCGCGCCGAAGCCTCGCCGCTCGCCAGCAGCGTCCGCATATCCGCGGAGATGCCGGAAACGCCGAGCAGGCCGGACTCGTGATAGAGCAGGTGCTGCAAATCCTCGACTGTCATCGTGTCGTGCTGCAACAGGTAGAGCAGCACGCCGGGATCGATGGTGCCGCAGCGCGTGCCCATGACCAGGCCGTCGAGCGGCGTCAGCCCCATCGTGGTGTCGACGCTGCGGCCGTCGCGCAAGGCGCAGAGGCTCGCGCCATTGCCGAGATGGGCGATGACGGTGCGTCTGGCTGCAAGCTCGGGCGCGATCACGGCGAGTCGCCCCGCGACATATTCGAATGAGAGGCCGTGAAAGCCGTAGCGCCGGAGGCCCTGTGCCTCGTAGCGTCTCGGAATGGCGAAGCGGTTCGCTGGCGGCGTCAGGCCGTGATGGAAGGCGGTGTCGAAGCAGGCGATCTGCGTCAGTGCAGGACGGAACGCCCTGACGGCGCGGACCGGCGCCAGGCAACGGGGCTGATGCAGCGGCGCTAACGGTGTGAGTGCTTCCAGCTTCGCATAGACGTCGTCCGTCAGCGAGATCGGGCCGGAATAATCCGGACCGCCATGGACGATCCGGTGACCCACGGCGCGCAGGCGGCCTTGGCCAAAACGGTCCTCGATGAAGCCGAGCACATCGGCGAACAGATGGCCACCATCCGCGTCCGAGGTCTCCCTCTGCGTCTCGAACAGCGTCTCGCCCGATGGGCTCTTTGCCACCAGCCTGGGCTTGGCCTCGTGCTCGTCGAGCAGGCCCTTGCAGAGCATGGCGGGTTCGCTGCCCGAGATCTCGAACAGGCCGAACTTGATGCTCGACGAGCCTGCGTTGAGGACGAGGACCGCGTTGGAGGCCGCCATGATGTCAGCCCGACTTGCCCGGCCAGACCCAATCGCGGATCTCCGGCATGTCCTCGCCGTGCTCGCGCACGTAACGCGAATGCTCGATCAACTTGTCGCGGAACTGTTGCTTCACCTGCGCAGCCTTGGTCGCAAGTCCCGGCACACGCTCGATCGCCTCGATCGCGAGGTGGTAGCGGTCGAGCCCGTTGAGCACGACCATGTCGAACGGCGTCGTCGTGGTGCCTTCCTCGGCAAAACCGCGCACATGTAGGCCATCATGGTTGGTGCGGTTATAGGTCAGCCGGTGGATCAGATAAGGATAGCCGTGATAGGCGAAGATGACAGGCTTGTCGTGCGTGAACAGGCTGTCGAAGTCGCGATCGGACAGCCCATGCGGATGCTGCTCTTTCGGTTGCAGCGTCATCAGGTCGACGACGTTGACGACACGGATCTTGATGTCCGGGAGCGCCTTGCGCAGGAGATCGACGGCCGCGAGCGTCTCCAAGGTCGGCACGTCACCGGCGCAGGCCATCACCACATCGGGCTCGCCAACCGCGTCCTCGTTGCCGGCCCACGTCCAGATGCCAATGCCGGCGTCGCAATGGTTAGCGGCATCCTGCATCGAGAGCCATTGCGGCGCCGGCTGCTTGCCGGCGACAATCACGTTGATGCGATTGTAAGTGCGCAGGCAGTGGTCGGCGATCCACAGCAGGGTGTTGGCGTCCGGCGGGAAATAGATGCGGACGATGTCGGCCTTCTTGTTGGCGACGAGGTCGACGAAGCCGGGATCCTGATGGCTGAAGCCGTTATGGTCCTGCCGCCAGACATGCGAGGTCAGCAGGTAGTTCAGCGAGGCGATCGGACGCCGCCACGGCAGGTGCCGCGTCACCTTCAGCCATTTGGCGTGCTGGTTGAACATGGAATCCACGATGTGGATGAAGGCCTCGTAGCAGGAGAAGAAGCCGTGGCGGCCGGTGAGCAGGTAGCCCTCGAGCCAGCCCTGGCAGAGATGCTCGCTCAGCACCTCCATCACGCGGCCGTCCTGGGCGAGATGCACGTCGTAGGATTCGACCGGCTCCATCCAGACCCGTTCGGTGGCGTCGAACACGGCATCGAGACGGTTTGATGCGGTCTCGTCCGGACCCATGAGGCGGAAGTTGCGCTCTTGCGCGTTGAGGCGGATGACGTCGCGCAAAAACTTGCCAAGCTCACGCGTCGCTTCTCCCGTGACGCCGCCGGGCTGCGGCACGTCGACGCCAAAACTGCGGAAGTCCGGCAGCTTCAGCTCCTTCTTCAGCAGCCCGCCATTGGCGTGCGGATTGGCTCCCATACGCCTGTTACCTTCGGGCGCCAGCGACTGAAGCTCGGGAATGAGCGCGCCGCTGGCGTCGAACAGCTTTTCCGGCTGGTAGCTGCGCATCCAGTCATCGAGAATCTTCAAATGCGCAGGGTTCTCGCGACAGCTAGCAACGGGCACCTGATGCGCACGCCAAAATCCTTCGACCTTCTTGCCGTCGACCTCCTTCGGGCCTGTCCAGCCCTTCGGGCTGCGCAGCACGATCATCGGCCAGCGCGGCCGTTCGACGCTTGTGCGCCCGTCGCGCGCGTGCTGCTGGATAGAACGGATGCTGGCGAGCGCGACGTCGAGCGCATCCGCCATGGCCCGGTGCATCAGCTTGGGATCATCGCCCTCGACGAACAGCGGCTCGTGGCCGAATCCGCGGAAGAGATCGCGGATCTCGCTGTCGGGCATCCGGCCGAGCACGGTTGGGTTCGCGATCTTGTAGCCGTTGAGATGCAGGATCGGCAGCACCGCGCCATCATGGGCGGGATTCAGGAACTTGTTGGAGTGCCAGGACGCGGCAAGCGGGCCGGTCTCGGCTTCGCCGTCGCCGACGACGCAGGCGACGATGAGGTCGGGATTGTCGAATGCCGCGCCATAGGCGTGCACCAGCGCATAGCCGAGCTCGCCACCTTCGTGGATCGAGCCGGGCGTTTCCGGCGCGGCGTGGCTCGGAATGCCGCCGGGGAAGGAGAACTGCCTGAAAAGTTTTCGCAATCCGTCCGCATCGCGCGGGATGTCTGGATAGATCTCGCTGTAGCTGCCTTCCAGATAGGTGTTGGCGACCATGCCCGGGCCGCCATGACCGGGACCGCAGACATAGATCATATCGAGGTCCTGCGCGCGGATGACGCGGTTGAGGTGGGCGTAGATGAAGTTCAGCCCCGGCGTCGTGCCCCAATGGCCGAGCAAGCGCGGCTTGATGTGCTCGGGCCGCAACGGCTCGCGAAGCAGCGGATTGTCGAGGAGATAAATCTGCCCGACCGAGAGGTAGTTCGCGGCGCGCCAGTAGCGATCGAGGAGATCGAGGTCGCTGCTCGCCGCGGCCGATTGTCGTTGATTTGTCATGTTCCTGCCGACTTTCACCCGGGACCGTCACCAACCGAGTTCCGGCGAGATCGATCCTTCAGCCGCATCAAGCGGGATCGAGGTCACGCGTTGTTGCGTGAGGCCAATAGTCAGCGCGCGAGGTTTGGGCACCTCTACTGTGCATGGGGTTGTTTTCGCGTTTTTCCTTTATGTTCTTGATTTGTTCCCTCGACGTGCTATCGTGGCTTCATGAGTCCAGCTTCTTCTTCTGCTCTCAAGCACCCGCCGGTCACGGCGCCCTCCGAGCCGGCGGGTGCGCCTTCTGATTTCCCCGAGCTTGGCGTCGCCATCGACCGTGCGCGCAAGCGTGGGCGGGGCGCGCAATCCAACGCCAGCGGCCGCTACGAGGCCGAGGCACGCGTCGCCTTCGACGACGGCTGGCAGAGCCTGGAAGAGCTGCCGCCGTTCAAGACCACGGTCGGTGTCGACACCTCGCGCAAGGTGATCACCCGCAACGATTCCCCCGACATCGGCTTCGATCGGTCGATCAATCCCTACCGCGGCTGCGAGCATGGCTGCGTCTATTGCTTCGCGCGGCCGACGCATGCCTATCTCGGCCTGTCGCCGGGCCTCGACTTCGAGTCAAAGCTGTTCGTGAAACCCGAGGCGCCGGCGCTGCTCGAGAAGGAGCTCGCGGCCGCCGGCTACGAGCCGCGGATGATCGCGATCGGCACCAACACCGATCCCTATCAGCCGATCGAGCGCGAGCGCAAAATCATGCGCGGCATTCTCGAGGTGCTGGAGCGCGCCGGCCATCCCGTCGGCATCGTCACCAAGTCGGCGCTGGTGGTGCGCGACATCGACATTCTCGCCCGCATGGCCAAGCGCAACCTCGCCAAGGTCGCGATATCGGTGACATCACTGGACCCAAAACTCGCGCGCACGATGGAGCCGCGCGCCTCGACGCCGCCGAAGCGGCTTGAGGCGCTGAAGCAGCTCTCGGACGCCGGCATTCCGAC
This sequence comes from Bradyrhizobium sp. S3.2.6, assembly GCF_040546885.1. Lineage (NCBI taxonomy): Bacteria > Pseudomonadati > Pseudomonadota > Alphaproteobacteria > Hyphomicrobiales > Nitrobacteraceae > Bradyrhizobium > Bradyrhizobium sp. S3.2.6. Next base: position 67,710 of record NZ_JBEPOS010000009.1, on the reverse strand, counting down.
CACGGTGATGGTTGCCCCCGTGATCCCCGCGCTGAACGATTCCGAGATCGAGCGCATCCTCGATGCCGCGGCGCACGCCGGCGTCAAGGAAGCCTCCTATGTGCTGCTGCGGCTGCCGCTCGAGGTGCGCGATCTCTTCCGCGAATGGCTGATGGCGAACTATCCGGATCGCTACCGCCACGTCTTCACGCTGATCCGCGACATGCGGGGCGGGCGCGACTACGACGCCAAATGGGGCGAGCGGATGAAGGGCACCGGACCGATGGCCTGGACCATCGGCCGCCGCTTCGAGATCGCCTGCGACCGGCTCGGCCTGAACAAGCGCCGTGCCAAGCTGACCACGGATCATTTTGCCCGGCCAAAGCAGAACGGCGAGCAGCTCAGCCTGTTCTGAGGCGCGGAGCAACAACCTGTCTGAATAACGGGAATTGTTGGGGTTCCCTGTTGCGCAGGCCGGATCGCTTGCGCACGATCCCGGCCATGATTCGGGACAAGTCCACCAAGACACCAGCCAAAGAGGCGTCAAAGAACGACGCTGCCAGGAATGCCGCGCCAGCGAAAGCGAGCTTCCGTCGTGAGCGCGCGCTGATCAAGCGCGGCATCTGGCCGGTGGCTGGCTGCGACGAGGCCGGTCGCGGGCCGCTCGCCGGCCCCGTGGTGGCGGCTGCGGTGATTCTCGACCCCGACCGCATTCCGCGCGGCATCGACGATTCCAAGCGGCTGACGGCGGAGGAGCGCGAGAAGCTTTTCGACAAGATCTGTGCCACCGCCCAGGTCTCGGTCGCGGTCGCCTCGCGCTTCCGCATCGACCGCGACAACATCCTGCGCGCCTCGCTCTGGGCGTTGAAGCGCGCGGTGATCGCGCTGCCGGAGACGCCGAAGCACGTCTTCGTCGACGGCCGCGACCGGCTCGATACTGCATGCGACTGCGAGGCCGTGATCGGCGGCGACGGCATCGTGCTGTCGATTGCGGCCGCCTCGATCGTCGCCAAGGTGACGCGCGACCGGCTGATGTGCGCGCTGGCGCAGGACTGCCCGGGCTACGGTTTCGAGCAGCACAAGGGCTACGCCGTCCCCGAGCATCTCGACGCGCTCGACCGTCTCGGCCCCACCGCGCACCACCGCAGCTTCTTCGCCCCGGTCGCCACCGCCCGCGCCAAGCACATGCCCTGGACCGTCGAGCCGGTGCGGGATCTGTTTGCGGTCACCGAGGTCGAGGTGCAGGTTGAGACCACAGTTGAAATCGATGCTTCGGCAGGCCTCTAGCGTAGACTGTCGTTGCCACGACGCGCAGCGCCCTTTATCAAAACAGGCGTGAGCGAATAGGGCCGGCTGGACGGGTTGGCTGCATCTTGCGGGCGTTGCATGCGGTTTACCTCCCTGGTCATCGAGCTCATTCGCGCCCGGCCGCGGCTGATCGTCTGGATCGCCGTGCTGTTGCAGGCCGCGATGTGGCTGCTGGTGGCGCTCTTGTTCTATCGCACTCCGCCCGGCAGCCTCGCGACCCTGCTGGCCTTCGGTCGCGAGTACCAGGTCGGCACTGATCTCGGCCCGCCGCTGTCGGTCTGGCTCGCCGATATCGCCTATCGCGCCGTCGGCGGACATATGTTCGGCGTTTACGTCCTGGCCGAGCTCTGCGAGATCGCGACCTTCATCACGCTCTATCATCTGGCGCGCGCCGTGGTCGGCACGCAGCAGGCGGTGCTCGCTGTGCTCCTGACCATGACGGTGCTGGCTTTCTCCTCGTCCGCGCTCGACTTCGGTCCCCTGGTTCTCGCGCGGCCGATCTGGGCGCTGTTGCTGCTGCATTCCTGGCAGATCATCGGCCAGCGCCGCGGCAATGCCTGGTTCGCCTGGTCGATCGAGGCCGGCCTGCTCCTGCTGACCACGCCGGCCGCGATCTTCCTGCTCGCATTGCTCGTCGTCTTCGCGCTCTCGACCGCCGCAGGCCGCCGGACATTGCGCGCGCTCGATCCGCTGTTCGCGCTCGTCGTCGTCGCCGTGCTGGCGCTGCCCTATGCGGTCTGGCTGATGCGCGCCGAGACCCTTGTGCTGCCGGCCCTGCCGCAAATTGCCGACCTCGGCGCCCGCGCGATCCACGCCGTCTGGCTGCTCGGCGGGCTCGTGCTCGGCGCAGCGGCGGTCCCTGTGCTGACCTTCCTCAACTCACCCCTGTTCGCCGGCAAGCCCGAGGAGGCGCCGATCATCTACCGGCCACCCGTCGAGCCGCTCGCGCGCAACTTCGTCCATTTCTTCACGCTGGCGCCCGCGCTCGGTGCGGTCCTGATCTCCGGCCTGTTCGGGCTCGATGCCGTCGTCGGCGGTGCCGGCGTGGTGCTGGTCGTGTCGGGCCTCGCCATGGTCGTCGTGGCCGGCGATCTCATTGCGATGCGCCGCGCCCGGATGCTGCGCACGGTGTGGATAGCGGCCATCGTGGCGCCCGCGGCCGGCGTCGTGCTGGCCGTGCTGTTCCTGCCCTGGAGCGGCACCGGTGAGATCGCGACATCGATGCCGGCGCGCGCGATCTCGGACTTCTTCGACGACAGCTTTGCCCGCCGCACCAACCATCGCCTGCGCGCGGTCGCAGGCGAAACCGAGCTTGCGAGCTTGATTGCGATGCACTCCGGCCGGCCGCATCTGTTCATCGAAGGCGCGCCCGTGCGTACGCCCTGGATGTCACAGGCAAAATTCAGCGAGACCGGCGGCGTCGTGGTCTGGCGCGCCTCAGATACTGCCGGCACTCCGCCGCCCGAAATCCTCGCGCGCTTTCCCGGCATCGTGCCGGAAGTGCCACGCGCCTTCGAATGGCTGGTGACCGGCCGCCAGCAGTTGCTGCGGATCGGCTGGGCCATCGTGCGGCCGAAGGGGACGTAAGGCTCTCGCAATGACGGAGAGGGAGTGTCCCGTCCCTCACGCGCCCGCCAGCAACTTCGCGATCGCGCGCAGATCCTGCCAGGCAAGCCGCTTGTAGGACGGCGAGCGCAAGAGGTAGGCCGGGTGAAAGGTCGGCAGCGCGCGGATGGTGCGGCTACCCGTGTCGTAGTCGAACCAGCGGCCGCGCGTCCGCATGATGCCCTCGCGGGTCGAGAGCAGCGTCTGCGTCGAGGGATTGCCGAGCGTCACCAGCACATCTGGGTTCACCAGCTCGATATGACGCTGGATGAAGGGCAGGCAGATCTGCGTCTCCTGCGGCGTCGGCGTACGGTTGCCGGGTGGCCGCCAGGGAATGACGTTGGTGATGTAGGCCGTGGTGCGGTTGAGCCCGATCGCGCCGATCATGAGGTCGAGCAGCTTGCCGCTGCGTCCCACAAACGGAAGTCCCTCGATATCCTCGTCGCGACCCGGCGCCTCGCCGACGAACATGATGCGCGCCTGCGGATTGCCGTCGGCGAACACCAGCCGCGTCGCGGTGTGCTTGAGCGCGCAGCCCTCGAAGTTTTGCATGAGCTCTCGCAGCGCCTCGAGTGTTGGCGCAGTGCGCGCGGCCTCGCGGGCCGAGGCGATAGCGACGTCGGGCGCCGGTGCGGCCTCGCCGCGCATCGCCGCAGGCGCGGCGACAGGCCGCGGTGCCTCGACCGGCACCGCGCGCGGGGCCGGCGGCGGGGCGTCCAATTCCGCCAGGCGGTCGACCGGTTCCTCGGCGAGCGCACAATCGACACCGGCCTCCAGATAGAAGGCGAGAAGCTCTCGGACGGTGGGTGCGGGCTCGGGGATCATTTGGAAAGTCAGACTATTAGTTCATCTTAAGGCGCCTTGCATCCCAACGGAACGCATTTCCGTGGTTGTCCTACCCGGAAAAATCGGAAACAAGGGAGCGCAAATGACGAGGAACCGTCTCAAGGGCTGAGATCAGATGAGCACCGAAGAACTTCCCCCGCGGGAATCCATGGAATTCGACGTCGTCATCGTCGGCGCCGGCCCCTCGGGCCTGGCTGCGGCGATCCGGCTGAAGCAGATCAATGCCGATCTCAACGTCGTGGTGGTGGAGAAGGGCTCCGAGGTCGGTGCGCACATTCTCTCCGGCGCCGTGATCGATCCGGCCGGGCTCGACAAGCTGATCCCGGACTGGCGCGAGGATTCCGACTGCCCGCTGAAGACCCAGGTGAAGGACGACCGCTTCTACTGGATGACGGCCGGAGGCGCGATCAAGCTGCCGAACTTCATGATGCCGCCGCTGATGGACAACCATCACTGCTATATCGGCTCGCTCGGCAATGTCTGCCGCTGGCTGGCGCGCAAGGCCGAGGCGCTCGGCGTCGAGATCTACCCGGGCTTTGCCGCCGCCGAAGTGCTCTATGACGAACAGGGCGCGGTGAGGGGCATCGCTACTGGCGACATGGGCATCGGCCGCGACGGCAAGCCGAAAGACTCCTTCACCCGCGGCATGGAGTTGCTCGGCAAGTACACGCTGTTCGCCGAAGGCGCGCGCGGCAGCCTGACCAAGCAGCTGATCGCCAAGTTCGCGCTCGATTCCAACAGCGAGCCGGCGAAGTTCGGCATCGGCCTCAAGGAAGTCTGGCAGATCGATCCCGCCAAGCACCAGAAGGGCATGATCCAGCATTCGTTCGGCTGGCCACTCGACCTGAAGACCGGCGGCGGGTCGTTCCTCTATCACTACGACGATAATCTCGTCGCGGTCGGCTTCGTCGTGCATCTGAACTACGACGATCCGTATCTGTCGCCGTTCGACGAATTCCAGCGCTTCAAGACTCATCCGTCGATCCGCGGCACCTTCGAAGGTGCCAAGCGCCTTGCCTATGGTGCGCGTGCCATCACCGAAGGCGGCTACCAGTCGGTGCCAAAGCTGACTTTCCCCGGCGGCGCGCTGGTCGGCTGTGCGGCCGGCTTCGTCAACGTGCCGCGCATCAAGGGCGTGCACAATGCGATGGGCACCGGCATGCTTGCCGCTGAGCATGTTGCAGCCGCGCTCGCGGCCGATCGCGCCAACGACGAGATCGTCGACTACGAGAACGCGTGGCGGTCCTCGTCGGTCGGAAAGGATCTGTTCCTGGTCCGCAACGTCAAGCCACTGTGGTCGAAGTTCGGCACCGTGCTTGGCGTCGCGCTCGGCGGCTTCGACATGTGGTTCAACACGCTGTTCGGCACCTCGCTGTTCGGCACGCAGTCCCATGCCAAGCCCGATCGCGCGACGCTCGATCCGGCCAAGCAACACGCGCCGAAGAACTATCCGAAGCCGGACGGCAAGATCTCCTTCGACAAGCTGTCCTCGGTGTTCCTGTCCAACACCAATCACGAGGAGGATCAGCCGGTCCACCTCCTGGTGGCCGACATGAACCTGCAGAAGACTTCCGAGCACGACGTGTTCGCCGGTCCGTCGAATCGCTATTGCCCGGCCGGCGTCTATGAGTGGATCGAGGAAGGTTCGGGCCCGCGCTTCCAGATCAACGCCCAGAACTGCGTCCACTGCAAAACCTGCGACGTGAAGGACCCCAACGGCAACATCACCTGGGTTCCTCCGGAGGGAGGCGGCGGTCCGAACTACGAGGCGATGTAACGGTGCGCCAGGCGACCAAATAGGTCCGAAGGGTGATGTAACGCACGTTCGCGTGAGAACGGGAGCACCACGGGTGCCCCCGGCCACGATAAGGCCATAGTGACAGCGTCTTGGGGCGCTCTTGACCGTCACTTGGCCGATTTGGGGCGTGCGGAAGGGATCGCCCGGCCCGAATCCTTGCGGTGAAGCGCCAAAAGCGGCATTGTCCGGCCCAGACGGTTCCGGGTCCCGTGTCGCCGGCGGCGTTCGCGTGCGAGACGGCCATTTGCTTCAAACCCAGGCACTACCAACTCAAGGCGAGCCCTGATGTTTTCAAATCGTTTCAACCGCTGGACTGCTGCTGCCATCGCCCTTGCCGGCTCTGCGATCGTGGCGGTCCCAGGCGGGGTGCTGGCGCAGACGCCGGATCATCCGGCCGACACGGCGGCGCAGTTTCCGACCCGAAACGATCTGAAGTCGCTCACCACCGCCGGCAGCTATCTCGCCGCCCGTCACGCCAGCGTCGAGCGCGACGCGACCTCGGCCGCCGCCTTTTACCGCTCCGCGCTGCGGACCGACCCCAAGAACAACGAGCTGCTCGACCGCGCTTTCATTTCCTCGCTCGGCGATGGCGACATCGAGGAAGCGGTGAAGCTCGCCGAGCGCATCCTGGCCATCGACAAGACCAATCGCGTCGCGCGCCTCGTGGTCGGCGTGCATGATTTGAAGCTGAAGAAGTATCCGAGCGCGCAGAGCAACATCAACCAGTCGGTTCGCGGGCCGATCACCGATCTCGTCGCAACGCTGCTGTCCGGCTGGGCCGCCTATGGTGCGGGCGATGCCAAGGGCGCGGTCGCGACCATCGATAAGCTGGCGGGCCCGGAATGGTATCCGCTGTTCAAGGACCTGCACGCCGGCATGATTCTCGAGAACGCCGGTAAGGAGAAGGACGCAGGCGCCCGCTTCGAGCGCGCCTACAAACTCGACGATTCCATGCTGCGCGTCAGCGAGGCCTATGCGCGCTGGCTGTCGCGCAACAAGGACGCGGCCTCGGCGACCGCGATCTATGAAGCATTCGACAAGAAGCTCGCCCGCCATCCGCTGATCGTGGAAGGCCTGCGCGAGACCAAGGCCGGCAAGAAGATGCCGTCGCTGGTCGATTCCGCACAGGCTGGTGCTGCCGAGGCGCTCTACGGCATCGGCGCCACGTTGACCCGTCGCGGCGGCGAAGATCTCGCGCTGGTCTATCTCCAGCTCGCACTCTATCTCCAGCCCAGTCATCCGCTGGCCCTGCTCTCGCTCGCCGACCTCTATGAATCGGTGAAGCGGCCGCAGATGGCGATCAAGATCTATGAGCGGGTCCCGTCGAGCTCGCCCTTGAGGCGTAACGCGCAGATCCAGCTCGCCATCGATCTGGATTCGGCCGACCGCACCGACGAGGCGATCAAGATCCTCAAGGGTGTGACCGCCGAGGACTCCAAGGATATTGAGGCCGTTATGGCGCTCGGCAATATCGAGCGCGGCCGCAAGAAGTTCGGCGACTGCGGCGCGACCTATTCGCGCGGCATCGACGCGCTGCCGGCCGGCAACGACAAGGCCAACAGCGTCTGGTACTACTATCGCGGCATTTGCGAGGAACGCACCAAGGAGTGGGGCAAGGCCGAAGCCGACATGAAGAAGGCGCTCGAGCTGCAGCCCGATCAGCCGCATGTCCTCAACTATCTCGGCTATTCCTGGATCGACCAGGGCGTGAACCTCGACGAAGGCATGAAGATGATCAAGCGTGCCGTCGAGCAGCGGCCCGACGACGGCTACATCGTCGATTCCCTCGGCTGGGCCTATTACCGCATCGGCAACTACGAAGAGGCGGTGAAGAACCTCGAGCGCGCGATCGACCTCAAGCCCGAGGATCCCACCATCAACGACCATCTCGGCGACGCCTATTGGCGCGTCGGGCGCACGCTGGAGGCAAAATTCCAGTGGGCGCATGCTCGCGATCTCAAGCCCGAGCCGGACGATCTGCCGAAGATCGAGGCCAAGATCGCCAATGGCATGACGGATGAGAATTCGAACTCTTCGGCCGCGCAGGCGGACAAGAAGAAAGACGACGGCAAGGGCGGTTGAGGCTGCGCATGATCCGGAAAAGTGTGCAGCGGTTTTCCGACCAGATCATGCGCAAAGCAAAATAAGCAACTGGGGGCGTATCGCCGATGCCGGCGTTGGTTGAAGAAGGGCGCGCGAAGGTCAATCTGAGCCTTCGTGTGGTGGGCCGTCGTGCTGACGGCTATCATGACCTCGAGAGCGTGGTTGCGTTTGCCGATTGTGCCGACCGGCTCACGCTGGAGCCGGGTGGCGGGCTCAGGCTTGCGACCACGGGGCCGCTTGCCGCGGCCTGCGGCGAGACATCAGACAATCTCGTGTTCAAGGCCGCAAAACTGTTGGCCGACGCGGTGCCGAACTTGAAGCTCGGCGCCTTCGCGCTCGACAAGGTCTTGCCGGTTGCAGCCGGGATCGGCGGCGGTTCGGCCGATGCGGCGGCGGCGCTGCGCCTGCTCGCGCGCCTCAACAATTTGCCGCTCGATGATGCCCGCCTGCAAGAGGTCGCACTTGCGACCGGCGCCGACGTGCCGGTGTGCCTGTTCTCGCGCGCCTGCGACATGACCGGCGTCGGTGAGCAGTTGCTGCCGCTGGCGTTGCCGAGCATGCCCTGCGTGATGGTCAATCCGCGCGTGCCGGTTGCGACAAAGGACGTGTTCCAGGAGTTGGGCCTGCGCAACGGCGAACTGCTGGTCGGCGCGACCTCCGTCCTCGACGCCACGGCTTGGCCCGACGAGGGCGCCTCCATCGCCGACTGGGTCGATGTTCTCGAGACCGTCCCCAACGATCTCGAAGCGCCTGCGCTGCGCATCGAGCCGGTGATCGGCGACGTGCTGGAGGCGCTGCGCGACTCCGCGGGCGTCAAGCTTGCGCGAATGTCCGGTTCGGGCGCGACCTGCTTTGCGATCTATGGCGCGCCGGCTGAGGCGCATGCCGCCGCCGAGAAGATCCGCAGGGGTCACCCCGGCTGGTGGTTGCATGCGGGGACGTTGAGCTAAGGCGAAAGTGTCGTAGGGGGCAAAGCGCAGCGTGCCCACCACTTCTATCGTACGATCTGGATGCGTGGTGGGCACGCTTCGCTTTGCCCCACCCTACGATAGCTCGCCGAGCCCAAGAAATTGCCGGATCTCACCCAGCACCTCCTCCGGCTTGTCATGCTGCAGCCAGTGCCCGGCGCCGGCGATGATCTCGATGCGCGCCTGCTGGAAATAGCGCTCCAGGCCTGCGGCCCTGGCGCCGGCGAGAAAGCTTTCGCCGGCATTCAGCAACAGCGTGGGGCAGGCGATGCGCGACCACAGCGCGACGTGGTCGTCCGGCCAGAGCCGGTGCGGCGCGGAGGCGCGCTGGTACGGGTCGAACTTCCAGCTATAGGTGCCATCCTCGTTCTGCCGTGCGCCATGTGTTGCCAGGTGAAGCGCGAGGTCGCGGGACAGCCGCTTGTTGTGAAGCACCATCTGCGCGGCCGCGTCCTCAAGGGTCGCATAGCGGCGCGGAGTGCGGTGGTGCAGCCTGTCGAGCTGGCCGACCCATTTGCCGATGCGCTCATGCGTCGGAGCCTTCGGCGCATCAGGCAACACCGTCACGCCGTCGAGAACCACGAGCTTGGTGACCTGCTCGGGGAACGAGCCTGAAAAGATAAGGCTCACCATGCCGCCCATCGAATGGCCGATGAGGGTCACTTGAGGCGCTGCGGTGTGACGGACAAGCTGGGCAAGATCGTAGACATACTCCGTCAGCGCGTAGCTGCCGCCCTTGGTCCAGTCGGAATCGCCGTGGCCGCGCAGGTCGGGCGCGATCACATGAAAATGCGGTTGCAGCGAGCGTGCGATGGCGTCCCAGCTGCGGCAATGATCGCGGCCGCCATGGACCAGGATGAGTGGCGGTGCGTCCTCGTTGCCCCAGTCCGCATAATGCAGCCGCAGGCCGTGGGACTCGTAGGTGCGACTTTGCGGGGCGAGCATCGCGGGCTACCCGTTCACCGGACGCCGCGCCAGCGCGAGCGACAGGCCGAGGCCGGCAATGAAGACGCCGGAGCCTTGGGTGAGGCGGCGCATCAGACGCGGCCTTCCGATCAGCTGTGTACGCGTCGCGGACGCCATCAGCACCACGACGACATCGGCGAGCGTGTTCAGTGTCACCGAGATGGTGCCGAGCGCGACGAATTGCAGTGGGGGGCTCGCTCCTGCGGGATCGAGGAATTGCGGAATGAAGGCGAGGAAGAACGCCGCGGTCTTCGGATTCAACGCCTCGACCAGCACGCCGTCGCGGAACGCGCGCTTGTCGCCGACAGGCTCGCTCGCGAGCGACAGAGCCCGGCCGGCGCTGCGAAACGTCTTGATGCCGAGCCAGACCAGATACAGCGCGCCGATGAATTTCACGATGGCAAAAAGCTCGGCGCTGGCCAGGATGATCGCGGAGATGCCGAGGCCGCCGGCGACCACGTGAACCAGGCCGCCCAGCGCCGTGCCGGCGGTCGAGGCAAAGCCGCTGGCGCGCCCTTCCGACACGGTTCGCGCCGCGACGTAGAAGATGCCGGGGCCGGGAATGGCGGCAATGACGAGGGCGGCGGCGAGGAACAGCCAGAAATTCGTTTCAATCATTCCATTTTCGTAGCGCAGCGTGCCGCGATTGCAAGGCCTGTCGTTAGACCATGCGGCGGAAGATCGCGCTGGCATTCACGCCGCCGAAGCCAAAGCCGTTGGAGATGGCGTTGAGCATCGGCATCGGCCGCGCGCGGCCTGCAACAATGTCGATACCATCGGCGTTTGCGTCGGGGGTTTCGAAATTGAGTGTCGGCGGCGCGATCTGGTCACGCAAGGCAAGCACGGTGAAAATCGCCTCCAGGCCGCCGGCGGCACCGAGCAGATGGCCGGTGGCCGATTTGGTCGCGCTCACCGCGATGGCGTTGTTGCGGCCGAACAGCGCAGCGATCGCGCCGAGCTCGCCTTCGTCGCCGGCCGGCGTCGAGGTCGCATGTGCGTTGAGATGCTGCAGATCGGCGGGCGCAAGGTTCGCCTGCCGCAGTGCGATCTCCATGGCACGGCGGGCGCCATCGCCGTCGGGTGGGCCCGACGTCATGTGATAGGCATCCGCGGTGGTGCCATATCCGAGAATTTCGGCGACCGGCGTGGCGCCGCGCGCGAGCGCATGTTCCAGTTCCTCGATCACCAGAATGCCGGCGCCTTCGCCCATGACAAAACCGTCGCGGTCGCGATCGAACGGGCGCGAGGCGCGCGCGGGCTCGTCGTTGAAGGAGCTCGACAGCGCGCGTGCTGCTGCAAAGCCGCCGAGGCTGACGATATCGATGCAGGCCTCGGCGCCGCCGCAGATCGCGACGTCGGCCTCGCCTGCGCGGATCATGCGCGCGGCATCGCCGATCGCCTGTACGCCGGCGGCACACGCCGTGACCGGCGTGCCCAGCGCGCCCTTGTAGCCGTATTTGATCGAGACGTGACCGGCGGCGAGATTGGCGAGAAACGAGGGGATCGTGAATGGTGACAGACGGCGCGGGCCGCGTTGCTCGGTGATGCGCACCGCCTCCGCCATCGCCGGAAAGCCGCCGACGCCGGAAGCGATGATGGTCGCGGTCCGCTCCAGTGACGCTGCGTCCTGCGGCGCCCATTTGGCCTGTGCGACCGCCTCTGCAGTGGCGAGCAGCGCAAACAGGATGAAGCGGTCCATCTTGCGCTGATCTTTTGGCGCGGCGGCCTGCGCCGGATCGAAACCGCCATCGGCATCGTCGGCCTTGTCTGGCACGAGACCGGCAATGCGCGCGGGCAGCGCCTGCGACCATTGAGGCAGCGGGCGCAACCCGCTTTGACCGGCGAGCAGCCGGCGCCAGGACAATTCGACACCACAGCCGAGCGGCGACACCGCGCCCATTCCCGTCACGACGATACGACGCATGTCAGTCTCCAGCCGGCGCGACGGCCGGGTTCATGGCTTTGAGCGTAGTGAGCCGCCGCCGCATCAGGCGGCTCGCGCCGGGGCCTGCGATCACCACCGCATTGGCGAGCGTGATTGGCTGCATGCCGGCGGCATCGACCACGACCGGATCGAGCGGCCGGCGATCGCCCCGGTTCGCCAGCAGGATGGATTCCCCTTTCGGCGCGAGATGCTTATTGCCCCAGGCGAGCAGTGTGGCGATCACGGGGAAGAAATCCCGCGCCTTGTCCGTCAGCAGATATTCGTAACGCGGCGGCCGCTCGTGATAGCGGCGGCGGACGAACATGCCGGTCTTGGTGAGATGGGCGAGACGCCGCGACAGGATGTTCGGCGCGATGCCGAGATTGCGCTCGAACTCGTCAAACCGCGTCGAGCCCTGAAACGCATCCCGCAGGATCAGGATGCTCCACCACTCGCCAACCGTCTCCACGGCGCGGCCGACCGGGCATTCCAGGATCGAGGGGGACTTTGGCTGCATGACGGGAGGGTAGGTGAGTAGCTTGCAAAATGCAAGTCACTGCGGGCAGTGGCAGATCTGGTGGACGGAGCCGAGGAGACCGCGAAGCTGTAGCCGTTGAGCCGTCGCTGCGATTTGAAGTGCACGTTGGCGAGCGATGGCCGTGCGCCATACTCCGTCATTGCGAGCGCAGCGAAGCAATCCAGAGTCTGTCCGCGGAGGCAGACTGGATTGCTTCGCTGCGCTCACAATGACGAAATTGAAAGAGAGGCGGACCGTCGCGCTTAATGCGACCGTGCCAGACAGAACGCCACCACCTGCTCCAGCGCGCTCTTCATCGGCGAGGACGGGAACAGCGCCAGCGCATCGACCGCCATGGCGCCGTAATGCTGGGCGCGGACGAGCGTGTCCTCGAGCGCGCGGTGCTTGTTCATCAACCCGATCGCGTGGTCGAGATCGCTGTCGCCGATCTCGCCGCGCTCGAGCGCCTTGATCCAGAAAGCGCGCTCGGTGTCGTTGCCGCGGCGGAAGGCCAGCACGACGGGGAGTGTGATCTTACCCTCGCGAAAGTCGTCGCCGGTGTTCTTGCCGAGTTTTGCACTCTTGCCCCCATAGTCGAGCACGTCGTCGACGAGCTGGAAGGCGATGCCGAGATTCATGCCGACCGAGCGGCAGGCGGTCTGCTCGGCCTTCGGGCGGTTGGCGATCACGGGCCCGACCTCGCAGGCGGCTGCGAACAGCTCGGCGGTCTTGCCGCGGATCACGGCGAGATATTCGTCCTCGGTGGTCGCGGTGTTCTTGGCGGCGGCAAGCTGCATCACCTCGCCCTCGGCGATGGTGGCGGCAGCCGCTGACAGGATGTCGAGCGCGCGCAGCGAGCCAACCTCGACCATCATGCGGAAGGCCTGGCCGAGCAGGAAGTCGCCGACCAGCACGCTGGCCTCATTGCCCCAGAGCATGCGCGCGGAGAGCTTGCCGCGGCGCATCTCGCTCTCGTCTACGACATCGTCGTGGAGCAGGGTCGCGGTGTGCATGAACTCGACGGAGGCAGCCAACTTGATGTGGCCGTCGCCGGCGTAGCCGGCCAGATTGGCCATGGCGAGCGTCAGCATCGGCCGCAGCCGCTTGCCGCCGGAGGAGATCAGATGATTGGCCACCTCCGGGATCATCGTCACGTCCGAGCCGGTCCGCGAGAGGATCGTGGCGTTGACGCGCTCCATATCAGGGGCGACAAGGGCAACCAGCTCTTCGATCGACGCGCCGGGAGTTTCGAAAGGTACGATGACGGCCACGCCGGTCTCCAATATTTGCCCCGGAGGGGCTATTCTGATGGAAAGACAATAGAAACTGGACGGGGATGCGGCAAGGCCTGTGGAACCATTGACATTTGCCTTTCAGGCAGGAGGCTCGTTTGCGTGAACTGGTTCGGACCAACGATATCGTGCTGGTGTCGGCGATCGGCGCGCTGCTCGACGGCGCCAACATCCATCATCTGGTGTTGGACCAGAACATGAGCATCATCGAGGGCTCGCTCGGCGTCCTGCCTCGGCGGATCCTGGTCCATGAGGACGACGCCATCGAGGCCCGGCAACTGCTGACCGAGGCCGGCCTCAGCCACGAACTGCGCGGCGATGATTGACGTCGTCACAGATCTCACCGAGGACGCCTTTCTCGGCGGGCAGCTGCTGTTGAGGCAGAAGCGATCCGGCCATCGCGCCGGACACGATGCCATATTGCTTGCAGCCGCGACCGAGGCCCGCGCTGGCGATCGTGTGGTCGATCTCGGCGCCGGCGTCGGCACGGCCGGGCTGGCGCTGGCCCGGCGCGTGGCCGGGGTCGATCTTTGCCTCATCGAGATTGATCCGGAACTGGCCGGGCTCGCGCGTGCCAATGCGGCCGCGAATGCGATTGCCGCGGAGGTGATTGTGCTCGACGTCACGGCCGATGCGCAGGCTTTTGCGGCACACGGGCTCATGCCCGACGGCGCCGACTGCGTGTTGATGAACCCGCCCTTCAACGATTCCACCCGGCACCGCGGCTCGCCGGACCAGGCGCGCCACACCGCGCATGTCGCGACCGGGGAGACGCTAAATGCGTGGGTGCATGCAGCGCAGCGCATCCTTCGATCGAACGGCGTGCTGACCCTGATCTGGCGTGCGGACGGAATCGCGGACGTTTTGGCAGCGCTGTCACGCGGCTTCGGCAGCGTGTCGATCCTGCCGGTTCATGGCGAAGCGGGAAGGCCTGCAATCCGTGTGCTGGTCCGCGCGGTCAAAGGCGGCCGGGCCCCGACGCGATTGCTGCCGGGCCTCATGCTTAACAATGAGTCACGCGTGCCTAAAAAAGAGGTGAGGAATATTCTGGAGGGGAGAGCGGTCTTGCCGCTGGCGGAGCCGTGACGGCTTACTGGGGAAGCGATTCCGACTGCTGCTCCTGCGGGGCCGTAAAGCGAATCGCCGTGAAAAGAGCACCGATCAGCATCAACAGCAGATAGATCTTCATGACGTTTCCTCCGCTGCTTCATTGCAGCTTGCCAACGGGCAAACTGCAAAACACGTTCCAGGCAACTTCAATGACAGTCGCGTGATAAGAAATGGTTAACCAGAGGTAACGGCATGGCCGAACAATTGAACGATCGCGAAAATTCCGGCCTGGCCGACAAGCTCATGCAATATCTGCCGGCGCGCTTCCGCCCGGGCACGGCGGTGGTGCCGGTGGTGCGGCTGTCCGGCGTCATCGGCGCAGTGACGCCGCTGCGTCCGGGCATGACGCTGGCGGGCCTCGCGCGGGTCCTTGAGCGGGCGTTTTCGGTCCGCAACGCCAAGGCGGTGGCGCTGGTGATCAACTCGCCCGGCGGCTCGCCGGTGCAGTCACGCCAGATCTACCTGCGCATCAAGCAGCTTGCTGCGGAGAAGAAGCTGAAGGTGCTTGTGTTCGTCGAGGACGTCGCGGCTTCCGGCGGCTACATGATCGCCTGCGCCGGCGACGAGATCTTTTGCGATCCATCCTCGATCCTCGGCTCGATCGGCGTGGTCGGCGGCAGTTTTGGTTTCCAGGAGGCGATCAGGCGGCTCGGCATCGAGCGGCGCCTTTACACGGCCGGCGCGCACAAGGCGATGCTCGATCCGTTCCTGCCCGAAAATCCCGACGACGTCGCCAAGCTGAAGGCGCTCCAGCGCGAGATCCACCAGATCTTCATCGCGCTGGTGAGGGAAAGCCGTGGCGCGCGACTGAAGGGCGCCGACGACACCCTGTTCACCGGCGAATACTGGGCCGGCGAGAGCTCGATCGCGCTGGGACTGGCCGACGGCATCGGCGATCTCCGCTCAACTCTTCGTGCCCGCTACGGCGAGAAGGTTCTCACCCCTGTGATCGCGCAGCCGAGCGGCTTGCTGTCGGGCCTGTTGGGGCGGAAATCGCCCGGCGCGGGCCAGCTTTCAGCCATGGAATCAATGGCCGGGCTGCCGGACGAGTTGATCTCTGCGATTGAGACCCGCGCGATCTGGGCGAAATTCGGGTTCTAGGCCGAGCTCTGCCGCGCCATTTGGTCCGGGCTGAGCCAATTGCGGCGCAGCCCGGTCTGCGCAAGAATGTGCGTGGGGGCTGAGCATTGTGAACAAGGAACGACCGATGCCGCCGTTCGTCGCTTTCGCGGGCGTCCTGGGCGGGCTTGCCGTGGTCCGCTGGGCCTACAAGACCGCTGTCCGGATCAACCAGGAGCTGGAGGAGATGCGCCTGTCGCGCGTCGCCGAGGCCGCCCATATGGGGAATATCCAGACGCTGAAGCGTGACCCCGTGACCGGAGCCTACCGGCCGGGTTAGCTGGTGCGGTAGGGTGGGCAAAGGCGTTCTTACGCCGTGCCCACCATCCCGTCCGCAATCGTGGTGACGATGGTGGGCACGCTTCCGCTTTGCCCACCCTACCGCACCTTCCGGGATGAGGGACTGATCGTCCCGAATCCGCCCCCTTTGCCTTGATTCCCACCCCCGCCGTCGATACGGTCCCGCGCGATTCAAAACCCCCCGCGAGAGCCTGATCTGACGATGGACGCCTCATTGCCCGCCCATATGCGCCCGGAACGCTCGTTCCAGGGCTTCATCCTCGCGCTTCAGCGGTTCTGGGCCGAGCAGGGCTGCGTGATCCTGCAGCCCTACGACATGGAGATGGGCGCGGGCACCTTCCATCCGGCGACCACTTTGCGCGCGCTCGGGCCAAAGCCCTGGAACGCGGCCTATGTGCAGCCCTCGCGCCGGCCCAAGGACGGCCGCTATGGCGAGAATCCGAACCGGATGCAGCACTACTACCAGTTCCAGGTCATCATGAAGCCGTCGCCGCCGAACCTTCAGGAGCTGTACCTGAAGTCGCTCGCAGCGATCGGCATCGATTCCGCCGTGCACGACATCCGCTTCGTCGAGGACGATTGGGAGAGCCCGACGCTGGGCGCCTGGGGCCTCGGTTGGGAGTGCTGGTGCGACGGCATGGAGGTCAGCCAGTTCACCTATTTCCAGCAGGTCGCGGGTTTTGAATGCGCGCCGGTCGCGGGCGAGCTCACCTACGGGCTCGAGCGCCTCGCGATGTATGTGCAGGGCGTCGACCGCGTCTACGACCTCAACTTCAACGGCCGCGAAGGCGATGCCAAAGTCACCTATGGCGACGTCTTCCTGCAGGCCGAGCGGGAATATTCGAAGCACAATTTCGAAGTCGCCGACACCGCGATGCTGTTCGAGCAGTTCAAGATGGCGGAAGCGGCCTGCCGGAAATATCTCGACGCAGGCTGGCAAAAAAACTCTGAGTCCGGCAAGCGCAAGGCGCATCTGATGGCGCTGCCGGCCTATGACCAGTGCATCAAGGCGAGCCATGTCTTCAACCTGCTCGACGCGCGCGGCGTGATCTCCGTCACCGAGCGGCAGAGCTACATTCTTCGCGTGCGCGAGCTGGCCAAGGCCTGCGGCGAGGCCTGGATCCACACTGAAGCGGGCGGAGCGGCCTGATGCCCGATCTTTTGCTTGAACTGTTCTCGGAAGAAATCCCTGCGCGCATGCAGGCCAAGGCGGCCGACGATCTGCGCCGCCTCGTCACCGACAAGCTCGTCGCCGAAGGCCTCGTCTACGAGGGCGCAAGGGCGTTCGCGACGCCGCGCCGTCTCGCGCTCACCGTGCACGGCATCCCTGCGCGGCAGCCTGACCTGAAGACCGAGCGTCGCGGACCGAAGGTCGGCGGGCCCGATGCGGCCGTGCAGGGTTTTTTGAAAGCGACAGGCTTGAAGTCGCTGGACGAGGCCAAGATCCAGCGCGACCCCAAGGGCGATTTTTACATCGCGCTGATCGAGAAGGCCGGGCGCGACGCGATCGACGTGCTCGCGGAAATCCTGCCCGTCATCATCCGCACCTTCCCCTGGCCGAAATCGATGCGCTGGGGCGCGCGCTCGGGCAAGCCCGGCTCGCTGAGTTGGGTGCGTCCGCTGCACGCAATCACCGCGACCTTCGGGCCCGAGACCGAAGAGCCAGATATCGTAAAATTCTCGGTCGACGGCATCGAGACCGGCCAGACCACCTACGGCCACCGCTTCATGGCACCTAGCGCGATCTCCGTGCGCCGTTTCGAGGACTACGAAGCGAAGCTGAAGGCTGCAAAGGTCATCCTCGATCCGCAGGCGCGCAAGGACATCATCTTCGCTGACGCCAAAGAGCTGACCTTCGCGCAGGGACTCGAACTGGTCGAGGACCAGGTGCTGCTGGACGAGGTCTCGGGCCTTGTCGAATGGCCCGTCGTGATGATGGGATCGTTCGAGGCAGAGTATCTCGCGATCCCGGACGAGGTGATCCGCGCCACCATCCGCAACAACCAGAAGTGTTTTGTGGTCAAGGATCCCAAGACCGGGAAGCTGACCAACAAGTTCGTCCTCACCGCCAATATCGAGGCGACCGACGGTGGCAAGACCATCGTCGCCGGTAACGAGCGCGTCATCCGTCCGCGTTTGTCGGACGCGAAGTTCTTCTATGAGACGGACCTGAAGACGAAGCTGGAAGACCGTCTTCCGAAGTTCGATCAGATCGTGTTTCACGCGAAGCTGGGGACGCAGGCCGCGCGCATCAAGCGCATTGAGCGGCTCGCTGCCGAGATTGCGCCGCTGCTTGGCGCCGATGTCGCGAAGGCGACGCGCGCCGCGCATCTGGCCAAGGCGGATTTGCTGACCGAGGTCGTCGGCGAATTCCCCGAGGTGCAGGGCCTGATGGGCAAGTACTACGCGCTGGCCCAGGGCGAAGATGCTTCCGTGGCAGCAGCCTGCGAGGAGCATTACAAGCCGCAAGGGCCTGCCGATCGCGTGCCGACTGATCCAGTCAGCGTTGCGGTGGCGCTCGCCGACAAGATCGACACGCTGGTTGGCTTCTGGGCGATCGACGAGAAGCCGACGGGATCGAAGGATCCGTATGCGCTGCGTCGCGCGGCGCTGGGCGTGATCAGGCTGATTGCCGAGAACGCGCTTCGGCTGTCGCTGATGAAGGTGGCTGCGTCCGCACTCGCCGGCTTGTCGGTGAACCCTACGGATGCGCAGAAGCTCCCGAGCGATCTCCTCGCCTTCTTCGCCGACCGCCTGAAAGTCCAGCTTCGCGAGCAGGGTGCGCGTCACGATCTGGTCGATGCCGTGTTCGCGCTCGGCGGCCAGGACGATCTCCTGATGATCGTCCGCCGCGTCGAGGCGCTCGGCAAATTCCTCGAATCCGACGACGGCAAGAATCTGCTCGCCGGCATCAAGCGCGCCAGCAACATCCTTGGTATCGAGGAGAAGAAGGACAAGCGCACGTTCGACGGCGCGCCGGATGCCGCGCTCTACAGCCTCGGCGAGGAGAAGGCGCTGGCCAAGGCGATCGGCGAGGTGAAGGCGGAAGCGAGCGCAGCGGTCGCCAAGGAAGACTTTGCCGCCGCGATGAGTGCGATGGCAAAGCTGCGTCCGCCGGT
This sequence comes from Bradyrhizobium sp. S3.2.6, assembly GCF_040546885.1. Classification (NCBI taxonomy): domain Bacteria; kingdom Pseudomonadati; phylum Pseudomonadota; class Alphaproteobacteria; order Hyphomicrobiales; family Nitrobacteraceae; genus Bradyrhizobium; species Bradyrhizobium sp. S3.2.6. The sequence goes on along the minus strand of NZ_JBEPOS010000009.1, from coordinate 48,756 downwards.
CGATGCGTTCTTCGACAAGGTCCGCGTCAACGACGACGATGCCAAGGTGCGCGAGAACCGCCTGAAGCTGCTGAACGAGATCCGTAGCGCCACGCGCGCGGTGGCGGATTTCTCGAAGATCCAGGATTAGGCTCTCGTGCCCCGGACGCAGCGTAGCGCTTCTTGGCGGTGCGCTGCAGAGCCGGGGCCCATGCCTGCCGTCTGCTCGTAGCTTCTTGGTCCCGGGTCGCGCTTCGCTTGCCCGGGACACGAGACAAAAAGCCCCACCCGGCGGGGGGAAGACCGGGCGGGGCCTGATGTCCGCCTACGCGATGCGCGTCAGCCTGATTGATGTGACGCGCCGGACATCGAGTTGAACTGCGCTAGTCCAGCACCTCGACGATGCGCCGCGAGCGCGGCTCGACCAGCACGGTCTCGCCGTTCACGACGGTGTAGCGATAGGTCGTCGCGCCGAAACGTTGCGGTACGTCATAATAGGTAACGCCGGTGTCAGGTAAGGTGGCACCGACCACCACGCGATCGGGAATGCTGAAGGCCGGCACACGTTGTTCGACGACATAATCGCGGAAGGCCGGCCGCTGTTCGACCGGGATGGTCGGGCCGCTGTCGACCACGGCGGGCGCGCGGCCAACGGTGACATTGGATTGCGCGGACGCCGCGATCGGCGAGCCGAGCGCGACGCCAAGCGCTGCGAGGGCGAGAATCCTGTTCCGCATGGGCAACTCCTTCGAATTGATTTCAGCCGGCGCCAGTGGCGCGACTGGTTGCCAATGCTGCGGCGCGCGTGATGTTCCGGAAAAGGCCTGCCGCATACGCGGCAATTTCAGGCAGTTTTCGCGAAGCGGGGAACCCGTTGCGGCCTCGCGCGTCTCTTCCCGCGGAACCCGATCCGGTATGATCCGCCCGCGATTCGCCTCACGCCACAGGAACACTCTTCATGCATCTCACCATCGCCCACATCTCGCCGATCCTATCGCTGATCGCGGGTGTGCTCATTTTGATCATGCCGCGCCTTCTCAACCTGATCGTCGCGATCTTTCTCATCATCAACGGTGCGATTGGGCTCGGATTGTTGAAGTGGCTCCATCTCTAGGCCTTCATTTTCCGGAACTCTTCGACTTGCGCGGGCCTGCCCAAAGTGGTGTAAGGCGCGCGATTTCCCATTCCTCTCGCAGGTTGTGTGCAAGCTATGGCCAAAGCCGCCTCGAAGCCTAAGAAACTCCCAGCGAAATCAAAGCCTTCCACCAAGGTGAAGACCGTTCCAGCGGCCCGAAAGGCGCTGCCGAAGACGGCCCCGAAGCCAGTCGCCAAGGCCCAGGCAAAGGCCGCAGCCAAACCGGCGGCGAAGCCCGCTGCGAAGGCTGTGACCAAGCCGGCCGCGCCGAAGGCTGCCGCCAAGGCGGCGCCGGCTGCGGCCAAGGCCGGCAAGTGGGTCTACACGTTCGGCGACGGCAAGGCCGAGGGCCGCTCGGAGATGCGCGACCTGCTCGGCGGCAAGGGCGCCAACCTCGCCGAGATGGCCAATCTCGGTCTGCCGGTGCCTCCGGGCTTCACCATCCCGGCCTCGGTCTGCACCTATTTCTACGCCCACGGCAAATCCTATCCGAAGGAGCTGCAGTCGCAGGTTGAGAAGGCGCTGGACCATGTCGGCAAGTTGACCGGCAAGGTGTTCGGTGACACCAAGAACCCGCTGCTTGTCTCCGTACGCTCCGGCGCGCGCGCCTCGATGCCGGGCATGATGGACACCGTGCTCAATCTCGGCCTCAACGACGAGACCGTGGAAGCGCTGTCGGAGCTCTCGGGCGATCGTCGTTTTGCCTATGACAGCTATCGCCGCTTCATCACCATGTATTCCGACGTGGTGCTCGGCTTCGAGCATCATCACTTCGAGGAGATCCTCGACACCTTCAAGGACGGCCAGGGCTATACGCTCGACACCGACCTCACCGCAGATGACTGGGTCGATCTGGTCGGCAAGTACAAGGACGCGGTCGCGCGCGAAACCGGCAAGGATTTCCCGCAGGATCCGCATGACCAGCTCTGGGGCGCGCTCGGCGCGGTATTTTCATCCTGGATGAATGCGCGCGCGGTGACTTACCGCAAGCTGCACGACATTCCGGAATCCTGGGGCACCGCGGTCAACGTGCAGGCCATGGTGTTCGGCAACATGGGCGAGACCTCGGCGACCGGCGTGGCGTTCACCCGCAACCCCTCGACCGGCGAGAGCAAGCTCTACGGCGAGTTCCTGATCAACGCGCAGGGCGAGGACGTGGTGGCGGGCATCCGCACGCCGCAGGACATCACCGAAGAGGCACGTAAGGAATCAGGCTCCGACAAGGCGTCGATGGAAGCGGCGATGCCGGAGGCCTTCAAGGAGCTGACGCGGATCTATACGCTGCTCGAAAAGCACTACCGCGACATGCAGGACATGGAGTTCACGGTCGAGCAGGGCAAGCTGTGGATGCTGCAGACCCGCGGCGGCAAGCGCACCGCGAAGGCGGCGCTGCGCATCGCGGTCGAGCTCGCCAATGAAGGCCTGATCACCAAGAAGGAAGCGGTGATGCGGATCGATCCCGCCTCGCTCGACCAGCTCCTGCATCCGACCATCGATCCCAACGCCAAGCGCGACGTGATCGCGACCGGCCTGCCGGCGTCGCCCGGTGCGGCCTCCGGCGAGATCGTGTTCTCGTCGGATGAAGCGGCCAAGCTCCAGGGCGACGGACGCAAGGTCGTTCTGGTCCGTATCGAGACCAGCCCCGAGGACATCCACGGCATGCACGCCGCCGAAGGCATCTTGACCACCCGTGGCGGCATGACCTCGCACGCCGCCGTGGTCGCGCGCGGCATGGGCAAGCCCTGCGTCTCCGGCTGCGGCACCATCCGCGTCGATTACGGCCGCGGCACCATGAGCATCGGTTCGCGCACCTTTAAGGCCGGCGACGTCATCACAATCGACGGCTCGCTCGGCCAGGTGCTGGCCGGCCGCATGCCGATGATCGAGCCGGAACTCTCCGGCGAGTTCGGCACGCTGATGAAATGGGCCGACCAGGTCCGCAAGATCGGCGTCCGCGTCAATGGCGATACGCCGGAGGACGCCCGCACTGCGATCAAGTTCGGCGCCGAAGGCATCGGCCTCTGCCGCACCGAGCACATGTTCTTCGAGGAGACGCGCATCCGCACGGTGCGCGAGATGATTCTCTCCGAGGACGAGCAGTCGCGCCGTGCCGCGCTCGCAAAACTCCTGCCGATGCAGCGCGCCGACTTCGTCGAGCTGTTCGAGATCATGAAGGGCCTGCCCGTCACGATCCGGCTTTTGGATCCTCCCCTCCATGAATTCTTGCCGCACACCCATGCCGAGGTCGAGGAAGTGGCGCGTGCCATGAACACCGACCCGCGGCGTCTGGCCGATCGCGCGCGCGAGCTGTCGGAGTTCAATCCGATGCTCGGCTTCCGCGGCTGCCGCATCGCGATCGCCTACCCCGAGATCGCCGAGATGCAGGCACGCGCGATCTTCGAAGCGGCGGTCGAAGCCGAGAAGCGTACCGGCAAGGCCGTCGGCCTCGAGGTGATGGTGCCGCTGATCGCCACCAAGATGGAGCTCGATCTCGTCAAGGCCCGCATCGACTCCACCGCGAAAGCCGTGATGCGCGACACCAACACCAAGCTCACCTACCAGGTCGGCACCATGATCGAGCTGCCGCGCGCCTGCCTGCTTGCCGGTGAGATCGCGGAGAGTGCCGAGTTCTTCTCGTTCGGCACCAACGACCTGACGCAGACGACCTACGGCATCAGCCGTGACGACGCGGCGAGCTTCCTCGGTCCCTACGTGAGCAAGGGCATCCTCGCGGTCGACCCCTTCGTCGCCCTCGACCAGGAAGGCGTCGGTGAGCTCGTCAAGATCGGCGTCGCGCGCGGCCGCAAGACGCGTCCGAAGCTCAAGGTCGGTATTTGCGGCGAGCACGGCGGCGATCCCGCCTCCGTCGCCTTCTGCCACAATATCGGTCTCGACTACGTCTCCTGCTCGCCCTACCGCGTGCCGATCGCGCGGCTTGCCGCCGCGCAGGCTGCGCTTGGCAAGGCGGTTGCGAGCCAGGCGTAAGTCGAAGACTGAATATGAGATGCGAAAGAGGCGGGGCCAAACCCCGCCTCTTTCATTTAAGGCCATACTCCATCCACTCGTCATTGCGAGCATAGCAAGCAATTCACATCACACACTCGCTGTCATCGCCCGCGAAGAAGGCGGGCGATCCAGTACACCGAGGCAATCGTGATTGAGCGGAGAGGCCGCGGCGTACTGGATGCCCGCCTTCGCGGGCATGACAGCGGTGGTCTGGAAAGGCTCCTGGCAACAACGGGACCGCGCGTCCCGTAATGATACCCACACGCAAGAGTTCCTTCACCATTCGCGTTGACCGGATGTTTACCGCTTCAAGTGGGCCCGCATTTACCACGCACGCAATCGCCCCGCGAAAACGCCTGACATTGCTTGAGTGTGTCGGTCGCGCAACGTCGATTAACGCCCCGGCAACCTAAATTAGATACTCACGATAAAGATCGAATTGCACGGATGTACTGCGGCTCGATCTCTCTAGTGTAAGCGTAGCGTGAGCGTATCGATGTCAGTGTTGCGTAACCATCCGAAGGGTGCGCGGTTCGCATCCTTCGGAATCGGTCTCTGCATCTTCGCATTGATGCCGAGAGAGACCGGCTATCAAGACATTGCATCTCTGCTGGCGCGTCAGCCCGGCGTCGCCGAGCGCTGGCAGAAGCAGGTGTTCTCTGCAGCCTCATCGATTCAGCTCGCCACTTACAGTTTCTCGCGCCCGATCGGAACGTCGGTTCCACAGAGCGCAATGGTTCGCCTCGCGAGCCTCGATGGTCGCGACGTCACCGGCACCATCACGCGCAATCCGGTGCTGCAGGCGCCGCCGCGTTACCAGGCCTCCGATTTCCCCAAGGTCGATCGCGCCCTGAAGGGTGATCGCCTCGCCACCGTGACACCTGCTGCGACTCCGGAGGCGGTCGTACCGTCCGCCGTACCTGCTGAGCAAGATCCCGCGACCTCCAACAGCTCGGTGATTGGCGCCAAGACGGTTCAGTTGCCGGCCGCGTTGCCGCAAGCGATGTCGCCGGAGTCCGCTGCCGCGCTCGATCCCGAGCTCCAGGAGGCGATGCGCGCGCCGCCCTTGCCGCAATATGCCAATCCACCGAAGGCCGGCGACAACGCGCTGTCCTTTGCGGCGCAGCCGCTCGCCGCGTTGAAGCAGGCGACGGTCGCTACCCCGCCGCGCGATCCCTTCAGCGTGAAGACCTCGAATCTGTTTTTCGGCAGCTCCTCGCTCGGCGGCAATGTCGAGAGCATCGCGAGCTGGCAGCCCGGCGCCGAGCCGCTGATCGTGATGCCCGACCCCGATATGAAGCTGGCCTCGCTATCGCCGCCGAACGAGGACGTCGCAAACGCGATCGAGAGCGGCGAGAGCGTCGCGCCGAAGGGCGAAGTCAACGCGGACAACCAGCGCGCCAAGTCGCCGGCGGAGCGGCTCGCGCTTGACGAGAAGTCACGCGCGAAATCGGAAAAGTGTCTCGCCGAAGCCGTCTATTTCGAATCCCGCGGCGAAGCCGTGCGCGGCCAGATCGCGGTCGCTCAAGTGGTTATGAACCGCGTGTTCTCCGGCAAATATCCGGACACTGTGTGCGGCGTGGTCTACCAGAACAAGTACCGGCACTTCGCCTGCCAGTTCACATTTGCCTGCGATAACAATCCCGACGTGATCCGCGAGCCCGAGATGTGGGAGCGCGCCAGGAAGATTTCCAAGGCGATGCTCGACGGCCAGATCTGGCTGCCCGAAGTCGGCAAGTCGACGCATTACCACGCCTATTGGGTGCGTCCGTCCTGGGTCGCCGAGATGAAGAAGATGTACAAGTTTGGCGTGCACACCTTCTATCGGCCGCGCAATTGGGGCGACGGCAGCGAGGAGCCGAGCTGGGGTACCCCGGCACAGACCGCGGCACTGTCGGCCGAGCTCGCCCAGGAAGCCAAGAGCTCCGCCGAGATGGGTGTGAGCGAGCGAAGGTAGCCTTTCTTACCTCGCCCCGCTTGCGGGGAGAGGTCGGATCGCTCCTGCGATCCGGGTGAGGGGGTGCAGGTCTCTCGACGGTCGCGCATGTGGAGAGAGGCCCCTCACCCCAACCCTCTCCCCGTAAGAACGGGGAGAGGGAGTAGACCGCCTCACGTCTCGATATCCAGTGCGCAGTCGAAATTCGGCGCTGAATGCGTCAGCGCGCCAGATGACGCGTAGTCGACGCCGGTCGCCGCGATCGCGGGAATCGAGTCCGGCGTGACGCCGCCGGATGCCTCCAGCTTCAGGCCACCGTCCGTCATCCGCACCGCCTCGCGCAACGTCGCAAGATCCATGTTGTCGAGCAGCACGGCGTCGGCAAGACCGGCGTTGAGCACCTCGCGCAATTGCGCCAGCGTATCGACCTCGATCTCGATCTTGACGAGATGGCCGGCATGCGCGCGGGCGCGCTCCAGCACAGGACGGATGCCGCCGGCGACCGCAATGTGATTGTCCTTGATCAGGATCGCATCGTCGAGCCCGAAGCGGTGGTTGAAGCCGCCGCCGCAGCGCACCGCATACTTCTCCAGCGCCCGCAATCCCGGCGTAGTCTTTCGCGTGCAGCAGATGCGCATTTTGGTACCTTCGGTGCGCGCGACGTAGTCGGCCGTGAGCGTCGCTATGCCCGACAGCCGGCCGACGAAATTTAGCGCGGTCCGCTCTGCGGTGAGAATGGCGCGGGCCGGGCCGGAGATCGTCAGCACCTGCTGGCCGCGAGCGACGCGCGCGGCGTCGCGGACATGCGCGCGCACCTCGAGGTCGGGCGAGAGCTTTTGCAGCGTCGCCAGCGCGAGCGGCAGACCGGCGATGACGCCGGATTGCCGCGCGACGAGGATTGCCTGCGCCTTGGTCGCCTCCGGGATCGTCGCGAGCGAGGTGACGTCGCCGGCGCGGCCAAGGTCCTCGTCGAGCGCGCGATGCACGGCCGCGTCGATGGCGAGCGGAGAGAGAAACGCGTCGGGATAGAGCAGGGAGGTTGGGGCGATCATGACTAACTCCGTCAGGCGATCATGGATTGCGCGATGCGCGGCGTTGAATGCTCGGTGAGGCCGTCCGCGATCTCGCGCACCGCGGTGAGCGTGGTCATCGTTCTCTGGGCCAGCGCGGGCACTTCTGCAGGATGGTCGGAGCGGAAATGCGCGCCGCGGCTCTCGCGACGGCTCCAGGCTGCGGCGGCTACGAGCAGGGCCGCTGTCGCCATGTTGCGGACAGCGATGCTCGTGGCCGTTTGCTCGAGCGCAGCAAAACTGCGCACGGCGTCCGCAAGTCCGTTGCGCTCGCGGATCACACCGACATGCGTGCTCATCGTCGTGCGCAACTGCTTCACTCGAGCCTCATCCGGCGCACCGCCGCGCGGCGTCACCAGCGCCTCGGGGAGGCTGGCGGGTGAAGGGATTGCGTGACCGGTGATGTCGTCGGCAATGCGTGCGGCATAGACCACGGCCTCGAGCAACGAATTCGAGGCAAGCCGGTTGGCGCCATGCGCACCGGTGGACGACACCTCGCCGCCGGCCCACAGCCCGTCGATCGAGCTGCGGCCGCATGCGTCGACTGCAATGCCGCCCATGTGATAGTGCACGGCCGGCGCGATCGGGATGGCTTGCGTCGCCGGATCGATCCCGGCGGCGATGCAGCTCGCATGCACGGTCGGGAATTTGTCGGCGAAGCGCTCGCCCAGTGCTTCTCGCGCATCGAGGAAGGCGCCGCGACCGCCTGCGATCTCGGCGAACACACCGCGGGCCACGATGTCGCGTGGGGCGAGCTCAGCGAGCGGATGGAGTGCCGCCATAAAGCGCTCGCCCTGGCCGTTGATCAGCGTCGCGCCTTCACCGCGCAGCGCCTCGGTCGCAAGCGGCGCGGGATCGCGGCCGATCATGATGGCGGTCGGGTGGAACTGCACGAACTCAGGATCGGCGATGTCAGCGCCGGCGCGCGCGGCAATCGCAAGGCCCGATCCGTGGGCCTCGGCCGGATTGGTGGTGACGGCATAGAGATGGCCGATGCCGCCGGTCGCCAGCACGATCGTGCGCGAGGCGATCATCGTGGGCCTCGCTGCGAAATTGCCGGCCTCGCGCAACTGAAGACCGGTGACGGCGCCGTCCTCGGTGAGCAGTCCTTCGGCGACAAAGCCTTCGATCAGGCGGATCGACGGCGTGCGGCGCACGGCCTCGCTCAGCGCCGCGATGATCGCCGCGCCGGCCGCGTCGCCGCGGACGTGGACGATTCGCCGCGCCGAATGCGCAGCTTCGCGTCCCACGGCGAGCCGGCCTTCGAGATCGCGATCGAACGGCACGCCGTAGGCGAGCAGATCATGGATCCGCGGCGCGGCTTCGCGCGCGATGCTGAGCGCGACCGCTTCATCGACGAGGCCGCCGCCGACCGCGATCGTATCCGCCGCATGCGCTTCGGGGCTGTCGCCTTCCGCCACGGCAGCTGCGATGCCGCCTTGCGCCCATGCCGATGATGCACCTTGTCCAAGCGGCGCGGCCGAGATTAACGTCACCGGCCGCGGCGCGAGCTTGAGCGCGCAGAACAGACCGGCGAGACCGCCGCCGACGATGACCACGTCGTCGGTGGCGCGGGTGAGGTTGTGGATATTGTTTGTCATGTCACGCCTTCAATTCTTCAGATTGATCATCCGCTCGACCGACCGCCGGGCGCGCACGGCCAACGCGGGATCGATCGTGACTTCCTCGCCGAGCGTCAGCAGGCTCTCCAGGATGTTGGACAGCGTGATGCGCTTCATGTGCGGGCAGAGATTGCAGGGGCGCAGCATTTCCACATCGGGCAGCTCGGCGCGGATATTGTCGGCCATCGAGCATTCCGTGATCATCACCAGCCGCTTCGGGCGCCTTGCGCGCACCCAATTGATCATGTGTGCGGTCGAGCCGGTAAAGTCGGCCTCCGCCAGCACGTCCGGCGGGCATTCGGGATGGGCGATGATCTGCACGGACGGATCGGCGTCGCGGAGGGCGCGCAGCTCGTCGCCGGTGAAGCGTTCATGCACTTCACACGCGCCCTTCCAGGCGATGATCTTCACGTCGGTCTTCGAGGCGACATAGGTCGCGAGATAACGGTCGGGCAGGAAGATCACGCTTGGCGCGTTGAGGCTCTCCACCACCTGCACCGCGTTCGACGAGGTGCAGCAGATATCGACCTCGGCCTTCACCTCGGCGGAGGTGTTGACATAGGCGACGACCGGTACCCCGGGAAATCTCTCGCGGAGCAGCCGCACGTCGGCGCCGGTGATGCTGGCGGCGAGCGAGCAGCCGGCGCGGGAGTCCGGGATCAGCACCGTCTTGTCCGGATTGAGCAGCTTTGATGTCTCCGCCATGAAGTGCACGCCGCATTGGACGATGACATCGGCCTTCACCTTGGTGGCCTCGACGGCGAGCTGAAGCGAATCGCCGCCGATGTCGGCGACGCCATGAAAGATCTCCGGCGTCTGGTAGTTGTGGGCGAGGATCACCGCGTTGCGCGCCCGCTTCAGTTCATTGATCGCGTGAATCGTCGGCGCCATCAACGGCCATTCGATCGGTGGGATCACATGCTTGACGCGCTCGTAGATCGGCGCGGTGGCGCGTTCGATCTCGTTCGTCCATTCCAGCGAGGGCCGCGGCAGCGCAGGGCCGGTTCGCGCCGGCGCGAACCGGGCGGAGATGGCTTGGCCTTGCGGCCGATTGGCGAAATCGTCGGGGCCGTAAATTCCAGTGATCGGCATCGAAGCCTCCCGTGCATGTCAATTATGCTCATTGAGAGTATATATGGAGCCTGAGAAATCCGGCCGAGAGGGCCGGTGGGTCTCGCCAAAGCTAACATATACTCAATTTGAGTAGATCATAGATAGCACGTCGATCCGGGGATCGCTAGGTCCCGCCGCACACATTCTCGTCAAGTCCAGTCTCGTCGCGCCCGGCAAGGCCGCGATGAAATGCAATGCTCCCGAACCAGCCCCTCGTGGAACGCAATCACTTTTGGCTTTGGGTTTTCATGCATTTGCATTAAACGCCTTGGTCGCGGCTGCCGATTTGCAGATCCGCCAATGGCGAGGAAGAAAACCATGGCGACACAAGCTGGCGAGCTCGGTTCGACCTCACGCTCCTCCAACTGGCGCACCCCGGCCGTCATCATCCTCTGCGGCTGTGCGATCGGCATGCTCGGCTTCGGACCGCGCTCGGCGCTGGGCTTCTTCGTGCAGCCGATGAGCCATGAATTCGCCTGGGGCCGCGACGTGTTCGGCCTCGCCATCGCCTTCCAGAATTTGCTGTGGGGATTGGGCCAGCCGCTTGCAGGCGCAATTGGCGATCGCTTCGGCCTGTTCCGGGTGATGTGCGTCGGCGCGCTGCTCTATGCCGGCGGCCTTCTGCTGATGCGCTATTCCTCGACGCCGATGTCGCTCAACATCGGCGCGGGCGTGATGGTCGGCTTCGGTCTCGCCGGCTGCTCGTTCAACCTGGTGCTGTCGGCCTTCACAAAGCTGCTGCCGGCCGAGAAGCGCGGCCTTGCGCTCGGCGCCGGCACTGCGGCGGGCTCGCTCGGTCAGTTCCTGTTCGCGCCCATTGGTGTCGCGTTGATCGACAATTTCGGCTGGCAGCAGGCGCTCACCGTGTTCGGCTTCCTGATGCTGCTGATCATCCCGCTGGCGCTGGCGATCTCGACGCCGCCGGTCGCAGCTACGGCCAATGCGGCGCCTGCGGATGAGCAAACCATTACCAAGGCGCTCGCGGAGGCCTTCGGCCATCGCTCTTACGTGCTGCTGGTGCTCGGCTTCTTCACCTGCGGCTTCCAGCTCGCCTTCATCACCGTGCATCTGCCGGCATTCCTGGTCGACCGCGGCATCTCGACGCAAACCGGCGGCTGGGTGATCGCGGCGATCGGCCTGTTCAACATCATGGGCTCGCTCAGCGTCGGCTATCTCCAGAATTCGCTGCCGAAGCGCTACATCCTCTCGACGATCTATTTCACCCGTGCGCTCGCGACGCTCGCCTTCATCTCGTTCCCGATCACGCCGTTCTCGGCGATCGCGTTCGGCGCGGTCTCCGGCCTGACCTGGCTGTCGACGGTGCCGCCGACCTCGGCGCTGGTGGCGCTGATGTTCGGCACGCGCTGGCTCGCCACGCTCTACGGCTTTGCCTTCGTCAGCCATCAGGTCGGCGGCTTCCTCGGCGTCTGGCTCGGCGGCATCGTGTTCGAGCGCTTCGGTTCCTACACGCCGATCTGGTGGCTCTCGATCCTGTTCGGCGTGCTCTCGGCGCTGATAAATGTTCCGATCGTGGAGAAGCCGGTTCAGCGGGCGGTTGCGCAGCCTGCCTGATCGGCTAAACATCGCCTGAAACAAGCCAGGGAGTTTTGCTGTGGCCACTTTCAAGGCGATCCGGATCGACAAGGCCGACAAGGGCACCACTGCCGCACTTACCCAGTTCGACGAAGCCGAGCTGATGGACGGCGACGTCACCGTCCGCGTGGAATGGTCGACGCTGAACTACAAGGACGGCCTCGCGCTGACGGGCAAGGCGCCGGTTGTGCGCCGCTTCCCGATGATCGCCGGCATAGACTTTGCCGGCACCGTCGAAGCCTCATCGCATCCGCAATGGAAGGCGGGCGACAAGGTCGTCTGCACCGGCTGGGGCATGGGCGAGACTCATCTCGGCGCCTACGCCGAGAAGGCGCGGGTGAAGGGCGACTGGCTGGTCGCTCTGCCGCAGGGCCTCTCTGCCCGCGACGCCATGGCGATCGGCACCGCAGGCTTCACCGCGATGCTCTCCGTGCTCGCGCTGGAGAAGCACGGCGTCTCGCCCAAGAGCGGTCCGGTGGTGGTCACCGGCGCGGCCGGCGGTGTCGGCTCGGTCGCGATCGCCGTGCTGTCCTGGCTCGGCTACCACGTCATCGCCTCGACCGGCCGTGCCTCGGAGGCCGATTACCTGAAGAGCCTCGGCGCCGCCGAGGTGATCGACCGCAATGAATTGTCGGCACCGCCAAAGCCCCTGGCCAAGGAGCGCTGGGCGGGTGGCGTCGATAGCGTCGGTTCGACCACGCTCGCGAATCTTCTGTCGATGACCAGGTACGGCGGCGCCATCGCCGCCTGCGGACTTGCCGCCGGCATGGACCTGCCGTCTTCTGTCGCACCCTTCATTTTGCGCGGAGTGTGCCTTCTCGGCATCGATTCCGTGATGTGTCCGATCGACCCCCGAAAAGCCGCCTGGCAGCGCCTCGCCTCCGATCTGGATCGGTCAAAACTGTCTGAAATCACAACGGAAATTCCGCTTGCCGAAGTTCCGGAATGGGGCGCGAAGATCCTGGCCGGCCAAGTCCGCGGTCGCATCGTGGTAAAAATTGTCTAACGACGTTCAGACTTTACCAACCAAGCTGCTTCAATGTCGCCATGGTTGGTATGGTAAGCAGCGGGTAAAGAGATAAGGCATCGCCCGCTGCGGGGGTTAGTTCGGAGTTGAGCATGCTTGCGCGTATTGTGTTGGGGGCTGTCACGGCAGTCGTGACGTTTGCGCCGGCCATCGCCTTGGCCGGGAGTATGAACGCGGATGAGGCGCGCCGCTTCGTCGCCGGCAAGGTGTTCGCCTTCACCTGTTTCGACGGCACCCGCGGTGCAGGCCGTATCCTCGACGATCTCGGCGCCGCCGGCGCGGTGCAGTTTTCGGGCTCTGGCCCGGTCAAGCATCTCCGCCTGCCCGGCAACACGCTCCAGATCCGCGGCCAGAACGTTTGCGCCTCGATCAAGGGCATTCCGTTCGAGCCTTGCTTCAACCTCGAAAAGACCGACGACCGCAGCTTCCGCGGCTCGGTCTCGGGCATGGGCTTTGCCTATTGCGACTTCCACCACCAGGGCGGCAACCAGATGCTGATGGCGCGCGCCGTCGCGCGGCCGCGCTCGCTGCGTGCACCGGAGCAGACCGGTTCGGTGAACACATCGAGCACCGAGGTCGCTGCGCGCGTCGAGACTCCGCGGGTCGAGAGCAGCCGGATCGAGCCGGTGAAGTCCGAGCCCAAGTCGGATTCGAAGAACGAAGGTCCGCTGGAACTGCGGCGCTCGACCGAGTGACCTCTAGCGCGAAACTGCGAGCGCAATTCACCCGCCTTTGACGAATGCATCGGATACGAAGCCGCCGCGCCGTAGTCATACGGCCCGCGGTTTTTATGCCTTGGTAGCGACTGGCGCCCCAGCCTGCGTGACGGCCGGGGCGCGGCCCTAACCAAGGGTTCAAAAAAATGTCGCTGTATTTCTTCCGCATCAGCACCGGACGTTATTCCGGCGCCGCCGATCAGCCGTACGAGTTCGAGGATTCCACCGCCGCCTGGACCGAGATGACCGAGGTCTGTGCCAATCTGCTCGGCAGCATCTCGCGAAATCTGAAGCCGAATGCAAAGTGGAGCATGGAGCTGCTCGACGAGAACAAGGAGCCGGTGTTCCGTATCAGCCTGGTCGGCGAGGCCTTGTGCCGCGCCGACACGCGCGCAAATGCGGGCGGACGTTAACGAACGCGGCCTCTGCGATTCCGCGAAATGGCAATTGCTTGCACGTGAAAGCTGTGCAGATTCGGTAACTTGAGCAGTATTTCCGTACTTCTACCCACGCGGCGAGCGCCCGCGCTTAACGTTAATGAGCAACCTGCCGGTTAGCCTTGGCTGTTTACACGCTTCGCTGCGGCAATGCGCACCCCGGGGATATTGCAATGATGTTCATTCAGAACCTGCGAATTGGCACCAAGCTCGCCGTCACCTCGGTGCTGACCATCGGCCTTGTGGCGCTGATGATCGTCCTCCAGATGAGCGGAGGTGCCGAGGTCCGGAAGCTCGGCAATGAAGCATCCGGACAGCAGACGATCGCGCAAAATGCCGCCGAGGCGAAGGCCTCGGTGCGCGGGATGCAGATTGGAATTCGCGACATCCTGACGTCGAGCTCGCCGGCCGAGATGCAGAAGGCCGTCACCTATTTCAACGATCGCCAGACGTCCGCCCTCAAATTCGCAGGCGAGATGGCCAAGCTCTCGCGCTCGCCCGAAAATCGCAACCGGATTGATCGCCTGACGATGCTGGTCGGCCGGTTCGGCCAAGGACAGCAGCAGATCGAATCGATCCGCAACCAGCAGCTCGCGATCGACGGGAAGAAGGACGGCGAAGCGGCGGCGCAATTCGCCAAGCTGACCGCCGACGTCGACCGCGTCCGTAGGGAAACGCTGGCGCCGATCAACGAAGAGATCTCCGTGCTGGCCGACCAGATCACCAATTTTGCCAAGCAGAGGGCCACCGAAACTCGCGCGGAAGCAGAAGCGGAAGCCGCGTCCGTCGCGCGGACGTCGTTCATCACGGGCGTGCTGGTCGCGCTGCTCCTGATCGCTGCGTGCATCTTCTCGGTCTTCAGCATCGCGCGTCCCATGCGGGCACTGACGGTTGCGATGGAAAAGCTCGCCGACGGCGACTTCTCTGTCGTGCTGCCGGGACTTGGCCGCAAGGACGAGGTCGGCGAGGTCGCCGGCGCCGTCGAGAAATTCAAGATCGTGTCCGAGCAGAAGGCGCGCGCGGAAGCGGAAGCCAAGATGCGGCAGGATCAGATCGCGACCGAGCAGCGCAAGCTGGAGATGCGCAGGCTCGCTGACAGCTTCGAAGGCGCCGTCGGCGAAATTGTCGGCACTGTATCGTCGGCTTCGACCGAGCTCGAAGCGTCCGCCACGACGCTGACCTCGACCGCGGAGCGCACGCAACAGCTCACCACCGTCGTTGCGGCGGCCTCGGAGGAAGCCTCCACTAATGTGCAGTCGGTCGCGTCGGCGACCGAGGAACTATCGTCCTCGATCACCGAGATCAGCCGTCAGGTGCAGGAATCCGCGCGCGTGGCGAGCGAGGCCGTAGGTCAGGCCCGCAACACGACCGAGCGCGTCGGCGAGTTGTCCAAGGCGGCAGCGCGGATCGGCGACGTGGTCGAGTTGATCAACACGATTGCGGGCCAGACCAATCTCCTGGCGCTCAACGCCACGATCGAGGCGGCGCGCGCCGGTGAAGCCGGACGCGGCTTTGCCGTGGTCGCCTCCGAGGTCAAGGCACTGGCCGAGCAGACGGCGAAAGCGACCGGCGAGATCGGGCAGCAGATCGCCGGCATCCAGGCCGCGACCGAGCAATCGGTTAGTGCCATCAAGGACATCAGCGACACCATCGAAAGACTGTCCGAGATTTCCTCGACCATTGCCGCGGCCGTCGAGGAGCAGGGCGCAGCCACGCAGGAGATTTCCCGCAACGTGGCGCAGGCGGCTCAGGGTACCCAGCAGGTGTCGTCCAATATCACCGAAGTACAGCGTGGGGCGAGCGAGACGGGCTCGGCGTCGTCACAGGTGCTATCGGCTGCGCAGATGCTGTCCGGCGACAGCACCCGTCTCAAGGTCGAGGTCAGCAAGTTCCTGGGCACCGTTCGCGCAGCCTGACGGCGCCATCTCAACAGACTCAAGCTAGCAACCGCCGCGCGCAATTGCGTGGCGTTTGCTCGCGCGCATGTTGCGGCGCTGCGACGAATGAGATGCAGGGTTAACCTTCCGGAAAAGCGACGCAGGCATGATACCCGCAATATTCCGGGCGTTGAGTCGCCCTTCTCTATTACGTCATAGCGCTTTGGAGCACATTCATGAGCGGCCTTTCCATCCGCCTGACCCATAAGGTGATGGCGATCGGACTCTTCGGCCTCGTCGGTCTCGTCGCCTTCGGTGCGATCTATGAAATCGGCAGCCTCTCCCAGGACGCCTCCCGCGAAATTGCCAACCGCGCCCGCGCGATCGCCGACCTCAACAAGCAGCTCTCGATCGAGATGCTGGAGGCTCGCCGCAACGAGAAGAATTTTCAGCAGCGCCGCAACGAGAGCTATGGCAAGTCGCATGCCGAGCTTATCGGCCCGATCAACCGCGATTTCGACGAGGTCGAACAGCTGATGTCGGCAGGCGGTATGGGCGCCCTGTCCGAGAAGACGAAGCAGGCCCAGGAGGGCTTCAAGCGCTACACTGCGGATTTCAACGCGCTGGTCGCTGCCGAAACCAGGCTCGGGTTGAACGAGACGCTCGGCCTGTCCGGTTCGCTACGCGCCGCGGTGCATGACATCGAGGCGAAGCTGAAGGAGATCGACGATCCCAGGACGACGAGCTGGATGCTGATGATGCGCCGGCACGAGAAGGACTTCATGTTGCGGCGGGACCCAAAATACATTGCCGAGGTGAAGAAGGCCGCCGCTGAATTCGCCAAGGCGATCGAGGTCGTCGCAGTCCCGACGACGGTGATGAACGACGTCACGGCCAAGCTCCAGAAATACCTGTCCGAGTTCGCGGCCTGGGCGGAGACCGCGCAGCAGAGTGCGGCCCTGGATGCCAGCATGATGCAGACGTTCCGCGAGCTCGAGCCCGGGATGCGGGAGGTGCGAGCCGCGGTCGAGCGTCTCGACAAGCAGGCCGACGCCGCCGAAGCGGCGACCCGCGACGCGGTGCGCATGTGGATGATGATCGCGTTCCTCGTCACCGTAGCGGTGCTCACCGTGGTCGGCTTCCTGCTCGGACGCTCGATCTCGAAGACATTGTCCGGCATGGTCGACGCGATGACGCGGCTTGCGCGCGGCGAACTCTCGGTTGCCGTACCCGGCGTCGGACGCCAGGACGAGATCGGCGAGATGGCCGGTGCGGTCGAGGTGTTCCGAACCAACATGACGGAAGCCGAGCGGCTGCGCGCCGAGCAGGCGGAAGCCGACACGCGACGGCGAGCGCAGCGCAAGGCGGACATGAAGCGGCTCGCCGATGATTTCGAAGGCGCAGTCGGCGAGATCATCGAGACCGTCTCATCGGCGGCAACCGAGCTCGAAGCCTCTTCCAATACGCTGACGCGCGCGGCAGAGCGCTCCAACGGGCTTGCCACCTCGGTAGCATCGGCCTCGGAGGAAGCGTCCGCGAATGTGCAGTCGGTGTCGTCAGCGAGCGAGGAGATGACGTCGTCGATCTCCGAGATCAGCCGTCAGGTGCAGGAATCGGCGCGCGTCGCCGACGTCGCTGTCGAGCAGGCGCAGCGCACCAATGCGCGGATCGGCGAGTTGACCAAGGCCGCGGGGCGCATTGGTGACGTGGTCGATCTGATCAACACTATTGCCGGCCAGACCAATCTGCTGGCTCTCAACGCCACGATCGAGGCGGCGCGCGCCGGTGAGGCGGGCCGGGGGTTTGCCGTGGTGGCGAGCGAGGTGAAGGCGCTGGCCGAGCAGACCGCGAAAGCAACCGGCGAAATCGGCCAGCACATCGGCGCGATCCAGACCGCGACGGAGGACTCCGTCAGCGCGATCAAGGAGATCGGCGACACCATCGCGCGGATGTCGGAAATCTCCTCGACCATTGCCGCCGCTGTCGAGGAGCAGGGCGCCGCCACGCAGGAGATCTCTCGCAATATCCAGCATGCCGCGCAGGGTACCTCGGACGTATCGGCCAATATCGGCGAAGTCCAGCGCGGCGCGGGCGAGACCGGGGCTGCGTCGGCCCAGGTCCATTCGGCGGCGCAATCGCTGTCGCAGGAGAGCAGCCGGCTGAAGAGCGAGGTCGCGCGCTTCCTGGATTCGGTGCGGGCGGCCTGACGGCGCAGGTCGTCACATCCCAATGCTGTATTGCACCGGTGCGGGGGTGTGGCGTGACGGGGTATCGGTGCGGCCGCAACAAAATGATTGCAGTCGGGCTAAGTGTCGGAAATCGGCAAATCAGTGGTTCCCCTAGGTTCTTGTTAACGCCTGTTTGCAACTATGAGCGCAATCCTACCGGATAAGAACCAGCCAGCATCGTTGGAATGACCACCGCCCCGTCCGCCGCGACGGTCGCGGCGCGGGCGACTTGTGCGTTTACGTATCATCGGGATTGTCGTGATGTCGAAGTTGTCGATCGTCTTCAAGCTTCTGACCGTGTTGTCGGTCCTCGTGCTCTCGCTCGCCGGCGTCGGCGTCGTGGCGATCGGCACCATGCAGAACATCAATTCCCACACCGTCGAGATCGCGCAAAGCTGGCTGCCGAGCGTCCGTGCGCTGGGCTCGATCCGCGCTGATGTCAATGAGCTGCGCGTCGCGCTCCGTCTGCACCTGATGCAGGACACCGCCGAGGGCAAGGAAGCGGCCGAAAAGCGCCTCGCCTCGCTGCGCGAACGCATCGAGCAGACCCGCAAGACCTACGAGGCGCTCATCACGACCGCCGAGGAGCGCTCCATCTACGGACAATGGACGACGGCTTGGGGCGAGTATCTGAACGGTGTGCAGGACGTGATGGCGCTATCGCGCAAGAGCCCCGGCAAGTTCCCGGCCGACGCCAACGAGCTGCTGCAGACCAAGGTCGCGAAGATGGCCCAGGCCGCCGATCCGTTGTTGACGAAGGACATCGAGCTCAACAACCGCGGCGCCGAATTGGAGACCAAGCAGGCGGCCGACAGCTACGCCACGATCTTCCGCGTGCTGGTCGGCATCATCATCGCTTCCGTCGCGATCGCGATCGGCGCGGCCTATTATCTCGTCCGCGACGTTTCGCGCGGCATTGCCTCGATCATCAAGCCGATGCAGTCGCTCGGCGAGGGCGACCTCTCGGCCGAGGTGCCGCACCGTGGCGACAAGACCGAGATCGGTTCGATGGCGGATGCGCTCCAGATCTTCAAGGAAGCGCTGATCGCCAAGAGGGCCGCCGACGAGGCGGCCGCGCGCGATGCCGAGGCCAAGATCGAACGCGGACGCCGCGTCGATGCCATCACCCGCAAGTTCGAGGCCATGATCGGCGAAGTCGTCGGTACCGTCTCTTCGGCCTCGACCGAGCTCGAGGCGTCCGCAACGACGTTGACCAATACCGCGCAGCGCGGTCAGGAGCTCGCGACGGCGGTCGCCGCGGCGTCCGAGGAAGCATCGACCAACGTGCAGTCGGTTGCGTCAGCCTCGGAAGAGCTGTCGTCCTCCGTCACCGAGATCAGCCGTCGCGTGCAGGATTCGGCGCGCATGGCCGCGGAAGCGGTCGACCAGGCGGCGCGCACCAATGCGCGCGTCAACGAGCTGTCGCAGGCGGCTTCCCGCATCGGTGACGTCGTCGAGCTCATCAACACCATCGCGGGCCAGACCAATCTGCTGGCGCTGAACGCCACCATCGAAGCGGCGCGCGCAGGCGAAGCCGGCCGCGGCTTCGCCGTCGTCGCCTCCGAGGTCAAGGCGCTGGCGGAGCAGACCGCGAAGGCGACCGGCGAAATCGGGGCGCAGGTCGCAGGCATCCAGGCGGCGACGCAGGAATCGGTCAGCGCGATCCAGGAGATCGGCGGTACCATCGAGCGGTTGTCGGAAGTATCCTCCGCGATCGCCGCCGCGGTCGAGGAGCAGGGCGCGGCCACGCAGGAGATCTCGCGCAACGTGCAGCAGGCCTCGCTCGGCACGCAGGAAGTCTCGATGAACATCACCGACGTGCAGCGCGGTGCGATCGAGACCGGCTCGGCCTCGACGCAGGTGCTGTCGGCGGCGAAATCGCTCGCGACCGACAGTACGCGCCTCAAGGTCGAGGTCGCGCAGTTCCTTGAATCGGTCCGCGCGGCCTGATCCTCAACTGCCTGTTTGTTGAACCGGCGGAGCCTGCCGCCGGAACAGGATGCGCTGGTACAGCCAGCCGATCGCGACCAGCACGATGCCGAGACACATGAACGACAGCGCGCGGTAGACGCCGGTCAGCGTCGACATGTCGATCACGAAGGCCTTCAGGATCGTCAGCGCGATGACGGCGGCCGACGCCAGCCGCGCCCGCTCGGAGTTCACTGTTAGGCCGATGCCGAGCAGCACGACGCCGAAGGCGAGCCAGCCGATCGAATAGCTGTATTGCTCCGCCCCCGTGGTCTCGCCGCTGGTGAGCAACGGGCCGTGATAGAAGCGGCGGATCTCCAGCGTCAGGTACGACAGCGCAAACACAAGGGCGGCACCCGCGATGGTGTTCGCATAGACTTTGCCGCGCGCACCGGCGACCGCATAGGCGAGCAGTAGCATCAGCACCGCCGGCAGCGCGTAGCAAAGCAGCAGCAGGTTGAACACGGCGCCGCCGACATCGATGCGCCACAGCAGCGGGTTCTCCAGGAACAGCAAGCCGAACACGCTGATGAAGCCGGCGATTGCCGTGAGCACGACCGCGCCGACGTTGTGCACGATGCTGTGGCTGCGCAGCCGCAATCGCTCCAGCCCGATCGCCATGGCCAATGACACGCAGACCTGGAGGCCTGCTTCGAGCA
The DNA here is from genome assembly GCF_040546885.1 of Bradyrhizobium sp. S3.2.6. Lineage (NCBI taxonomy): Bacteria > Pseudomonadati > Pseudomonadota > Alphaproteobacteria > Hyphomicrobiales > Nitrobacteraceae > Bradyrhizobium > Bradyrhizobium sp. S3.2.6. The sequence continues at coordinate 28,390 of NZ_JBEPOS010000009.1, read as the reverse complement.
GTGACGGCGCTGCGATCATGTCGCCGCTGGTTGCGAGATGGCGAACCTCCATGAAGGCGAGCAGCGCGGTGAACAGGATCGCGGCCGCCTCCACCATGCGCAGCGGCGCGTCGTCACCGCGTCGTCGCAGGAAGATGCTCGCAGCCCAGAACGAGGCGGCCGGCAGGCCATAGCCCCACAGCAGCCAGTTGAAGATCGGCGTGGTGCCGACGGCATCGCCGACGATGCGGGGGTCGTAAAGGATGCGCGCGGTGACGATGCTGGCGAAGATGGCGGCGAGCCAGCGCAGGAACGGGATCGGTCGCTGCATCGCAATCCAGGCGGTGCCGAGCGACATCAGCGCCAGCGCGATGGTGAGCCAGCCCTTCTCCAGCGCGAAGGTCAGCGCCAGCGCCAGTGCGCCGAGCGTGCCGGTCGCAAACAGCGCAGTGGAGATCGCAACGCCCGGCCGGGTCTCGCGGCGCGTGAGCGTTTCGGTCGCCGCCGCGAAGGCAGCAGCGAGCAGCACCGCGAGGATCGCAAACGGGATCGAGCGGTCGAGATGGGCGATGCGGGCATAGAGCGCGACCAGGATCGCGATCGGCGTGGCGACACCCGCCGCCGACCACACTACGGGAATGATCGCTGAGCTCGAGCGCCCCTGCGCGAAGAAGCCCGCGATGCCGAAGCCGGCGGCGAAGATCGCGGCCATCACGAGGTGCAGCGTCACTGCGCTGTCGGTGGCGGTCGGCGTGATGCCGGGCATGGGGCCGCCCGGCAGCACCAACATGTCGGGATTGGCGCGCACGGCCCATTCGGCGAACACGATGAACACGGTCGCAGCGGCTGCACCCAGCGCGCCGACGGCAGCCTCTGCCCGCCAGGCGACGAAGAACGTCGCCGCAACGAGCAACGTGAAGGCGATCAGCGCGAGATCGGCATGCGCGCTCGACAGCACGATCAGCATCGCGCCGAACAGATAGGCGCCGAGAGCGCTCGACGAGACCGGCTCGATCTGCCCGTCCTCGATGGTAGGGCCGAATATGAAGCCGCAGACGACGAGCAGCGCGGCGAGCACGAAGCCGGCGATCACATGGAACGCATGCGGCGCGACCTGCAAATCGCTCGCTTCGAGTCCCGGGAATATCCAGAGCACGGCGAAGACAATGGTGGTGACCGCGAGCCAGCGCCACAGCCTGATACGAGCGAGGCCAAAGCTCGCGGCGGTGACGATGGCCAGATAGATGTAGAGCTCCCAATAGTCCGGCTTGCCGCTAGAGACGAGCACCGGCGTCGCGAAGGCGCCGACCACGCCGAGGCCCGCGAGCGCCGGCCCGTGCAGCAGGGCTGCCGCGAGCGTGCCGAGCGCGACGAGGCCGAGCAGCACGAAGGCCGTGGCGGGCACCAGGAAGTCATAGAGCGCGTAGGCCGCATACACCGTTGCGAACGCGACCGCGGTTCCGGCCGCGGTGAGGATCGCGGGGATGTTGGCGATCGGCAACGCCGCGATCGTCGAGATGCTCTCCCTGCGCCGCGTCCATTCGCCGGCGCCCAGCAAAGCGAGCGCGAACAGGCCGCCGAGGAACACGCGCACGCCGGGGCCGACCAGGCCGGCCTCGATCGAATAGCGCACCATGAAGAAGCCGCCGAGTGCGAGCGCAAGTCCGCCGATCCACACTACCCAGCGGGTGCCGAGCCGTTCTTCGAAGCCCGGTTCTGCGGCGGGCACGGGAGGCGCGATATTGTCGGTGCTCGCCTCGAACGGAGGCGGCGTAACTTGTTCGGTGACCGGCGGCGCCAGCTCGGTTTCGGGCGCGAGCGGCGGTGGCTCCGCGGCAATTGTCGCGGGCGCTTCGGGCGCCGGCGTGGGCATCAGCGGTGGCGGCTGCACCTGCCGTTGCGCGTACAGCATTGCCTCGAGCGAGTTCATCCGCCGGCGCAGTTCAGTCGCCTGGCTGGTGGCCTTGATCGCGATCAGGAAGGCGACGATCGCAATGAGAATCGCAAAGTCGTCGAACGGGGCGTCGAACATTAAGGCCTCCAGGCAATCGGCGGGCGGGGGCCGATCGCAAATCTTGGATCTAGCGCCGGGAGCGCACGCGCAAGCCGGGCGCCGGCCGCTCCTGGAGCACGTCGCGGCGGAAGCGATAGAGCGCCGCCGGTCTCCCGCCGGTCTGTGTCGACATCACGCCGGTCGGTTCGACCAGGGCTTCGGTTTCGACCAGACGGCGGAAATTCTGCTTGTGCAGGTGCCGGCCGGAGATCGCCTCCACCGTATACTGCAACTCAGTGAGTGTGAACTCGGCGGGCAAAAGTTCAAATACCACAGGACGATACTTCAACTTCGCGCGCAGCCGCGCGATTCCCGTGGCGAGGATTCTGCGGTGGTCGAACCGCATGGAGGTGCCGAGCGCGGGGAGCGTCCTGCGCGCCAATGCCGCCGGCCGGCCGTCGCGCCGCGCCTCCTCGACCAAGCCTGCCTCGTACAGGAGTTCATAGCGATCGAGCACGCGCTCCTCGTCCCAAGAAGCACCCTCGAGGCCGAAATAGAAGCGTACGCGATGTTTTCGCGGCAGCGCGCGTGTGGTTTCCGGCGTTTCTTCCTCGGCCCATGCGGTCAGCGCCGGGATGATGTCGCGGGCAATGATCGCAGGCGGCGCCTCGCGCCAGTCTTCCCAGGGGAAGAAACGATACCAGGGCTCGAAGCTCGCCGCGTTCGCAGTGCCTTCGGCGGCGCGCGTCAGCGCGAGATAGCCGATCGACACCATATGCGCGCCGGTGTCGCCTGTCTCCGCATGGCGGCCGCGATCTCCAAAAGTGTAGAGCTGCTCGACATAGCCCAGCCGCAAGCCCGCCTGTTCCTCGACCCAGGCGCGCAGGCCGATCTCGAAGGTGCGATGGCTCGGCGCATCGAACGGACCGAACGGCAGTCCGGTCAAGCCGTCGCCGCCGCGCGCGGTCAGCACCAGCGGCTCATGCTCCTCGATCGCGACGATCGCGGCGGTCAGGCCGATCTCGATCGGCGTCAGCAGCTTGTCGCTCATTCGGTGACGATCGCTGATGTCATTCGAGCTCGATCACGAAGGGGTGGCCCTCGACCATCATGGCGCCCGGGCCCATCTCGTCGAGCGCGCGCAACATGCGGCCGTTGCGCCCCAGCGCGCGGTCAGCCAGGCTGACGATGCGCCGGTTCGGCGAGGCGATCGGGGAGGCCGCGCGGATTTTCTTGGCGATCTCGATCTCGTCGCGATTCGGATTGAGCGCGCACGCCGTGGCGAACGCGCTTGCGGTGGAGCGGCTGATGCCGGCATAGCAATGCACCACCAGCGGTGCGCTGCGGTCCCAGCCGCGAACGAAATTCAGCACCTGCTCGACATGCGTCTCCGAGGGCGCGACGAAACCGTCCATCTCCTCGGTGATGTCGTCCATCGACACCTTGAGATGGTTGGCAGGGAGCACCGACACCGGCCGCGCCACCTGCTCGACATTCGCCATCACCGTCAGCACATGGCTGGCCCCGGTGCGGCGGACGGTTTCGGGAAGTGCGGCGAGCGAACAGACGTGGATCATGGGGGGACCTTTTTCTTGATTATAGCCGCGACCGTAGAGTGGGCAAAGCCTCACCGTCGTCCCGGACAAACGCAGCGAAGCGGAGTGCAGTCCGGGACCCATAACCACAGGATCGGGTTTTGCGAAGACTCGTGGTTGTCAGTTTCGCACCGCAACTTCTCCCTTGGGTTATGGATCCCGGCCTTCGCCGGGACGACGACGGAATTAGTAGCGCCATCGACCCATGACAGCACCTACGCAAACACGGCGCCAAACCGCTCCAGAAACTGCTTCTCGGCCCGCGCCGCCGTCCAGGGCGTCAGATAGTCGCGTCGGACGTTGTCGGAGAGGCCCGGATCCCTCCCGAACAGGCGCTTCGCCTCGCTCTCGCTGAAGCCGGCGAGCTCGGTCGCCTCCAGATAGGCCGCGCCGCGATCGGCGGCCTTGATCGCCAGCGTGATCTCGTCCGCGAGAACGGGCGGCAGGCCGAAGCGGACGTGGATGGCGCCGAGCAGGCGCTTCTCCACGGCCTTGTAATGGCCGTCGAGCACCGCCTTGAACGGCGAGATCATGTCGCCGATCACGTACTCGGGCGCGTCGTGCAGCAGCGCGGCGAGGCGCATGCGCTGATCGACGCGCGGCATCTCGTGCCGCAGCACGGTCTCCACCAGCAGTGTGTGCTGCGCCACCGAGAAGATATGTGCGCCAATGGTCTGCCCGTTCCAGCGGGCGACGCGCGCGAGCCCATGCGCGATGTCGCCGATCTCGACATCGAGCGGAGAGGGATCGAGCAGATCGAGCCGCCGGCCCGACAGCATGCGCTGCCAGGCGCGGGAAGCCACGTCGCGTGAAGTCTTCCCGGCCGTCATTTGGCCTTGAGGCGCGGCTTGCGCTGCATCTTGCTGCAGGTCGCGTGGCAGTGGCAGTCGACGAGATGGTCGTTGACCATGCCTGTCGCCTCCATGAAGGCATAGACGATGGTCGGCCCGACGAACTTGAAGCCGCGCGAGGACAGCTCCTTGGAGACCTGCACCGACAAAGGTGTCGAGGCCGGCACGCTTGCCGTGGTCTTGAAATTGTTGACCTTGGGCCGGCCGTCCATGAAATTCCACAACAGCTTCGAAAAGCCGGGACCCTTCTCCATGATGTCGAGATAGGATTTTGCGCTGAGGATCGCGCCGTCGATCTTGGCGCGGTTGCGCACGATGCCGACGTCGTTCATCAACGCGTGCACCTTCTTGTCGTTGTAGCGCGCGATCTTCTCCGGCTTGAAATCGTCGAACGCTTTGCGGAAATTGTCGCGCTTGCGCAAAATCGTGATCCAGGAGAGGCCGGCCTGAAAGCCGTCGAGGATCAGCTTTTCATAGAGCGCGCGGTCGTCATACTCGGGCACGCCCCATTCGATGTCGTGATAGGCGACATAGAGCGGATCTTCGCCGGGCCATGGGCAGCGGGTCTTTCCGTCGGGATGCAGGCGGGGAGCACGGCTCATGCGGTGGGCTGCTTTGCAGGAATGCGGACGACATCAGGTTCTGCCAGCTTCAACGCGAGGCCGCCAGCGGTCAGCGGCTGCCCGGCGTCGAGCGCGTCCGCAACGCGGTCGATGCGCACCAGCGCAATGCCCTTGCCTTGCGCCGACGAGCCCATGGTGCCGACGGACTTGTCGCCGGCCATGACACTGACACCAGCCTCGGGCGAGGAGCCCTCGAGCAGTACCTTCACGCTGCGGGTGCGCGCGGTGCCGCGATGCTGCATGCGCGAGACGACCTCCTGGCCGACATAGCAGCCCTTGTCGAAATCGACACCGGCGAGGCGGTCCATATTGGTCTCGTGCGGGAACGCATCGCTGTACATGAAATCGAGCCCGCCGCGCGGCACGCCGAGTGCGATGCGATGCGCCTCGTAGTCGGCGGCATCGACCAGCTCGGCGCCGATCAGGTCTGAGAGTTTCTGCTTGAGATCCTCGGGGATCAGGATGCGAGTGCCGAGATGCTCGTTGCGTGGATCGGCAAAGGCGAGATCAGGCTGAGCCGCCAGCTGGCCGTCCCAGGCCGCGAGCACGCCGAGATCGTCGGAGAGGATGTCCACCGTCACCTTGGCGCGCAGCTTGTAGAATTTCAGCTTGGTGGCGAGGCCGTCGGCCAGCGCCTTCGGGCAGTCGATCAGGAACCCGCCGCCATGGCCGGCGGGGACTTCCGTGATCAGGAAGTCCACGATGATCTTGCCCTGCGGCGTCAGCAGCGCGCCGAATCGCCCCAGGCCCGGCTTGAGCTTGTCGATATCGGTCGTGATGAGGCCGTTGAGGAAGTTGCGCGCATCCTCGCCCGCGACCTTGATCACGCCCCGGTCCGGAAGAAACGCTGATTTCATGCGAAAATCTCTTGCGACATGGTCCTCCGGAACGTAAGCCCGCAAGGCATAAACGACAAGACCTCGAGCCCTGCGCTTGGGGATGAGAGAGGTCTCCAGCCATGACCCAGCGTTTCGATGTGATCCTCAAGGGCGGCACCGTCGTCAACCAGGACGGCGAGGCTGTTCGCGATATCGGCATCGCAGGCGGTCGCATCGCCGAGCTTGGCCCGCTGTCGCAAGGCTCCGCCGCCGAGGTGATCGACTGCAAGGGCCTGCACATCCTGCCCGGCGTGATGGACACGCAGGTGCATTTCCGCGAGCCCGGGCTGGAGCAGAAGGAAGACCTCGAGACCGGCTCGCGCAGCGCCGTGATGGGCGGCGTCACCGCCGTGTTCGAGATGCCGAACACCTCGCCGCTCACTGTGACGGAGGCGGCTTTCAGCGACAAGGTGAAGCGCGCCCATCACCGCATGCATTGCGATTTCGCCTTCTTCATCGGCGGCACCCGCGAGAACGTGCAGGATCTGCCTGTGCTCGAGCGCGCGCCCGGCTGTGCCGGCGTGAAAGTGTTCATCGGCTCCTCGACCGGCGCGCTGCTGGTGGAGGACGACGAGAGCCTGCGCCGCATCTTTCAGGTGATCCGCCGCCGCGCGGCGTTCCATGCCGAGGACGAGTATCGCCTCAACGATCGCAAGGCGCTCCGCATCGAGGGCGATCCGCGTTCGCATCCGGTCTGGCGCGACGAGACCGCGGCGCTGATGGCGACGCAGCGCCTCGTCAAGCTCGCGCACGAGACCGGCAAACGCATCCACGTGCTGCACATCTCGACCAAGGAAGAGATCGAATATTTGCGCGACCACAAGGATGTCGCCTCCTGCGAGGCGACGCCGCATCATCTCACGCTGGTTGCACCCGAATGCTACGAGCGGCTCGGCACGCTGGCGCAGATGAACCCGCCGGTGCGCGGCGCCGATCACCGCGCCGGCATCTGGCGCGGCATCGAGCAGGGCATCATCGACGTGCTCGGCTCCGACCACGCCCCGCATACGCTGGAGGAGAAGCAGAAGACCTATCCGGCGTCGCCCTCCGGCATGACCGGCGTGCAGACGCTGGTGCCGCTGATGCTCGACCATGTCAACGCCGGCCGGCTGTCGCTCGCAAGGTTCGTCGATCTCACCAGCGCCGGTCCCGCGCGCCTCTACAACATGGCCTGCAAGGGCCGCATCGCCGCCGGTTACGATGCCGACTTCACGATTGTCGATCTAAAGCGCAACGAGACCATCACCAACAAATGGGTGGCATCCAAGGCCGGCTGGACACCCTATGATGGCGTCCGCGTCACGGGTTGGCCCGTCGGCACCTTCATCCGCGGCCGCCGCGTGATGTGGCAGGGCGAGCTGGTGACGGCCTCGCAGGGCGAGCCGGTGCGATTCCTGGAGACGCTGAAGCAGTAGGGGCTTCTCGCTCCGCTGTCATGCCACGGCTTGACCGGGGCATCCAGTACGCCGCGGAGAGAGTTGGCTGATACGACTGCAGCCTCTGGAATACTGGATTGCCCGCTTTCGCGGGCAATGACAGTGTGCCTCGAAGCGCAAGCTCAAATTGGGAGAGCACACAATGTCCCAGCCAAACGCCCTCATCACCACCGAGCAGCTCGCCGTCATTCTCAGCGATCCGAACCTCCGCCTCTACGACTGCACGACCTACAACGAACCTGTCCCACCCGGCAGCGACGTGCCGTATCGCGCCGTCGCCGGTGACAAGACGTTCGCGGCCGGCCACATCCCGGGCGCCGATTTCCTCGACCTGCAGGGCGAGTTCTCAGACACCTCCGCGCAACAATTCTTCATGATGCCTGGCGTGGCCCAGCTCGAAGCTGCGTTCGGTCGCCACGGCGCAGATGCAAGCAAGACCATCGTGCTCTACAGCATCGGCACCGTGATGTGGTCGACGCGGTTCTGGTGGATGCTGCGCTCGCTCGGCGTCGACGCACAGGTGCTCGACGGCGGCTTCGACAAATGGAAGCAAGAGGGGCGGCCTGTCGTGACAGGCGCACCGAAGGGCTATCCGGCGACGATCTTCAAGGCCGCGCCGCGCGCCGGATTCTTCGTCGACAAGACGACCGTGAAGGCGCGTATCGGCGATCCCTCGGCCGTCACCGTCAACGCACTCGGGCCGCAGTTTCATAAAGGTCTTGAGCCGAGCCGCTACGGCCGGCCCGGCCGCGTGCCGGGCAGCGTCAACGTGTCGGCTGCAACGCTCGTGAATGCTGACAAGACCCTGACGACGCTCGCTGATGCCGAGGCGAAATTCGCCGCCCAGGGCGTCACGCGCGACAAGAACGTGATCCTGTATTGCGGCGGCGGCATCTCGGCGACGATCGACCTGTTTCTGCTGACGCAGCTCGGCTACAACAAGCTGACGCTCTACGATGCCTCCATGGGCGAGTGGGCGAGGGACCCGGCGCTGCCGATCGAGACGGATTAGGCGGCGAATCTTGCCCTCCAGGGTAAGAAAATTGGGAACCTTCCCTGCCAGCCTGCATCCAATGTCTGGAACTAACGGAAACGAGCAGGTGACCGCCATGCAACGGACTGCAGCCGGCCTGTCCGCCGGCGCCAGATCATCGGAAGCCGAGCTGATCGACCGCGCGCGGGGCCGTGACGAGGCCGCGCTCCGCGAGATCATGCAGGCCAACAACCGCAGGCTTTACCGGCTCGCGCGCGGCATCCTGCGCAACGACAGCGAAGCCGAGGACGTGGTGCAGGAAACCTATGTCCGCGCCTTCACCCATCTCGACGGCTTCAGGGGCGAGTCCGGATTGTCGACCTGGCTGTCCCGCATCGCCATCAACGAGGCGCTTGGCCGGGCGCGCAGCGCCAGGCCGCATGTCGAGCTCGGTTCGGTGCCCGAAGCCGCGCTCGAGGCGCAGATCATCAAATTTCCCGTTTCTCCCGCAGGCGATCCGGAAAGGACCATGGCCCAACGTGAAATCCAGCGCGTCGTCGAACGCGCCATCGACGAGTTGCCGGACGTCTTCCGCATGGTGTTCGTCGCACGCGTCATGGAGGGCATGAACATCGAGGAGACCGCCGATCTGCTCGGCGTCAAACCCGAGACGGTGAAGACGCGATTGCACCGCGCCCGCACCATGCTGCGCGAAAATGTCGAGAAGGAGATCGGCCCGGTGATGATGGACGCTTTCCCGTTTGCCGGCTGGCGTTGCGAGCGCCTGACCGTGTCGGTGCTGAAGCGTCTCGGGATCGGCGGCTGAATTTTTTCGGGAACGTTTGCGCGAAACTCCCATCCAATTCCTGTGAAGCAACGCCGGAAAAACGTCCGGCAGCACAGGAGTGTCAAACCATGTTCGTTCGTTGGAGCGCGGCGATCGCCGCAGCCATTCTGTTGTCCAGCCCCGTGCTGCTGCAAGGCGCGAGCGCTGCCGACAAGCTCACCGATCCGCAGATCGCCCACATCGCCTACACCGCCGGCGTGATCGACATCAACGCTGCCAAGCAGGCGGAGAAAAAAGCCAGGAACAAGGACGTCAAGGCGTTTGCCGAGGACATGCTGCGCGACCACGAGGCGGTCAACAAGCAGGCGCTCGCGCTGGTCAAGAAGCTGAACGTCACGCCGGAGGATAACGACACTAGCAAGGCGCTGTCGAAGCAGGCGAGCGACAAGCTGGCCGAGCTCGACAAGCTCGACGGCGCTGCGTTCGACAAGGCCTATGTCGCGAACGAGGTCGCCTATCACAAGACGGTCAACGGCGCGCTGGAGACCCAGCTCATTCCGTCCGCGAGCAATGCCGAGCTGAAGAGCCTGCTCCAGACCGGCCTGAAGATCTTTCAGGGCCATCAGCAGCATGCCGAGCACGTCGCGGCCGAGCTGAAATAGGGAGCTTGCGTTGATGTCGGGACGGCTGTCTTCGATCGCTGTGGCGCTTGTCTTCGCGGCGATGGTCGTTCCGGCGCGCGCCGCGACGATAGAGATCACGATGGAGAATCTCGTGATCTCACCGGCTAAGGTGTCAGCGAAGGTTGGCGACACCATCGCATGGATCAACAAGGACGTCTTCGCCCACACCGCCACCGCGAAGAACGGTGATTTCGACGTCACGCTGCCGCCGGGGAAGTCGGCGACGTCAGTTCTGAAGAAGGCAGGAACCGTCGATTATTACTGCCGCTACCATCCCAACATGAGAGCGACGCTCAAGATCGAGCCGTAAGGGAGGGCGCGCTTGTGTGGCAGGGCGTTGCTGGCGGTCTTTACTGCCTTGCGAGGCAGACCGAAAATTCGCCGTTGCGGATGCGCGCAGGAAAGCCCTCGACGAATTTCGCCACCGCGTCCTCGCCATAGGTGCCGACGAGCTCGGCAAGCGCCGCAAACAGGCTCGCCTGCGCCAGGCAATCGCCGTCGACGCCATCATGGCGCGCTTCGGCCCAGGCCTCGTTGAGATAGCTCAGTGCGGCTTGTTTCTGCTCGTGATCGGGCAGCGGCGCGCGGGCGGGGGCGTAGGAAATCGGCTGGCTCATGAATCTCAATCAGGGCTGGGGCGCGATCCACGGCGATGCGCTGGTGCAAGTGGTGTAGCACGCGCATTAACGACCGCTAGGCCACATCTTTAGGAACGGTTAACGGCTGTGAACAAAGTCGATGACACGGTTCCCGCGAACTCAGTTCGCGTAACGCGCCGTGAGATTCCGCGAGATATTCGAGCCTTCCTCGATATAGCGGCGGATCGCCACCGTCGCCGCCGGCGTGCAGCTCCGGTAGGTCTGCTGAAAGCCGTTATAGCCGCGGTTGAAGCCGGCGATCATGCGGGTGCGGCGCTCGCCGGCGGGGGTTTCGGCATCGATCAACGCCTGCATCTCGCTGCGCCATTTGTTGCCCTCGTTGGTGCCGCAGATGCCGCGCAGATAGTGCAGGCCACCGAGGATCTCGGCCAGCCGCTGCAAATCGGCGTCGAACGGCGCCGCCACGTCCTGGGCCCGGGCGGGCGCGGAAGCGCAGGCGAGAATCAGGACAAAAATGGCCAGAAATCGCGTCGACATCGGCGGGCTGTATGCCCCCTCAAGGCTGATGACGCAAGGCGGGGCGCTCAGGGACCGATCAGCCGGTGGGCGGACTGGATGATCTCCTCCAGCCCCCCGGTCAGCTTGAGGCCGCCAAGGCTCCCCAAAGCGTCCGGGGCAATCCAGCGGTAATCGTCGAGCTCGTCGTTCAGGGCAGGTTCCCTGGCCACCCAGCGGGCGGCAAATGACATGATCAAATAATGGCCGGCACCGGGTGCGGCCGGCAGCACCTCGCGCCAGCCGGCAAGGCTGACGATCTCGATCTCCAGCCCGGTCTCCTCGCCGACCTCGCGGCTCAGCGCCTGGTGCAGCGATTCGCCGAATTCGACCCGGCCGCCAGGCAACGAATAGAACCCCTTGGCGGGCGAGCGGGCGCGGCGGGTCAGCAGCACCTTGCCGTCGCGGAAGATGGCCGCACTGACCGCGATCTGGGGGTGGGTGGGCTGGGCGACCGAGGCCATTTCTTCAGCTACCTGTCTTCAGCTACTTGTCTTCAGGTACTTGTCTTCAGCTACTTGGCTCAAATCGCCATGATGGTGTCGACGTCGGCTTCCGCGCCGCCATTGATGATGCCGCCGCAGGCCGCGATCAGCGGCTTGACCCAGAGGGTGGCCTGCTCGGCGAGCCGGACGCGGATTGTGTCCTTCTCGACCTCGCGCATGGCCGAGCCGACCGCTGATAGAATCGAGGTCATGGTGTCGGTGATGTGGTCGAACTGGGCGCGTACGGATGGCTCGGCCTTCTCATAGGCTTCGATCGCAAGATCCCGCGCCTTGAAGTTCGAGGCGGTGAAATGCTCGGCATAGGACAGCGGCGTCCAGGTCAAAAAATCTTCCGCGCATTCCGGCATGTCCGGGACCATCTCGAGCAGCATCACGGCTTCATTGAAATGGTTGAGATAGTCTGTGGCAAGCCCGGTCCGCGGGTTGATGTTGGCCACGCGCAGCCGGTCGGCCCAGGCCGCGGCTTCGGGGCCCGTCTGTGCGCGCGTCGCGGGTTGGGAGGCCGTTGAGCTCATCCGCCGCAGTGTTAACGTTCGGGGTTAAAAGGACCTGAACGGACCCTATATGGACGCCCCAAGATGTGTGGACGCTTCGTCATAACTTCGGCCCCCGCGGCTTTGCGGCAGCTGTTCGGCTATATCGAGCAGCCGAATTTCCCGCCCCGGTACAATGTCGCGCCGACGCAACCGGTACCGGTCGTCCTGGTCGAGAATGGCGCGCGCCATTTCCGCCTGATGCGCTGGGGTCTGCTGCCGGGCTGGGTCAGGGATCCCAAGGGCTTTACGCTCCTGATTAATGCTCGCTCCGAGACGGCGCTGGAGAAGCCCGCGTTCAAGAGAGCTATACGCCGGCGGCGCGGGCTGATCCCGGCCGACGGCTATTACGAATGGAAGTCCATCGACGGCCGCAAGCAGCCGTTCTTCATCCGTCACGCCGACGGTGCGCCGCTCGGTTTTGCCGCGGTGTTCGAGACCTGGGTCGGGCCGAACGGCGAGGAGCTCGATACGGTGGCGATCGTCACGGCGGCGGCTGGCGAGGATCTGGCCGCGCTGCATGACCGCGTGCCTGTCACCATCAGTCCGCGCGATTTCGAACGCTGGCTCGATTGCAGCAGTGACGAGGTCGATGCGATCCTGCCGCTGATGACGGCCCCGCGCCGCGGCGAATTCGCCTGGCACCCGGTCTCCACCCGCGTCAACCGTGTCGCCAATGACGACGAACAGCTGCTCTTGCCGATCAGCGCGGAAGAGATGGAAGCCGAGGCCGCGAAGCCGAGGAAGATCGCGCGGAAGGTTGCTGCTGCGTCCTCCGACGAGGGGCAGGGGTCGTTGTTTTAGGCGGTCCCCCTCTACACAATCTCCCGCGCCCGTAACGCCGCGATCTCCGCCGCATCGAACCCCAATTCGCCCAGCACCGAATCCGTATCCGCACCCAATTCCGGCGCCATCCGGTCCAGTCTGCCGCCGCCGTGCGCGAGCTTGAAGCCGCTGCCGGCAAAGCGCAGGCGGCCATAGGGCGTGTCGAGCTCCTGGATCGCGCCGCGCGCCTTGATCTGCGGATGGTCGATGACCTCCTCGATCTTCCAGATGCTGGCGCAGGGCGCGCCGGCGTCCTCCAGGATCGTCTCCCATTCGCGCGCAGGCTTTGCGGCAAGCGCCTCCTCGATGATGGCGCGCAGCGCGGGCTCGTTCTCGTTGCGCGAAAACCAGTCGGCGAAACGCGGATCGGACAGCGTGTCCTCGCGGCCGAGTGCAGACATGAGCGCGCGGTATTGTTTTTCGTTGTTGACGGCGAGCAGGATGTAACCGTCGCCCGCCTTGAACAGATTGGCGGTGGTCTTGCGGCTCACCGCCTGGTTGCCCGAGAGCTGCTGGCGATGGCCGGCGACCGACCAGTCCGCGATCTGGCCGGAGAGAAACGCCATCGTCGCCTCCAGCATGGAGACGTCGATGAACTGTCCCTTGCCGGTGCGGTCGCGCTGGTAGAGCGCGCTCGATACGCCAAAGGCGGCCGTTGCGCCCGAGAGAACGTCGCACACCGCAAAGCCGGCGCGAGTCGGCCCTGTTTCCGGATGCCCCGTGATCGCCATGATGCCCGAGAGCGCCTGCATCTTGCCGTCATAGCCGGGCCGCAGGCGATCCGGGCCGGTCTGGCCAAATCCTGACACCGCGCAATAGATCAGCTTCGGATTGATCGCCGAGAGCGCCTCGTAGCCGATGCCGAGCTTGTCCATCACGCCGGGGCGGAAGTTTTCCATGACGACGTCGACGGTCGCGGCGAGCTTCTTCACGATCGCGACGGCGTCGGGCTTTTGCAGATCCAGCGTCAGGCTGCGCTTGTTGCCGTTGATGGCCTGGAAGGCCGGCGCCAGCCCGCGCCCCGCCCATTCGCGCGCGAGCGGCGTGCGGCGCATGTCCTCCCCCTCGCGCCGCTCGACCTTGATGACGTCGGCGCCCAGTAGCGCGAGCTGGTAGCTCGCATAGGGGCCGGCCAGCACTTGCGTGAAGTCCAGGATCTTCACGCCCTCGAACGGTCGCGTCACGTCTCTCTCCCCTCGTTGTTCTATTTTGTCGGAGGACGTCAGGCGGCGCGATTGCCGCGCGCGATCTCCTTCTGCTTGTCGAACTCGGCGCGGCGGCGTGCCAGCTCTTCGGGGCTCATTTGCGCGACGTTGTTGTAGTCGAGCTTCCAGGAGGCGTCCTCACTCCAGCGCAGCGGCGATTGCATCGTGGTCTGCGGCCCGCTCGCGGTCTCCAGTACTTTCAACGCCAGCTCCAGCGTCTGCGCTTGCGAAGCAATGTCGTGCGGCTTGCCGGCGGAATTGCCGAGCGGGAAGTCCGAGAACAAAAAGCGCGGCACAGCGGCGTGCTCGATGATGTCCTTCGCGCAGCCCATGATCACGGTCGGAATGCCGCCTGCCTCGAGATGCCGCGCCACCAGCGCGGTGGTCTGGTGGCAGACCGGGCAGTTCGGCACCAGCACGGCGGCGTCGACCTTGTCGGCAATGCAGCGCGCCAAAATCTCCGGCGCATCGGTGTCCAGCGTGACGCGATGGCTGCGATTGGTCGGCGCGCCGAAGAAGCGCCGGCTCACCTCGCCGATGCGGCCGGCGGCACTGGCCTTCAAAAGCTGCGGCAGCGGAAACCAGGTGCCGTTGTCGGTCGCCGCGGTGTGCTTGCGGTCGTAGCCGATATGCGAGATGCGCAAATCGTGCTGCTTTGAGGTGTCGCCGTCATAGACCTGGTAAAACTTCGCGCTGCCATTATACGCCGCGCCCGGCCCCTGATCGCCTTTGGCCGGATCGTAGGGCGCCGCGGTCGTGATGATGGTGACGCGCGATTGCGCGAGCGGCTTCTTCAGCTTCTGGAACGGCGCCTCGGTATAGTGCGCCCAGCGATACGGCGTGACGTAGCCGATCGCGTTGTAATAGTCGCGCGTCCGCTGCATATATGGAACGGGGGAATCATAGTCGGGCGCAAAGCCGAATTCATCGTCGCGCGGGGCAGACATGGGCGCGTCTCCTGGTTCTTGTTGAAGCCAGACTAGAGATAGTCCGCGGTTTGCTCAACAGGCGCCACGGCTGTGCAGGCCAGAATTGCAATGCGCAATGGCTCGCCGCGAGGCAGCTGCGCTCCCTCGCCCCGCTTGCGGGGAGAGGGTTGGGGTGAGGGGGAGTCTCCGCGAGGACGGCGACAGTGGGATTCGCGGAGGCTCCCCCTCACCCGGAATTCAAGCTGCGCTTGAATTCCGACCTCTCCCCGCAAGCGGGGCGAGGTGAAGAAAGCCCGCGTCACCTACCTGAAAATATGCAGCGCGGCGTATTGCAGCAGCATGATCGCCTTGGCGTCGATGATCCGCCCATTGGCGATCATCGCCAGCGCCTCGTCGATGCCAAGCTCCAGCACCTCGATGTCCTCGCCCTCGTGCTCGAGGCCGCCGCCATCGCTGACGCGCATTTCCGGCTCATATTCGGCGACGAAGAAATGCAATTTTTCGGTCACCGCGCCCGGGCTCATGAAGGCCTCGAACACCTTGTGGACGTCGTGCAGGCGATAGCCGGTTTCCTCCTCGGCTTCGGCGCGGATCCGCACCTCAGGCGAGGCGTCGTCCAGCACGCCGGCGGCCGCCTCGATCAGGAGATCGTCGTAGCCGCGGATGAACGCCGGCAGGCGGAACTGGCGCACCAGGATCACGCTGCGCCGGGCGCGATTGTAGGGCAGCACGGCGGCGGCATTGTCGCGCTCATAGGTTTCCCGGTGCTGGGTCTGCCACTCGCCATCGGCGCGCCGGTAGTCGAACGTGGTGTTCTTCAGGGGCGTCCAGCCGTCCGAGAGCACGCGGACGTCCTTGATACGGACGCGGTCGGAAATGGTCATTGCTGTCTTCCGGCTAGGAGCTAGGTGGGAGCGCGGCCGTCGAGCCACTTCTGGAACATCACCGACGTCGATTCCTCGAAGCCGAGCGATTGATAGAACGCATTCGCCTGCGCATTCTCGCGCCGGACCAGGAGCTGGAGCTTGACAATCCCGGCCTGCCGCAGCCAGTCCTCGGCCGCCGCCATGATGACGCGGCCATGGCCGCGCTTGCGTCCATCCGGATCGACCGCGACGTAATAGACCCAGCCGCGATGGCCATCATGGCCGACCATGACGGTCGCAACGATCGCGCCGCCATCGCGGCCGATCAGGATCGTCGAGTTGTCGCGCCGCCGCGCCAGCGCGATATCGGCATGCGGATCGTTCCACGGCCGCGTCAGGCCGCAGCGCTGCCACAGCGCGACCACCGGCTCGACATCGGCATCCTGGATGGCGTCGATCGTAAGGGCGGACACGCTCACAGCACTTTCCCCGGGTTCATGATGCCGTGCGGATCGAGCATCGCCTTGATTGCGCGCATCAGCTCGATCGCGGTCTTGTCCTTCACCTCTGGCAGCTCGTCGCGCTTGAGCACGCCGATGCCGTGCTCGGCCGAGATCGAGCCGCCCATCCGCAGCACGATCTCGAACACAACAGCGTTCATCTCGTGCCAGCACGCCAGGTAGTCCGCGGTGTTGGCGCCGATCGGCTGGCTGACATTGTAGTGCAGATTGCCGTCGCCGAGATGGCCGAACGGCACCGGCCGCGCGCCGGGGATCAGCTTCACCACGGCGGCGTTGGCCTCCTCGATGAAGGCGGGCACGGCGGCGACGGGAACGGAGATGTCGTGCTTGATCGAGCCGCCCTCGGGCTTCTGCGCCGACGACATCTCCTCGCGCAACTTCCAGAAGTTGCTGCGCTGGCTGAGATTGGCCGCGATCACGGCATCGTCGACGATTTCCTCCTCCATGGCGCGGGCGAGGATTGTCTCCAGCGGCGTGCGGGCGTCGTCGCCGGGAGAGGACAATTCCATCAGCACGTACCAGGGATGCTTCTCCGCAAGCGGATCGCGCACGTCGATGCCGTGGCGGACCGAGAAATCCACCGCCATCTCCGAGAGCAGCTCGAAGCTCGTCAAAGCATTGGCGGCCTCGCTCTGCGAGATCGTCAGCAGCTTCAGCGCCGCCGCCGGCGATTTCAGCCCGACATAGGCCGTCTCGACCGCCCGCGGCTTGGGAAACAGTTTTAATGTCGCCGCCGTGATGATGCCGAGCGTGCCTTCCGCGCCGATGAAGAGGTTGTGCAGATTGTAGCCGGTGTTGTCCTTCTTCAGCTTCGACAGCACGTTGAGCACGCGTCCATCGGCGAGCACCACTTCCAGCCCCAGCGCCATCTCGCGCGCCACGCCATAGGCGAGTGCGGCGGTGCCGCCGGCATTGGTCGACAGATTGCCGCCGATGGTGCAGCTGCCTTCCGCGCCGAGCGACAACGGAAACAGCCGGTCCACGTCGGCAGCCTTCTGCTGCGCGACCTGCAGCACTACGCCGGCCTCGCAGGTCATGGTGTTGGAGGCGGTGTCGACCTCGCGGATCTTGTCGAGCCGGCGCAGCGACACCACCACCTCGCCGTTGTGCGGCGTCTGCCCGCCGACGAGCCCGGTGTTGCCGCCCTGCGGCACCAGCGCGATTTTATGCTCGGAGGCCAGCTTGCAGATCGCGGACACTTCCGCGGTCGAACCTGGCCGCAGCACCAGCGGCGAACGACCGTGGAACAGGTTACGCTCCTCGGTGACGTAGGCCTCGATGTCGACCGCATCGGTGATCGCGTGGCGCTCGCCGACGATCTTGCGGAATTGTTCGATCAGCTCGGGCGCAAGCGGAGGAGTGGCCGATTTATTGATGTTCATTGTTTCGTCTCTTGCTTCGCTCTTATCTCGCCACGGCAGCCCGGCGCAGCCGGTCGTTGATCGCCTCTCCCAGATCGTCTTCGGGGATCGTCATCACGGCAATCGCCCGCGGCCTCTTCGCATCGAGGGCGCGAAGATAGCCGAACAGATTGGCGGCGGCTTCATCGAGATCGCCGGCGGGCGACAAATTCATGACGGCTGACGCGGCGTCAAGGCCGGGCAGGCGCGCGGGGCCGAATGCCAGCAGCGCTTCACCCGGCGCCACCTCGCGCGCATCGAGCCGCACGGCCGCGCGCGGCGCGTAATGCGAGGCCATCATGCCCGGCGCCAGCGGCTGGCTGTCGTCGCTCCCGGCCTCCACCGGCGGCCGCACCAGGGCTGCGCCCAGGACGGCCTCGATCCGTTCGCGCGACAGCCCGCCCGGCCGCAGCAGCAGCGGCGCCTCGAAGCAGCCGACAATGGTCGATTCCACGCCCACCGCAACCGGTCCGCCGTCCACGATCAGGTCGATCCGCCCCGCAAGGTCACTCTCGACATGGGCGGCCAGCGTCGGGGAGACATGGCCGGAGATATTTGCCGACGGCGCCACCACGGCCCCGCCAAAGGCGCGTAAAATGGCTTCGGCCACCGGGTGGGCGGGAATGCGGATCGCGACGGTGTCGAGGCCCGCAGTGGCTAGATCGGCGACCGGACAACCATCCGTCTTCGGCACCACCAGCGTCAGCGGCCCCGGCCAGAACGCCTCGGCGAGCTTCAGGGCGCGCGCATCGAACCTCCCGATGCGCCGTGCAGCCGCGAGGTCCGCGACGTGGGCGATCAGCGGATTGAAGGCCGGCCGCCCCTTGGCGGCGTAGAGATGGGCGATCGCGGTCGCGTTCGCCGCGTCCGCGCCGAGCCCGTAGACCGTCTCGGTCGGAAACGCGACCAGTCCGCCGGCGGCCAAGGTCCGGGCGGCGGCTTCCGCGCCGGCCTGGCCGGCTGGTAAAATCGACGTTTCAAGACGCATTTTCACAGGGACAAAATTCCTCAGCTCGGCCGCTTGCGGTGCGTGAAACCCGACGCTATAAGCCGCCTTCTTGTCGGAGTGTGGCTCAGCCCGGTAGAGCACTGCGTTCGGGACGCAGGGGTCGCAGGTTCGAATCCTGCCACTCCGACCATTATTTCAAATACTTATACTTTCGATGATTTTTGCGCGCAACGAAATGCGCAACGAAATGGCTCGATCGGAGCAGTGTGGTGGCTGTAGAGCTCGATTCTGCATACGAGCGTTGGAGTAAGGCCGTGCACGCGCTTGTCACAGCCAACGATCGGTTTCTGCAGATTTCGCCGAGGGATCCTGAGAAGTCCGGGGCTTGGGCGAAGGCCGCTCAATCTGAGCTCGACGCTGCAGCGAACGAAATCGATCCCAAGTTCCCCGCGCGGGACTAGCGTTGGCCGCCAAACGCCTCAGCGGCTTCTTCCTGGAATTCAGGATGGTGATGACCGTAGTTTGCCTCAAGCTGCTCTACCGTCATTCCAAGCCAGCCAGCAGCCTCCCACATATCGACGCCGGCCTGCATCAGCCACGTCGCTGCTGTATGGCGTAGCGAATGCCGGACAACATCCTCGCCAAGCCCCGCGTCCTGCAGAATACCTTCCCAAGCTGACCTGATCTTGCCGGCAAGCGGCTGGCCATCGTGAATGCGGTTCACGACGAATCTGATTTGTTCGCCGTTCTCCAGAATGCCGGCCGCGCGCAGTTCGCTCGATCGCATTTGGTCGATCTTGCGCCAGCGGACCAAGTGAGGGCGCAGGCGGCTAGCGATCTTTGCCGGAGGGCGCCGTTTCTTAGTTGACCGTTCCAGGGCGCCTTTGCCCTGATAGACCATGCCGTCGAGGTTCATCCATGGATGCGTGGTGGTGGCGAGCCATTGTGTGCGCCGAATCGTTTCCTCGCGCCGCGCGCTGTAAACGCCAATCAGACAAAAGCGGGCGGCCGGATAGCGTCGCCGGATGATCCACCGCTCCCGGCGCAACAGCTTGCCATCTTCCTTTCGTTTCCAGGATTTTCGCTCGTTATCCCACACGTAGCCGATCGCGGCACCGAGCAGGCGCGCGGCTTCGTTGCGCGTCAGCCAGCGGTGGCGGCCTTCCGCCTTGGGAGGTAGGGTAATCTTCGGAACGACGCTCAGCGTGTGCTCCGCATGGTACGCGTTGATGGCAGCACGTAAATCCTCAAGCCGGCGCCTAGCGGTTTGCTCGGAAACTTTGCCTTGACGTGGCTTAAACCCGGCCTGCCTGTTGTTTTCATTCGGCGTGTTCGTGGACCAGTCCACGAAGTCGCGGCACAGCTGGGCCTTGAGCTTGCTCACTGTCTTGTCACCGAAGAAGCCATTCAGATCGAGGAGCCGGATGAGCAGTAGATCATGCTGCGCCCAGGCTCGCTCGTCACTCTTATCCTTTGGCCGTTTGGATACCTCGTAGGCAGTAAGGACGTCGGCTATGGCGAGGACCCCAGGGTCACTTGCCCCGATTGTGGTTGGGTGCCGTCCGCCGATGTAGGTTTCGAGCGCTTTCGCAGCGCCGTCAATGTCGTCGCGGCTGCAACCTGTGCGGATCTGCCGTCGCTTTCCCTCCGATCGATCGAGGATGACCCAGCATCCGTCGTCTTCTCGGAACCAGAGTCGCGGCGGCTTGGCTTTGCGGCCCGGCATGATGGCTTTACCAATTTGCGGATAGCACGAGGCGTCGTCAAATCTTTACCTGCCACTTTGGCGATTTCAAGAGTCCCAACTGCCGCTGCCCTGCGCAGTGATGATAATGTCAGTGGACCTTGCGGAAAAAACACGGCGACAGCCTCGCTAAAGGTCATCGCTTCATCCTCGTTCCATTGGGAGGGATCCGGTCGTGCTTTCGCGCGCGCAAGCTTGTCGGCATTTCGCTTGGGCATGTGTTGGACCCGGGACCTTTGCTTCCGCTGTTCTGATCAACGTGTAAGCAAAATCTGCCCTTCGTGAAGCTTGATGCCTTGGCCGGTGCGGCAATCGGCGACTTCCGAGTACAAATTGGACGATCGAGGACTCTGAATCATCGCATTCCCAAATGGCGTGATGTTCGGCTTCAACGAAAATTCGTGGCCATTCCCAAATCGTCCATCCGTAAAGCAGTGTCCCTCCGTCTCTCGCAACCTTTGCGGGAACGTTGCTGAAGCACTCGCTGGCAACGGCGCCGGGCTCAGGCAAGACTGAGATCCAGACAGGCTGTCGGTCTGGGCTGAGTTCGCGGCAAAGGGCCAGGATGGGCTCGGAGATCTCCCGCGGGGAGGGGTAAAGGTTCTCTGGAAGATCTCAGTTCGTATCGCCGGCATGGCCTCCATTCCCGTTTTGGGCCTGAAAGGAGGATTATCGCTCTTGAGGCGATAGATCGAGCTAAGATATTGATTTGTCTTATCAATATCCCCATATTTAGTTGAGTAAGACGCTTGCTGGTCGGAGGTCAGGTTCCTTAGACCTTGGCGATTTTCCGGGTTTTTGCCCCGTTGCCCGAGCTTATCGGAACTGCTAGTTTGAACGGACAGGGAACATCCGCCGTCCAAGAGGATTGGTGGGTAGCTGGATTTTTAAGGGTCGATGCCCTATTTTCCACCCTGAGATAGGCACTGGTCGAGAGCCATGAGCGTCCGGATCAACCGGGAATACGTGAACGACACCGCGAAGCTGATCATGCATCGGCTTATTGCGCGGCAGATCGGTCGCGACCCGTCGCTGGTCGAAAGGGCTAAGGATTCTTTGGCCCATAACTACCAGCGTTTCGAAGGCTACGCTTTCGTTCGCGAGTGGTCGGACATGCTTGGCTTTCCTCCTTCTACGGTCCGCCGCCGTCTGACGAGCCGCGACGAAGAGATGACGCGTCTGCGTCTGTCCTCACCTTTCGTTTTGGCGGAAGGCATCAATTTCGAGGACGACACTCTGCGCCGTCGTATCTGGAAGGCGGCGAAGCGGATTGCCGAGAGATCTGCGATCCATCAGACCGCGGGACTTCCGCGGATGGCTGCGTGACACAAAACTCGTTTGTTCGCACTATTGAAGACCTTGTCGAGACAGTCAGGGTGATCGCCCGGCTATTTAAAACCGACAAGGTCTTCATCATCGGCAGCCAAAGCATCTTGCTTTCATGGCCAGACGCACCAATCGTCCTACGCACCTCTGGCGAAATCGACGCTTATCCGGAAAACGCGAAGATTTGGGAGATCCAGCAGAAGGAACTGGATCCCGAAGACGATCCAGAGGCTTCAGAAGAGATCAATGCCCTCTATGGCGAGGGCTCTAAATTCCATCGCGAGCACGGCTTCTATATCGACGGTGTCGACGAGAACACCGCGCGGCTTCCTGAAGATTGGAACAAGCGGGCGATCACCAAGACGGTCGATGTCGACGATCGAAAGGTCCTAGCCGTTGCCCCATGTCCTGAGGACATCATCGTATCCAAACTCGCTCGCTTGTCCGACAAGGACAAGGAGTTCGTGGAAGGCTACCACCAGGCGCGACCGTTCGATCGCGAGCTCGTTGTCGAGCGCATCAAGGCGACGAAGCTTGAGGCCGAACTTCAGGAGCGAGCCATAAACTTCGTGCGCGGCCTTGCGGATGCGCCGAAAGCAGATGCTGCGGCAGGCAAGACGGTCGGATCATAGCCGTTGCCGGCTGTGCAACCTATCGCGCCTTGATTCAGCGTCGCGCGTCGGCGGGGGGCGTTGCGCTTCAGCGCTTCTCATTCAGGTCCTCCAATTCGATCGAAGCAAACACTCTCACCGCCAAGCTTGCGATGTCCGCACGCAATTCTGGTTCGATTTCAGTAGCAGCGAGCGCGCTTAGCTCCGTGACCCACCTCTTTTTTTCCGCAACAGGGCGATCACGCAGGTACTCCTGCACAATCAAGACCTCGGATCTGCGACGGCGCGCATCACCTCGGAGGCTCGACACCAATCTTAACAAGCCTTCCGGGGTGGGCGGATCTTGCCGATATCTAATTTCCGCTCGCGCAGCCAACATCCAATCGACGTATGCGCGCGGTGCGAGAAATCCGCGCCAGTCAGAGAGGTTTATTCCTGGAATTGGATTAGGCAGATCGAAAAGCTCTTCCTTCATTCGGGGGTCTTGATAGCCGCGAGACGCCATGCGTGCGAGCATCCCGAGCTTGAGGTCGACAAGTGATTTGATTTGGTCGCGTCCTTCAGTCGTTTCACCGTGAAAAATATAGTCCGATATGTCTTTTCTAAGCGGACCGAGCCACGATAGACCTTCCGCATAGGCATCGAGCCCGGGGGCAATAGATTCCATGCCATTTGTCTTAGCTATTCTCTCGATTGGTTCATCCAGACGCAGGAAGCGCTGCTTTGACTCGGAGGACATCTTTGCAACGCCAACACTCAGAGTCTGCAGGGCGCGATCGGGACGCGACAGCGCCTCTGAGAACAGTTGCGCCCACATAGGCGGCACTTTGTCTGCGGCAATTCTATTCGGCCATCTTTCGACTGTTTGAAAAAGGGCGTCTTCCAACTCTCCCGGAAACCCGCGATCCGCCGCCAAGCGCACAGCCATTCGGAGCCTGTCCTTGGCGCTCACCGATTGTGGCACCTGCGATAACAAAGACCACCCTTTAGACGTGTCTTTGATCGCCTCACGGTGGCAAATTTCCTCGAAAGCTCCGAGAAGCAGTTTGACCACGGTATCGCTACGTTTTCCGTACTTGACCGGGGGCGTCGTGAGATCAGCGAGGATCCTCGCTGGCAGCTCTGGATCAGCTTTCTCCTCCTCCAGCCAAGCAAGGAGAATATCCGCCATCGTGCCGCATCCCGACGTTTTCAGTTCGGAAACTTTGTCGGCATCTCCTTTCGCTAACGCCGTCTCATTTCTCAATCGTCGTCCAAGTGCGTAGGATCTAATCAGGTGGCGAAGTTTGGCGGCGCTAATCACTATGTAGTCAAGTGGATCGGATTCAGGAGATTCCGGTCGTGGCGGCTCCGCTCGTAGGATGAGATCCAGAACTCGGGCTTGGAAGATCAGAAAGTCAAAAAACTCGGGTGCGTCGGCTCTGGCCGCCGAGAGAGACAACGATTGCCAAAAATCGCCCTTATCCCACTCGAGGTACTCGTAGCTTATTGTTGTCGCACATGCGTTGGAATTAAATGTAGCCAAATCCTTGTGCTGGACGACCGGTCTAATCAAGCCGTCCATGTCAGTAGGATGATCGAGGACAGCCGACGCGCCAATGGCGATTAAATGATCTATGTCCATCGGCCGGGGGCCAAACAGCATGCTTGAGTATCTGGATACGCCAGCTCCGCGCCTCTTGAAATCGAAGCTTTCCGGATTGATAAGGTTCAAGTCTGGAGCTGCTTCCTCGGGCATGCCATTGAGTGCCCTAGTGTAAGCGCGGATGCCAGGTCGCAGAGCGCCTTCTATGACCTGTAGCCAGCGGCGCTGGCCGAAACGATCGGTCTGCCACCACACACCCTCGATCTTCCGGCTCAACGCCGCTGCCCTAAGGGACGGCTCTTCGGTGATGTCAGCTACTGTAAATGGGAGCTCGCTTCGTAGCAGGAGATCTCCCGGCAGTGATGGTAACCAGGATGGACCTGCAAACAGTGCCAAATAGCCCTTGGAGCTGAATTCAAGATGCCAGGTCGCGGCATAGATGGTCACGATCGAGAACGCGGCAATTACACAGATAGTGGTGACTACTGAACGCCACCGCGCCAATAGCGCGGTGAACGTTCCAGGCGGTGGGCGAGTTGAGGGGGCGATCGGCAGGTAGATACTATCGCGTGACAGTCCGCCGGAAACCGGCTCCTGCGGGGCTCTCCCTTTGAGATTGAACGCGAGCGCAGGTACTCTTCTCTTTAGGTAGGGAAACAAGGCCTCATCCAGGCTAACGTGCTCCGAGCGAAGCCGCGCCGCTTCGTCGATTTTCTCGAACAACGCCAGCGCAAGCAAACTTGACCCACTGGCGTCAGTTGCAGATTTTAGGAGATCGTCTTCGTAGGCTAGTTGATCCGCTTGACACGAAGCGACGAACAACCTGCAACGAGAGCCTTCCAACCGGCTGAAGAACTCGCTGCCCCAGAATACCGCCTCCGCGTGGCAGCAATCCACAAAGATCAGGACGTTCTTTGCTTGCATTCTACGGAGCGCATCGTCGATAAATTGGGCATCGACGCCTTGGCCAACCTGCGGATGGTCGTACGCGCAGAAGTTGGCGCCGTTTGCCGTACGACGACCGTGACCGGCAAGATAGATCAGCACGAAATCAAGGTTTTGCAGGGTCGCGAGTGTCTCGAGCGAGGATTTAATTGTAAGGTGAGTCGCCTGCGCGTTGAAAAATGCGAAATGTCTCGACTGCTCGCGCGGGAAGGTGTCGGAAACCCACGCGTGGACACGGCGGGCGTCTGCGCTAGCACATTTCAGGGGCAATTCATCCCCTTGGTAGAACCCTTGGGGGTACTCGTCGATTCCAATCGCGAGGGAGGCAAAACGGGCTTGGGCCATCGGCTACCAAACGAAAAAATCTCGGATGCCGGTCGATGAGCCTCTCGATCCCTTAACGCCTGCGGGAGCGTGGGCAATCAGCTTCTGCAGTATTATTGGTGCGGCCAGACCAACGAAGTAGACGTCAAATGGAACTCCGTCAGAGCCGAATCGAACCCACGCGAGAAACGCGCCCACCAAGACCATCGCAATCGTCACAATCCAGTAAAAAACCGACTTTGCGTAGATCGGCACACGACCACCGCGTCGAAGTCCATACCAATGAAGAACCTCCGCCGAGATTCCGCCGGCCGCGCCAACGGAAAAAACGGAAAAATCGCTGCTGAGAGTGGCAACCATGGTGTCCCCGCCATTTGTACAATTTTTGGGTTACGAGGCGCAATTATATCGCGCAGCGAGAAGCCGTAAAGCGCGCGCGGACCTCTTCAGATACTGGCTATACTCGCTTGGCTCCCGAAGTGGACCGCGCTGTCGAACATACGTCGGCTCACCCAACGCCCGCCGGATCTGAAAGTAATCCAGCGATCGGCTCGCGATATCTAGGCGTGTTTTTGAAGGTGCCCGTATAATCAGTCACCGGAGAACCCAAACGGTACGCTTGACGTCCTGAAGTCGTCGGGAAGGAGTTCGCGACCAATTGGAAGCGCTGACCGAGCCGCGCATCTCGGGCGGCGGCAGACGCGACATGCGACGCCGATCGGCGTTGCCTCCTCGGAGCGTGGTCCATGGCCGCCGCGCATATAGACCAATTGCCCGGCGTGCCCGGCTGCGCAGCCAATTGTGATTGCGCGCTCGACGCGGATTGCACCGAACGAGCCTCCGCCGGCGCTGCCCATCGCGCGCATCTCGCCGAAGATGATTTTGACGGGTATACGAACACAAGGTGCGCGAGCTACTTCCGCCGGAGGAGTTTTGGGAGCTGCGCCGTAAGTTCAAGGTGGAAAGCTCAGCAAACCTGATTTATTCTTTCGGAATTGCGTAGCGAGGAGACTAACGTGGCAACCGGCGTGGTAAAATGGTTCAATGCGACCAAAGGTTTCGGCTTCATTCAACCCGATGATGGCGGCCAAGATGTTTTTGTGCACATAAGCGCCGTCGAGCGCGCTGGTCTCTCGGACCTGCGTGAGGGACAGAAGGTCTCTTACGAGGTCAAAGTCGATCAGAGGCGGGGCAAGAGCAGCGCGGAAAATCTGCGCGTATCTTGATCACTGCATTTTTCTCTCAAGATCTCTTAGGAGCGTGTGGAGAAAGTCGCTCGCGCAATCATATCGCGCGCCGCCGCCGGCGATATCATGCGCGCGCGGCTCCACTATACTGCCAACGGTTTCGCGGCCGAGTAAATCAGCTCTTTCAGACCACTGCTGCAATAGACGATCAGGAATGTCTTCCGCGGACCCGAACAGCTTCAGAAGGCATTCCTCACCTTCGGCTTTGTGGTCGTGATGAGCTTTCGCCGCATAGAAAGCGAATAGTCCACGAAAAGCATCACGGGAAACGGCCGGTTTTGCCATTGCAATGTCCCCGGAAAAATTGACTGCTCAATGGGACGATCTTGATTGTCCAGTGCAGGAAAATCCAGCAAAACTTTCGTCGCACGTCACAAGAAAAGGCCGCCCTTCGGACGGCCTCAGGTTGTTCGCTATGCTGATCTAAAATCGTGCTGAAAGCGCCGACGTAGCCTTGTTGCTACGTCAGGCCCCGGGTGTAAATAGATGCGAGATGAACGTTCCAGCCCCGGCCCTAAAATTATGCCAAGGTGATTTGCTTCTGCCAATGTAAATCCGATGAATGCCGGGAAAGAATGCGAATTCCCAGCTTATGTTAGTTTTCGTTTGGAACTCGGCAGGTTGAAATCATGATGATCTATAGAATTGCGTGCTCGACGAACTTGGTAATGCGCTGAGTTTAGACTTAGCGCGACTGCGCAACAGAGTAAGAAGCCAAGGTCAAGGCCGCCGCGATGGTCGACGGACATCGGGTGGCGATCGACGCGTCGCTCTAGTTGGCGCGACGTGGAGCACCTCGTGGGCTTTCAGACATTAGCGTAGCGGCAGTACCAACTGCAGCCTTGTTTCGCTCGCATTGGCGGCGATGAAGGTATCCAGCGCAGGTGTGATCTCCAAGGCCTCATCGATTGCGAGTTGCGCAAGCGCCGTGGCAACCTCAGACGTCGCGTCCCTCGACCAGCCCTCAATAGCTTAAAGGCCACGATCCGCACGGGATAGGTGTATTGTCCAGAGATCAGATCGCGGACGATGGTCTCCAAGTCCGTATCTTCCTCGTCGGTCTCCCGCCAAGCGCAGCCGGCGCGCGCTCCAAAGTCCTCCAACACCAAATAGACGTCACGATCGAGGCGATCAGCCGGTACAATCGAGGGCGAGGACCGCATGAGCTATTCCGAACACAAAGGCTGAGAGAGACGGCCCCGGCTTCAGGGGGCTGGGGGGCATGGCCGGGGCCGCTCTGCCAGCTCTGCACGGGCTGGCAACACTCTCAAGCCGATCTGCTGGCCTGCGTTCCTCGCCGGTCCAGCTGGGAAATTTACGGGTGGTCAGACTGGCGTGCCTATCACGTCGTACTCGAACGCCACGCCCTCAGGATCGTTCTCCTCGAAACACGTTTCCGCGGCATCGATCGTGGAGAAGACCTTAATGTGGTCGACGTCGCCGACCTGTTTGGCGGTGTTCACGTAGACGAAGACGGTCATAGTCATCCTCAGACCACGGATGGCGGAGAGACGGCCGCGGCTTCAGAAGACTTTTGGGCCAGGGCCGGGGCCGCTCCGCCAGCTCGGCAGCGCGCTGGCAAGACTCTCAAGCCGATCTGTTGGCCTTCGTTCCTCGCCGCTCCAGTTGGGCAGACTACGGGTAGAGGCGGTTCATCGTTGTGGGGGCATCGTTCTGGTTTCACGAAACGTTCACATGCGCGGTCAGTCTCAGTGGCTTACTTTGAAAATCACGGTCGCCTAGTTCAGCGTTTTCTTGGTTCGAATCATATCAGGCGGCGTCGGCGAGTTTGTAGGACCAGGTATGGATGACGGGATGGCGATTGATGTCGTCGATGCCAGCCATGATGCGCTCCTTGAGTTCGTGTTTTGAGGCCACCCGGATATGGCGCAGGACTGAACGGGCGAACTTGGAGAAGAACC